>NZ_JAEKDA010000017.1:0-169618 GCF_016405635.1 Pseudomonas sp. MF6755
GGGTCCGGGTGGCGAAAACGTAAGAAATACTCGTCGAATTGATTGTTTTTTGATCATTTGGCGAGTTTAAAAGTTGCGCTAGGTGGTATGCCGGGGAAATACATGGCTACTTCAGACCATCCCTAGGTCAATGTTTTGCGCAAAACCTTCAGGCTGATCACATTTCCCGGTGTGGGAGGGGGCTTGCTCCCGATTGCGGTGGGTCAGTAACTGAAGAGTTGACTGGCACACCGCAATCGGGAGCAAGCCCCCTCCCACATGTTGAGTTTTCATTGTGTCAGGGCAGGTTTTTTCCGTAGGCCAAAAAAACGCCCCGAACCAGTCGGGGCGTGATTGTTGTGCGGCACTGCGGTTAGGTCTTCCTTGGGGCCGCGGTGGCCGTGTGCTCAGTCGATCAGTGGAACTGCTCTTCTTCGGTCGAACCGGTCAACGCGGTCACGGACGAGGTGCCACCCTGGATCACGGTGGTCATGTCGTCGAAGTAACCGGTGCCCACTTCCTGCTGGTGCGCCACGAAGGTGTAGCCCTTGGAGGCGTCAGCGAATTCCTGCTCTTGCAGCTTCACGTAGGCGGTCATGTCGTTGCGGGCGTAGTCGTGCGCCAGGTTGAACATGCTGTGCCACATGTTGTGAATGCCGGCCAGGGTGATGAACTGGTGCTTGTAGCCCATTGCCGACAGTTCGCGCTGGAACTTGGCGATAGTCGCGTCGTCCAGGTTCTTCTTCCAGTTGAAGGAAGGCGAGCAGTTGTAGGACAGCAGTTGGTCCGGGTATTCCTTCTTGATCGCTTCGGCGAAGCGACGGGCCTCGTCCAGGTCGGGCTTGGCGGTTTCGCACCAGATCAGGTCGGCGTATGGCGCGTAGGCCAGGCCGCGGGCAATGGCTTGGTCCAGGCCGGCGCGGACTTTATAGAAGCCTTCCTGGGTGCGTTCGCCCGTCACAAACGGTTGGTCGTACGGGTCGCAGTCCGAGGTCAGCAAGTCAGCAGCGTTGGCATCGGTACGGGCCAGGATGATGGTCGGTGTGCCGGCAACGTCGGCCGCCAAACGAGCAGCGGTCAGCTTCTGTACGGCTTCCTGGGTGGGTACCAGTACCTTGCCGCCCATGTGGCCGCATTTCTTCACTGACGCAAGCTGGTCTTCGAAGTGCACGCCGGCAGCGCCTGCCTCGATCATGCTCTTCATCAGCTCGTAGGCGTTCAGTACGCCGCCGAAACCGGCTTCGGCGTCAGCCACGATGGGCGCGAAGTAGTCGATGTAGCCTTCGTCACCCGGGTTCTTGCCGGCTTTCCACTGGATCTGGTCGGCACGACGGAACGAGTTGTTGATGCGCTTGACCACGGTTGGCACGGAGTCCACCGGGTACAGCGATTGGTCGGGGTACATGGATTCAGCGGAGTTGTTGTCCGCTGCCACTTGCCAGCCAGACAGGTAGATCGCCTGGATACCGGCTTTCACCTGTTGCACTGCCTGGCCGCCAGTGAGGGCACCCATGCAGTTGACGAAATCTTTGTCGGGGCGGAAGGACGGCTTGGCACCTTGGGTGACCAGGTTCCACAGCTTCTCGGCGCCGAGTTTTGCAAAGGTGTGCTCAGGTTGGACCGAGCCACGCAGGCGGACGACGTCAGCAGCGGAATAAGCGCGGGTCACGCCTTTCCAGCGTGGGTTTTCAGCCCAGTCTTTTTCAAGGGCTGCAATTTGCTGTTCGCGTGTCAGTGCCATGGGGAAAAACCTCGTCGCGTCTTGTTTGAAGTATCCGTTTGCCAGCCCGGCATTCGTTGCCTGGGTAGGGTTGCTCGCTGACCAGAAGCTCAGGTGTTCAAGTCAAATCTGACGGAGAAGGGCGACGGGATGAACGATGGGGCTCAAGGGGGGAGTTGAGCAGGTAAGGGCGAACTGCGAACGGTCTTCGGGCGTCGTGGGCCTTTGTACGATCCATCAGTGTGTAGCCGGGCTACCTGGTTAGCTTCCGTCCCTCGGGACAACTTCGTTCCAGTCGCAACCAACGTCAAACACACCTTGTGGGCGGTACAGACACGAATCGGCTCAGGTGGGTAGCTTAGAGCGGCGATCCGAAGGCCCTTGCCAGGGCCCCTGATTAGCGGGAGCGAGGCCATCATGCCCATGCTTTTTTGGATCGTCAAATGTTTTGTAGTGCTTTTTTTAAAGCACTACATCTTTAGTCTAATGCGACTTGCCAGTCAGTTTTCGGTGCTTCAGTTCAGGGTGTCGACCTTGACCCGTAACGTCAGGTCATCACGGCCCTGAGTAGAGTAATTGCGGGTTGTAGAGGATTTATCGGCCTGGGTTTCGCGATTGATGCCGGCCAGGGGGATCCATTCGCCCAGGCGCCCGCTGACGGTTGTGTCGGTGCTTTGCACGTTCACTACATCGGGACGTTCCTGGCTCATGCGGTCACGGTTGGTACTGATGGCCAGGTGCACGGTCTCGCCGGTGACGCTGGCGGTCACGTAGAAGCCCTGGGTGACGTTGCGATACTGGGTCTGGTTCTGCAGGCGGCCATAGCTGTCTTGTTGGGTAGTGGTCAGCGGCACGCTCTGGCCGACCTGGATCAGCGCGGGCACACCTTCGCTGGCCTGGATCTGCTGGACGCCGCCATCGCGGCTGGCGGTGCCGTAGCTGATGATGCGGGTCTGGCTGTCGCCGCTGTTCTGTTGGTTGTTTTCATTGGTGTCGACGGTGATCAGCAGGCGTTTTGCCGGTGTGTCCAGTTGCGAGAGCAAGGTGCGCAAACCCTCGATCCTGGCTGGGTCAGCTTTAACAATAAGCTGGTTGCCGTAGGCGCTGACGGTGCCGTCCTTGCCGATGAAATTCTGCGCTACAGGTAGCAGGTCTGCACTCGTGCGGTTGCTCAGGTTAACGACTTCGGTGTCGGCAATGGCCGAAACGCTGGCGGTCAGGAGGAGGGCGGTGAGCAGGGTGCGTAGGGACATGTCCGTGATCTCTGCGAGTCATTTAGGCTTGATAGTGCCAGTTTGTCGGCCTGGCGGGTCGCAAGTTGAATCGTAGACGGCAAAATGCCCTGGCATGGCAGGGCATTTGTGGTGTTGCTGATAATGCTATCGGGAGCAAGCCCCCTCCCACCGTTGACCGCGTACATCCTTGGAATGTGGTCAAAATGTGGGAGGGGGCTTGCTCCCGATGGCGTCGACACGGCCTTGAATCAGTCCCCGCGCACCATATCCACATGCGGAATCCCGACTTCAAGAAACTCATCACTGACAATCTTGAAACCCAACCGCTCATAAAACGGCGCCGCATACACCTGCGCGCTGAGGAACTGTCTGGTCTGGCCACGTTGCTCGGCCACGCCAATCACCGTTTCCATCAGCTTGTCGCCAACCTTCAGCCCACGCCAGTCTTTGAGCACTGACACCCGGCCGATCTCGCCGCTGGGCAGCAGGCGCGCGGTACCGATCGGAAAGTCGCCTTCGAATGCAAGAAAATGCATGGCGCCGGCGTCGTCCGCGTCCCACTCAAGCTCAGCCGGAACCGATTGTTCAGCGATAAATACCGCTTCACGAATGCGCCGAATCTCGGCGATATCCTTTTGCCAGTCCGCGACACTTACGTGAATCTTATTCATCCGCAAACCCCAGGCTGCCTTGCTTGACCAGTTCGCACAGCAGGTCGCGGCCATCTTCGTCCGCCAGCCACTCGCCGAGGTTCTCGCTGTGCAGCGCATCGGCCGAGCACACCAGCTTCAGCAGTTCACGCAGTTTGCCTGGCAGGTAACGGCTCTGGCCGCTGGCGAACAGCAGTACGTCGTCGTCGACTTCGGACCAGGCCAGGCGGGCGCTTGGGTTGCGTACCAGGATCGCGCCGTCTTGCAGGCTGTTGATGAAGTCTTCTTCGCCCAGCTCTTCGCCAGCTACCATTTCCGGGTAGCGCGGCTCGGTCATGAACTGGCCGAACCAGGTCAGTAGCATGCGCTCGTCGCTCATGTGCTCGGCCAGCAGGCCCTTGAGGCGGTCGAGGGCGTCGCCCTGGATCTGATGCGGGTCGCTGACCGGCTGGGCATCGGCGTCGGTGTAGCGCTCTTCGTCGGTCAGGTACTGGCTGAGGAAGTCGGTGAAGTGGGTCAGCACTTCAGCGGCGCTTGGGGCGCGGAAGCCTACGGAGTAGGTCATGCAGTCATCTTCGGCAATGCCGAAGTGGGCCAGGCGCGGCGGCAGGTAGAGCATGTCGCCCGGTTCCAGCACCCATTCGGCGCTTTCTTCGAATTCGGCGAGGATGCGCAGGTCGGCGTGTTGCAGCAGCGGGCTTTCGGAGCTGCACATCTGGCCGATCTTCCAGTTGCGCTTGCCCTGGGCTTGCAGCAGGAACACGTCATAGTTATCGAAGTGCGGGCCAACGCTGCCGCCTGGTGCGGCAAAGCTGATCATCACATCGTCGATACGCCAGCTCGGCAGAAAGCGGAAGTGCTCCAGCAGCTCCGCCACTTCCGGCACGAACTGGTCGACTGCTTGCACCAGCAAGGTCCACTCACGCGCAGGCAGGGTGCTGAAGGCATCTTCGGCAAACGGGCCGCGACGCAGTTCCCACGGTCGTTCGCCGTGTTCGATCACCAGGCGCGACTCGACTTCTTCTTCCAGAGCCAGGCCCGCCAGTTCGTCGGCGTCGATCGGGCTTTCGAAATCAGGGATGGCCTGACGGATCAGCAGCGGCTTTTTCTGCCAGTAGTCGCGCAGGAATTCCCGTGCTGTGATACCGCCCAGAAGTTGAAGAGGAATATCAGGATTCATGTGTAACCTATTGAAAAAAAGCATTTTTCAGACTGGAATAAAAACGCCCGGCGCGGCCGGGCGTCTCAAAGGGTGCGCGATGATCAGATGCGCTTGGCTTGCTCTACAGCGTTGCCGATGTAGTTGGCCGGAGTGAGCAGTTTCAGCTCGGCCTTGGCGGCGGCTGGCATGTCCAGGCCGTCGATGAAAGTTTGCAGTGCTTCAGGGCTGATGCCCTTGCCGCGCGTCAATTCCTTCAGCTTCTCGTAGGGGTTTTCGATGTTGTAGCGGCGCATCACGGTCTGGATTGGCTCGGCCAATACTTCCCAGCACGCATCCAGGTCAGCAGCGATTTTCTGCTCATTGAGCTCCAGCTTGCTGATGCCTTTGAGGCTGGCTTCGTACGCGATCACGCTGTGGGCAAAGCCGACGCCGAGGTTACGCAGTACGGTGGAGTCGGTCAGGTCACGCTGCCAGCGGGAGATCGGCAGCTTGCTGGCCAGGTGCTGGAACAGGGCGTTGGCGATGCCGAGGTTGCCTTCGGAGTTTTCGAAATCGATCGGGTTGACCTTGTGCGGCATGGTCGACGAACCGATTTCACCGGCAATGGTGCGCTGCTTGAAGTAGCCCAGGGAGATGTAGCCCCAGATATCGCGATCGAAGTCGATCAGGATGGTGTTGAAGCGCGCAATGGCGTCGAACAGCTCGGCAATGTAGTCGTGCGGTTCGATCTGCGTGGTGTATGGGTTGAAGCCCAGGCCCAACTCGTCTTCGATGAAGGCGCGGGCGTTGGCTTCCCAGTCGATTTCCGGGTAGGCCGACAGGTGGGCGTTGTAGTTGCCTACGGCGCCGTTGATCTTGCCCAGCAGCGGCACGGCGGCGACTTGAGCGATCTGACGCTCCAGGCGGTACACCACGTTGGCCAGTTCTTTACCCAAAGTGGTCGGTGAAGCCGGTTGGCCGTGGGTGCGCGACAGCATCGGCACGGCGGCGAAACGGATCGCCAGCTCACGGATCGCTTCGGCGGTCTGGCGCATCAGCGGCAGCATCACGTCATCACGGCCTTCGCGCAGCATCAGGGCGTGAGACAGGTTGTTGATGTCCTCGCTGGTGCAGGCAAAGTGGATGAACTCGCTGACCTGGGCCAGTTCCGGCAGCTTGGCCGCTTGCTCTTTGAGCAGGTATTCGATGGCTTTGACGTCGTGGTTGGTGGTGCGCTCGATCTCTTTCACACGCTCGGCGTGCTCCAGGGAGAAGTTTTCCGCCAGGGTGTTGAGTACAGCGTTGGCTTCGGCTGAGAACGCCGGCACTTCGCTGATGGCGGGGTGAGCGGCCAGGCGCTGGAGCCAGCGCACTTCAACCAGTACACGAGCACGGATCAGGCCGTATTCGCTGAAAATAGGGCGCAGGGCCTGGGTTTTGCCGGCGTAGCGGCCGTCAACAGGGGAAACCGCAGTGAGCGAAGAGAGCTGCATGGGGTGTTCTCGGACAGTCGGGCAACGAAATGGGGCGCGTATCATACATGAAAAAATCCGCCGGTCCGTTGCCAACTGACCGGCGTATTACGCGTAACGGCTTGAAAAAGGCCTGCTGGTGCGACTTATTCGTTGCGCATCAACGGGTAAAGCTCTTTGAGCAATTTGCGTCGGCTGATCACCAGCTGCCAGCGATGACCGCCCAACTGGCGCCACAACCGCGCGGAGCGAATACCGGCCAGGAGCAGGGCGCGGATTTTCGAGGCGTTATTCGGTTGCTGCAAGTTGCGCATGTCGCCGTGTACCTGAATACGCTGGCGTAACGTACTCAAGGTGTCCTGATACAGCGCACCACAGGCGGCGATCACGTTTTCGTGGGCCGGGCCGAAGTGCTCTACCTGGGATTGGATCTGCGGCAGACGCTTGCCGATGGTCTCCAGCAGGTCGTCACGCTTGGCCAGTTGGCGCTCCAGGCCAAGCATCGACAAGGCGTAGCGCAACGGCTCGCGCTGCAAGGTGCTGGGGTCGCGCTCCAGGGCGCCGATCAATGCGCGATAACCTTCGCGCAGGGCCAGGTCGTCACCGCCGTAGACTTCCAGGGTGTCCTTGGGGTCGCGGATCAGCAGGCTGCCGAGCATGCAGGTCAGGCCGGCTTCAGTGACCTGGCCGGTCTTGGCGATCTTGTCCACCAGTACGGCGGCAAGAAACACACCGCCAAGGGCCGTCAATTGCTCCTGGGTCGGGCTCATGCCGGGTTGCTCCAGGCTTGCGCAACTTCGATCACGCCGCCGCCCAGGCAGATTTCGCCGTCATAAAACACCACGGATTGGCCTGGGGTGACCGCACGTTGCGGGTCATCGAAGGTGGCGCGGTAGCCGGTGGCGGTTTTTTCCAGGGTGCAGGGCTGGTCGCTCTGGCGATAGCGCACCTTGGCGGTCAGGCGGCGTGGCGTGCTCAAGTCGATCGGGTTGACCCAATAGATCTCCGAAGCGAGCAGGGCGCCGGAGAACAGCAGCGGATGTTCGTTGCCCTGGCCGACGACCAGCACATTGTTTTCCAGGTCCTTGACCAGCACATACCACGGCTCTTCACCTGCGTCTTTCAAGCCGCCAATGCCCAGGCCCTGGCGCTGGCCGATGGTGTGGTACATCAGGCCATGATGACGGCCGATGACTTCGCCTTCGGTGGTTTTGATTTCACCGGGTTGCGCCGGCAGGTACTGCTTGAGGAAGTCGCTGAAGCGGCGTTCGCCGATAAAGCAGATACCGGTGGAATCTTTCTTCTTGGCAGTGGCGAGGCCATGTTTTTCAGCGATCTTGCGCACTTCGGGCTTTTCCAGTTCGCCGACCGGAAACAGCGTCTTGGCGATCTGTTCACCGCCGACGGCATGCAGGAAGTAGCTCTGGTCCTTGTTCGGGTCCAGGCCCTTGAGCAGTTCGGTACGCCTATCGATATCGCGGCGGCGCACGTAGTGGCCAGTGGCGATCAGGTCGGCGCCGAGCATCATCGCGTAGTCGAGGAACGCCTTGAACTTGATCTCGCGGTTGCACAGGATGTCCGGGTTCGGCGTGCGACCGGCCTTGTATTCGGCCAGGAAGTGCTCGAACACGTTGTCCCAGTACTCGGCGGCAAAGTTGGCGGTATGCAGCTTGACGCCAATTTTGTCGCACACGGCCTGGGCGTCTGCCAGGTCGTCCATGGCGGTGCAGTATTCCGTTCCATCGTCTTCTTCCCAGTTCTTCATGAACAGGCCTTCCACCTCATAACCCTGCTCCATGAGCAGAACGGCGGAAACGGAAGAATCCACGCCGCCGGACATGCCGACGATGACGCGCTTCTTTTGTATGTCAGAAGGGGCTGGATCACGCATAGGGTTTCAACGGGTGTCTTGAAAAAGGACGCGATTCTATCAGGCCCAAGCCGCTAAGGCTAAAGAGAAGGGCGGATCAACTCGAGACTGTGGCGCTGGCCGGCCAGATAATCGTCGATACAACGGATAATCAGCTCGCTGCGCCAGTCATCGCGCACGGCCATCAGTTCGTCCCGGGTCAGCCAGCGGGCGCGGAGGATGCCGTCGTCGAGTTGATAGTCCGGGTGGTGTTTGAGTGCCTTGGCAATGAAGCAGACGCGTTGATAGGTCACGCCATTGCTGGGCGCGGTGTACAGGTAGATGCCGACAATGCCGGTGGCTTCGACGTCCCAGCCGGTTTCTTCGAGGGTTTCGCGCACGGCGGCTTCGGTCAGGGTTTCGTGCGGGTCGAGGTGGCCAGCGGGCTGGTTGAGCACGGCGCGGCCGCCCTTGAGCTCTTCGACCATCAGGAAGCGGCCGTTGTCTTCGACGATGGTGGCGACGGTGATGTGGGGTTGCCAGGTCATGGGGGCTCTCAAGCGATCAGTGGGGGCAGGCGCCCATCATACAGGGGCGCCTGCCGGGTTTTGCTGTCGGTTACCGAGCCGCCTTTGTAATGGCGTCAAACGCAGTCATATCGTCAATCACTTCGCCGCCCGTGGCCTTGGTTTGCGCTTGCCACACCACAATCACCACTTTCTGTGTGGGATTGATGTAGATGTATTGGCCGAAAATCCCGGCAGCAGTGAAGGCTTTATCCGCCTTGGAGGCGTCGGTCCAGGCCGGCCACCACATGGACGCAAAGTCACCGTACGCAGGATCGGTGCCGGTGGTTGCGCTGGCAAAATTCATCCAGTCTTTAGGCAGTATTTGCTTATCGCCGGCTTTGCCACCGCTGAGCACGAATTGCCCGAAGCGTCCGTAATCTTCAAGCGTTGCGCTGATGCCGCTGCCGCCCACTTCATTGCCGTTCGGGCCGTCGAGCCACCAGTTCGCATCGGTTTGCATGCCATAGGGCGCCCAGATTTTTTCGCTCAGGTACTGCGCCAGCGGCTTGCCCACCGCAGCGCTGACCAACTGGCCCAGGACCTGGGTCTCGCCGGTGCTGTAGTTGGTGCGGGTGCCTGGAGGGGCCGCGCTGGGCAGGCTCGCCATGAACTTGAGTGCGGAACCAGGGACTTGTTCGGTTTGCAGCTTGAGCATCATGCGGCGGTCTGAAGTGGGGTCGGCGTATTTCTCGCTCCATTTAACCCCGGAACGCATGGCCAATACCTGGCGTACCGTGGCCTGGTCGTAACCGCTGCCGGCCAGGGCGGGCAGGTAGTGGGTGACTTTGTCGTCAAGGCTTTTGATCGAGCCGTCCTGCAAGGCGGCGCCCACCAGGGTTGATGTGATGGATTTGGCCACCGACATCGACATCCAGCGGGTCGCCGGTGTGTTGCCTTTTTCGTAGCGTTCAGTAACGACTTGGCCGTCCTTGATCACCAGCAGGCCTGTTACCCGGTTGAGGGTGACGTAGTCGTCGAGGCTGTAGCGTTTGCCTTCATAGTCGAAGGTGACCGGGCCGAGCGGTTGGCTGCTGCGTGGCAATGGAAACGGGTGGCCGCCGGTTTGAATGGTGCGCACCGGGAACAAGCGATCAATGTTGCGGAAGGTGCTGACAGCGGCGTCAGGGCTGAGTTTGCCGTCATACATGGTTTGCACGTCGCCAATGGGCTCCTGCGCATGGGGGTAGGTGGGCGAATGGGTCGCGCAGGCGGTCAGCAAGGTTATCGCTGAGGCCCAGGCCAGTGCCTGGAAGTGAGCTCTTTGCATAAAACCTTCCTTATTTAGTGTTTATGAGTGGCTTGAGCCAAAACACAAAGCAAGACCTGCGCCCACCTACGGAAAAAAGCGTAAAAAAAATCCGGAGCCCTTTCGGATTCCGGATTTTCCTTCGGTGTGACGATCAGCCAGCAATCGTCACATCAACTGCCGAGAAGCATCACACCAGCGCAGCAATCGCCGCATTCAGCGTGTTGCTTGGACGCATGGCCTTGCTGGTCAGCTCTGGGTTCGGCGCGTAGTAGCCGCCGATGTCCACTGGCTTGCCCTGCACGGCGTTGAGCTCGGCAACGATGGTTGCTTCGTTCGCGGCCAGGGTTTTGGCCAGTTCGCTGAACTGCGCTTGCAGTGCCGTGTCTTCGGTCTGGGCGGCCAGGGCCTGGGCCCAGTACAGCGCCAGGTAGAAGTGGCTGCCGCGGTTGTCGATGTTGCCGACTTTACGCGATGGCGACTTGTTGTTGTCGAGGAACTGGCCAGTGGCCTGGTCCAGGGTCTTGGACAGTACCAGGGCTTTCGGGTTGTTGTACGTCACACCCAGATGCTCGAGGGACGCGGCCAGGGCCAGGAACTCGCCCAGGGAATCCCAACGCAGGAAGTTTTCTTCCAGCAGTTGCTGCACGTGTTTCGGCGCCGAACCGCCGGCGCCGGTTTCGAACAGGCCGCCGCCGTTCATCAGTGGCACGATCGACAGCATCTTGGCGCTGGTGCCCAGTTCCATGATCGGGAACAGGTCGGTCAGGTAGTCGCGCAGTACGTTACCGGTCACCGAGATGGTGTCCAGGCCCTTGCGGGTGCGCTCCAGGGTGAACTTCATGGCGTCGACTGGCGCCATGATGCGGATGTCCAGGCCGTCGGTGTTGTGGTCTTTCAGGTAGGCCTGAACTTTCTCGACCACGACGCCATCGTGGGCGCGCTGTGGGTCCAGCCAGAAGATGGCCGGAGTGTTGCTGGCGCGGGCGCGGTTGACGGCGAGCTTGACCCAATCCTGGATCGGCGCGTCCTTGGTCTGGCACATGCGGAAGATATCGCCGGCTTCGACTTTCTGTTCCATCAGCAGGTTGCCCTTGCTGTCGGTGACGCGGACTACGCCGTCAGCCTTGATCTGGAAGGTCTTGTCGTGGGAGCCGTACTCTTCGGCTTTCTTCGCCATCAGGCCAACGTTTGGCACGCTGCCCATGGTGGTTGGGTCGAAGGCGCCATTGGCCTTGCAGTCTTCGATGACCGCCTGGTAGATGGTGGCGTAGCAGCGATCCGGGATCACGGCCTTGGTGTCGTGCAATTGGCCGTCGGTGCCCCACATCTTGCCGGAGTCACGGATCATAGCGGGCATCGAGGCGTCGACGATCACGTCGCTCGGCACGTGCAGGTTGGTGATGCCTTTGTCGGAGTTGACCATCGCCAAGGCTGGGCGAGCGGCGTACACCGCCTGGATGTCTGCTTCGATCTGCGCTTGCTGGTCGGCCGGCAGGGCCTTGATGCGGGCGTACAGGTCGCCGATGCCGTTGTTCAGGTTGAAGCCGATCTGCTCAAGCACGGTGGCGTGCTTGGCCAGGGCGTCTTTATAGAACTCGGCAACGATCTGGCCGAACATGATCGGGTCGGAGACCTTCATCATGGTGGCTTTGAGGTGAACCGACAGCAGCACGCCTTGTTTCTTGGCGTCTTCGATTTCAGCGGCGATGAAGCTGCGCAGGGCTTTCTTGCTCAGCACGGCAGTGTCGATGATCTCGCCGGCCTGGACGCTGGTCTTTTCCTTCAGAACGGTGGTGGTGCCGTCCTGCGCAACCAGTGCAATTTTGACAGCGTCAGCGGCTTCGATCTGTACGGCTTTTTCGCTGCCGTAGAAGTCGCCATTGTTCATATGGGCAATGTGCGACTTGGAGTTGGCAGCCCAGGCGCCCATCTTGTGCGGGTGCTTGCGTGCGTAGTTCTTGACCGACAGCGGTGCGCGGCGGTCGGAGTTGCCTTCGCGCAGTACCGGGTTCACGGCGCTGCCCTTGACCTTGTCGTAACGTGCACGGGTTTCTTTTTCCGCGTCGGTGGTTACGGTTTCCGGGTAGTCCGGCAGGGCATAGCCCTGGGCCTGCAGTTCCTTGATCGCGGCTTGCAGCTGCGGGGTCGAGGCACTGATGTTAGGCAGCTTGATGATGTTGGCTTCAGGGGTAACGGCCAGGTCGCCCAGTTCGGCGAGGTGGTCCGCAACAGCCTTGGTGCCCAGTTGCTCGGGGAAGCTTGCGAGGATGCGCCCGGCGAGGGAAATGTCGCGGGTTTCCACGGCAATATCAGCGGAAGCGGTGAAGGCCTCTACGATAGGCAGCAGTGAATAGGTGGCGAGGGCTGGGGCTTCGTCGGTGAAGGTGTAGATGATCTTCGAGCGGGTGGGCATATTCGGATTAACTCTCTTCTTTGCTGAAAGCGTGCGCAGAAACTCGAGATGCGCCGGGTAGAGCGCGTTCGTTCAAAGTCATCCATGAGCGAAATGTCGATGTTTCTTCGCGGTGATGTTGGGTTGCATCAGTCGAGCGTCAAGCGGGTGGGCTATTGTAATAGTCCGGCTTTCTGGCGAAAGGCTACGTTCTAGAGCGGTCCGCCGTCGTGACTCTTTGGTCAGCGGCGGCATTATACATAGGTCGCTATGCTTACGCCGAGCCTTCATATAAAAGGAGGCTCGTCCATTGGTCTAAAGGTCGCAGGTGCGACGCTTGCGCGCAGGGCTGCGGGGTGTGCTCAAGATTGGCGCTTTTCCCTTTGCTTTCAGGCTTGTAGGCAACTAAATGTGCTGTTTTCGATGCAAATGAGTATGGTGCGAGGTTTCAGTCGCCATGTATCTGGAGTAGGCTCGGACGCAGCCAGATGTTCAATCCATAGATGGAGTTCAGCATGGGATACAAGAAGATTCAGGTTCCGGCAGTCGGCGACAAAATCACCGTCAATGCAGACCATTCTCTCAATGTTCCTGACCAACCGATCATCCCCTACATCGAAGGTGACGGTATCGGCGTCGACATCAGCCCGGTAATGATCAAGGTGGTCGACGCAGCTGTTGAAAAGGCTTACGGCGGCAAGCGCAAGATCTCGTGGATGGAGGTTTACGCCGGCGAAAAGGCTACCCAGGTCTACGACCAGGATACCTGGCTGCCCCAGGAAACACTGGATGCGGTCAAAGATTACGTGGTCTCCATCAAGGGCCCGCTGACCACGCCGGTCGGGGGCGGTATTCGCTCGCTGAACGTGGCCCTGCGCCAGCAACTCGACCTGTATGTGTGCCTGCGCCCGGTGCGCTGGTTCGAAGGTGTGCCTAGCCCGGTCAAGAAACCTGGCGACGTGGACATGACCATCTTCCGTGAGAACTCAGAGGATATTTACGCCGGCATCGAGTGGAAGGCGGGTTCCCCGGAAGCGATCAAGGTGATCAAGTTCCTCAAGGAGGAAATGGGTGTCACCAAGATTCGTTTCGACCAGGATTGCGGGATTGGCGTCAAGCCGGTCTCGAAAGAGGGCACCAAGCGCCTGGCACGTAAAGCCCTGCAATATGTGGTGGATAACGACCGCGATTCGCTGACCATCGTGCACAAAGGCAACATCATGAAGTTCACCGAAGGTGCCTTCAAGGAATGGGCCTACGAAGTGGCGGCTGAAGAGTTTGGTGCGACCCTGCTCGATGGCGGCCCGTGGATGCAGTTCAAGAACCCCAAGACCGGCAAGAATGTAGTGGTCAAGGATGCCATCGCCGACGCCATGCTCCAGCAGATCCTGTTGCGTCCGGCTGAATATGACGTGATCGCAACGCTTAACCTGAACGGCGACTACTTGTCTGATGCATTGGCGGCGGAAGTGGGTGGCATCGGCATCGCTCCAGGGGCCAACCTGTCCGATACTGTGGCGATGTTCGAGGCGACCCACGGCACGGCACCCAAGTATGCGGGCAAGGACCAGGTCAACCCAGGTTCATTGATCCTGTCGGCGGAGATGATGCTGCGCCATATGGGCTGGACCGAGGCGGCTGACTTGATCATCAAGGGCACCAATGGCGCGATTTCGGCCAAGACCGTGACTTACGACTTCGAGCGCTTGATGGATGGCGCTACGCTGGTGTCGTCGTCGGGCTTTGGTGATGCATTGATCAAGCATATGTAAGCAGGCAGAAAAAACCGGCTGCTCTGATGGCTCAGGGTAGCCGGCTTGGCTTTCAAGGCTTTGCTCGGTGGCTGATCAGGCCGTTTGCTTTTTTGGTTTTTGAGCTGGCGCTGCTGTTTTCCTAGCGTCTTCAGTGACGGCGGGCGCACTGATACCTACGGCATGCTTGCCCTTGGGGCCTTGAATAATTTCAAAGCTGACAGGCTGACCCGCTTTCAGAGTCTTGTAGCCATCCATCTTGATTGCTGAGTAATGCGCAAAAAGGTCTTCAGTCTTGCCGTCTTCATTAATGAAGCCGAAGCCCTTGGCATTGTTGAACCACTTGACCTTACCACTAGCCATTCCCATATCCCTCTGCACCAGACTCCATCACTGGAGTATCATCCTGTCTATCCGTCCTAACCCGAATAAATAAGGTTGACTGCGCGGACCTTTTTTACCCACTGTGGGTTCTATTGGTTGTAACACCGATTCGCCGATAGTCAAGGCGACCAGTCGGTCAGAGTTGAAATTCTGACAGGTCGCCCCCACCACTGTATTTGAACCACTGACGAACCTTTCTTTCCATGCATGCAAACAGCCAGATTCGACTAACATTCAATCAGGATCGCCCGGATCAGGAACATGACGACGACGGTTCTGCAGGCATTGCTGTTCAGGAGGCCAAGCCTGCTTTACAGGCGCCGCCGATGTACAAGGTGGTTTTGTTCAATGATGACTA
The DNA here is from genome assembly GCF_016405635.1 of Pseudomonas sp. MF6755. Classification (NCBI taxonomy): domain Bacteria; kingdom Pseudomonadati; phylum Pseudomonadota; class Gammaproteobacteria; order Pseudomonadales; family Pseudomonadaceae; genus Pseudomonas; species Pseudomonas sp. MF6755. The sequence continues at coordinate 14,750 of NZ_JAEKDA010000017.1, forward strand.
CACACCGATGGATTTCGTCGTCGAAGTGCTCGAGGTGTTTTTTAACCTGAACCGCGAGTTGGCGACCAAGGTAATGCTGGCCGTTCACACAGAAGGACGGGCAGTATGTGGAGTGTTTACCCGCGACATCGCCGAGACAAAGGCCATGCAGGTCAACCAGTACGCCAGGGAAAGCCAGCATCCGCTACTCTGTGAAATCGAGAAGGACGGTTAACGCCGACCACTTGGGTATGAGGTGAAGCTATGTTAAACCGCGAGCTCGAAGTCACCCTCAATCTTGCCTTCAAGGAGGCTCGCTCGAAACGTCATGAATTCATGACTGTCGAGCACCTGCTGCTGGCACTTTTGGATAACGAAGCTGCCGCCACCGTTCTGCGTGCGTGCGGCGCCAACCTCGACAAACTCAAGCATGACCTGCAGGAGTTTATCGACTCCACCACGCCACTGATCCCCGTGCATGACGAGGACCGCGAAACCCAGCCAACCCTGGGCTTCCAGCGGGTATTGCAGCGTGCTGTTTTCCACGTACAGAGCTCCGGTAAGCGTGAGGTCACGGGCGCCAATGTGCTTGTGGCGATTTTCAGCGAACAGGAAAGCCAGGCAGTGTTCCTGCTCAAGCAGCAGAGCGTTGCCCGTATTGATGTGGTCAATTACATCGCCCACGGTATCTCCAAAGTGCCTGGGCACGGCGATCATTCCGAGGGTGAGCAGGATATGCAGGATGACGAGGGCGGTGAGTCTTCTTCTTCGGGCAATCCACTGGATGCCTATGCCAGCAATCTCAATGAGTTGGCGCGCCAGGGGCGGATCGATCCGCTGGTGGGGCGTGAACTCGAGGTTGAGCGTGTAGCGCAGATCCTTGCTCGTCGTCGCAAGAACAACCCGTTGCTGGTGGGTGAAGCGGGCGTGGGTAAAACCGCAATCGCCGAAGGCCTGGCCAAGCGTATCGTCGACAATCAGGTGCCAGACTTGCTGGCCAACAGCGTCGTCTACTCCCTTGACCTGGGCGCCTTGCTCGCCGGGACCAAGTACCGTGGCGATTTCGAGAAGCGCTTCAAAGCGCTGCTCGGCGAGCTGAAAAAACGTCCGCAGGCGATCCTGTTTATCGACGAGATCCACACTATCATCGGTGCCGGTGCGGCATCCGGTGGCGTGATGGACGCCTCCAACCTGCTCAAGCCGTTGCTGTCGTCGGGTGATATCCGCTGCATCGGTTCGACCACGTTCCAGGAATTCCGCGGGATCTTCGAGAAAGACCGTGCCCTGGCGCGACGTTTCCAGAAAGTCGACGTGTCCGAGCCTTCGGTTGAAGACACGATTGGCATCCTGCGCGGGCTCAAGGGGCGTTTTGAAGCGCACCATGGCATCGAATACACCGATGAGGCCCTGCGTGCTGCTGCTGAGCTGGCGTCGCGCTACATCAACGACCGGCATATGCCGGACAAGGCCATCGATGTGATCGACGAAGCGGGCGCCTACCAGCGCCTGCAACCGGTCGAGAAGCGTGTGAAGCGCATCGACGTGCCGCAGGTCGAGGACATCGTGGCGAAGATCGCGCGAATTCCGCCCAAGCACGTCAACAGTTCCGATAAGGAGCTGCTGCGTAACCTGGAGCGCGACCTCAAGCTCACGGTATTCGGCCAGGATGCGGCCATCGATGCGCTGTCCACCGCGATCAAGCTTTCGCGTGCGGGCCTCAAGTCGCCGGACAAACCTGTCGGTTCGTTCCTGTTCGCAGGTCCGACCGGCGTCGGCAAGACCGAGGCGGCGCGGCAGTTGGCCAAGGCCATGGGTATCGAACTGGTGCGTTTCGACATGTCCGAATACATGGAGCGTCACACTGTGTCGCGCCTGATCGGTGCGCCTCCGGGCTATGTCGGCTTTGACCAGGGCGGTCTGTTGACCGAGGCGATCACCAAACAGCCGCATTGCGTATTGCTGCTCGATGAAATCGAGAAGGCTCACCCGGAAGTCTTCAACCTGCTGCTGCAGGTGATGGATCACGGGACCCTGACCGACAACAATGGGCGCAAGGCGGACTTCCGCAACGTGATCGTGATCATGACCACCAACGCCGGTGCCGAAACGGCTGCGCGGGCGTCGATTGGCTTCACGCATCAGGATCACTCTTCTGATGCCATGGAAGTGATCAAGAAGAGCTTCACGCCGGAGTTCCGCAACCGCCTGGATACCATTATCCAGTTTGGTCGCCTCAGCCATGAGGTCATCAAAAGCGTGGTGGACAAGTTCCTCACCGAGCTTCAAGCGCAGTTGGAAGACAAGCGCGTGCAGCTGGACGTGACGGAGGCGGCCCGCAGTTGGATCGCAGAGGGTGGCTACGATGCGGCAATGGGCGCTCGCCCAATGGCGCGTCTGATCCAGGACAAGATCAAGCGGCCATTGGCCGAAGAGATCCTGTTCGGCGAGCTCTCCGACCATGGTGGTGTGGTGCATATCGACCTGAAGGACGGCGAGCTGACCTTCGAGTTCGAAACCACGGCTGAAATGGCCTGATCGCTGTGCAGCAACAAGAAAAGGCGCCGAAAGGCGCCTTTTTGCTGACTTGAAACCTAATCGCCAAAACAATGCAGATCAAATGTGGGAGGGGGCTTGCTCCCGATGGCGGTGGTTCAGCAACAGATTAGTTGCTTGGCCCACTGCTGTCGGGAGCAAGCCCCCTCCCACAGGGATTTGTGTTGCTGGGGCAAATGCCACACACACAAAAACGCCCGGCATAACCGGGCGTTTTGTATTGACTTGCTTAGCGAGCGCGGTAAGTGATGCGCCCTTTGCTCAAGTCATAGGGCGTCAGCTCGACGCGCACTTTGTCACCGGTAAGAATACGAATGTAGTTCTTGCGCATCTTGCCGGAGATATGCGCGGTTACGACGTGCCCATTTTCCAACTCCACACGAAACATGGTGTTGGGCAGGGTGTCGACGACAGTGCCTTCCATTTCGAAGCTGTCTTCTTTCGACATGCAGTAAAGCCCTCGGTATCCAGTGAATGGCCCGGTGCAACTGCGCCAGGCAAAAGCGGCGTGCATTGTGCCCGAAAAAGGGTGTTTAAGCCAAGGGGTTCTAGTTAAGCGTGACCCATCTTTGATTAATCAGTAGCTCAATGGGCCGATATTGGGTCTTGTAGTTCATCTTTTTGCAGTTCTTGATCCAGTATCCGAGGTACACCGCCTCCAGTTCCTGGCGCAATGCTTCGCCTATTTGCCAAAGGATGGCAAAGCGTCCGAGGCTGCGGCGCTCCTCGGCCGGTTCATAGAAGGTGTACACCGCCGACAGGCCGTTGGGCAGCAGGTCGGTCACGGCTACGGCCAGCAGGCGGCCGTCGAGGCGGAACTCGTAGAAGCGCGAGAAGGGCAGGTCGCGTACCAGGAAGGTGGAAAACTGATCGCGGCTGGGCGGGAACATGTCGCCATCGGCGTGACGCTGTTCGATGTAGCGTTGGTAAAGATCGAAATATTCTTCACTGTACTGCGGCTTGGTGGCGGTTACCGTCAGGTCGGCATTGCGCTTGAGAATGCGTTTCTGGTTGCGGTCCGGCAAGAATTGCGCGACCGGGATGCGCGCCGGTACGCAGGCGTTGCAATTCTGGCAGTGGGGGCGGTACAGGTGGTCGCCGCTGCGACGAAAGCCCATCTCGGACAGGTCGGCGTACACGTGCACGTCCATCGGCTGGCTGGGGTCGAGGAACAGCGTGGTGGCCTGCTCGTCGGGCAGATAGCTGCAAGAGTGGGCTTGAGTGGCATAAAACTTCAAGCGCGCCAGCTCGGTCATGATCAACCCTCGGGGTAAGCTTTGAAATAAGTGTATGCCAGGTAGGCGAAAGTCGCCTAGGAAACCCACGGTCCAGAGCTGGGCTGGTCCAAATGTTTGCGCAGGAAGTCGGCGAAGTCATTGCGCGGTATGGCGCGGGCACCCAGGCTATGCAGGTGATCATTGGGCATCTGGCAGTCGATCAACACAAATCCCCAGGCTTGCAGCTGCCGGGTCAATGTGGCGAAGCCGAATTTCGAGGCGTTGTCGGCGCGGCTGAACATGGATTCGCCAAAAAACAACTGACCCATTGCCAGGCCATACAGGCCGCCCACCAGTTCGCCCTGGTCCCACACCTCGACGGAATGGGCATAGCCACGCTGGTGCAGCTCCAGGTAGGCATTCTGGATACCTTCGGTGATCCAGGTGCCATCCGCATAGGCGCGGGGCGCAGCACAGGCTTGGATGACGGCGGCGAAATCCTGGTCGAAGGTCACGGTATAACGCTGTTGGCGCAATAATTTGCCGAGGCTGCGGGAAACGTGCAGCTCGTTGGGGAAGATTACCGTGCGCGGGTCAGGTGACCACCAGAGGATAGGCTGGCCTTCGGAGAACCACGGAAAGCAGCCATGGCGATAGGCCTGGATCAGTCGTTCGGCCGACAGGTCGCCACCGGCGGCGAGCAGGCCATTGGGTTCGCGCATGGCCTTGGCCAATGGCGGGAAAGTCAGGGTGTCGCGTTGTAACCAGGTCAGCATGGCATCCAGGCTTATGGAAGGGGAGGGGAGTGGCAGGTAAGGCGCCTGCCCCGGGAGCCTTGATTATTGTCGACCCGGCGCCAGGGGGCCAGCCCGAATAGCTTGTCAGGCAGGATTAGCATGAGCGGGTGTTTCTGCAACTCTACGCATAAGGCGCGGTCGTAATCGGGTCTGGCGCATGCCGGCCATCCGCCAAGCTTGCCTGGATTGCTAAATACAGCTCATAAGCCTTTGTCAGCAAAGACAATGCATGCTCAAATTGAACAGGCTGTGACACATCAATTGTCTAGGCTGCCGGGCGAAGGGCAAGTGTGTGGCATCGCGCACGCAAACCCGTACAATGCGGCCATTATGGCGTTATCGCCATTTCACCTATCCATCACCCGGTGTTAAAAGTAGATTCAGCAACATTTGTTCATTTTTCAGCTGCTCGGGATAGAGCAGTAGTGTGTAGTCATTCAACAGATGGACGCGCTAAAGGCGCAGGAAAAGACCCGTTTTGAAGAAATCCGCCGCAGCACCTAAAGCAGCAGTCGTACCGGCCTGGCGCCAGCACCTGCATTACCGACTCAAGGAAGGCGCACTGATTGCCATCGGTGCCCTGTGCCTGTTCCTGATGATGGCCTTGCTCACTTATGGCAAGGACGATCCGGGCTGGAGCCATAACAGCAAGATTGATGATGTGCAGAATTTCGGTGGCCCCGTGGGTTCCTACAGTGCCGATATCCTGTTCATGATCCTGGGTTACTTCGCCTATATCTTCCCGCTGCTGCTGGCGATCAAGACCTGGCAGATCTTCCGCCAGCGTCATGAACCGTGGCAGTGGAGTGGCTGGCTGTTCTCCTGGCGCCTGATCGGCCTGGTGTTTCTGGTGCTGTCCGGTGCGGCGCTGGCGCATATTCACTTCCATGCGCCTACCGGCCTGCCGGCGGGCGCGGGTGGGGCGCTGGGTGAAAGTCTCGGCGACCTGGCACGCAGAACCCTGAATATCCAGGGCAGCACCCTGATGTTTATCGCGCTGTTCCTGTTTGGCCTCACGGTATTCACCGACCTGTCATGGTTCAAGGTGATGGACGTGACCGGCAAGATCACCCTCGACCTGTTCGAATTGTTCCAGGGCGCCGCCAACCGCTGGTGGGCTGCTCGTGTCGAGCGCAAGCAAATGGTTGCGCAGCTTCGCGAGGTGGACACTCGCGTCAATGAAGTGGTGGCCCCAAGCACCCCGGACCGGCGCGAGCAGGCCAAGGTCAAAGAGCGCTTGATCGAGCGCGAGCAAGCTCTGAGCAAGCACATGTCGGACCGCGAGAAGCAGGTACCGCCGGTGATCGCTCCGGCACCGCCCAAGGCCCCCGAACCCAGCCATCGCGTACAGAAAGAGAAGCAGGCTCCGCTGTTCATCGACAGCGCCGTCGAAGGCACCTTGCCGCCGATCTCGATTCTCGACCCAGCGGAAAAGAAACAACTCAATTACTCTCCGGAATCCCTGGCGGCTGTCGGCCATCTGCTGGAAATCAAGCTCAAGGAATTTGGCGTCGAAGTATCGGTGGACTCTATCCACCCCGGCCCGGTGATTACCCGTTACGAAATCCAGCCGGCCGCTGGTGTGAAAGTCAGCCGCATTTCCAACCTGGCCAAAGACTTGGCGCGCTCCCTGGCCGTGACCAGCGTGCGTGTGGTGGAAGTGATCCCGGGCAAGACCACCGTGGGTATCGAGATTCCCAACGAAGACCGCCAGATCGTGCGCTTCTCCGAAGTGCTGTCGACCCCGGAATACGACAATTTCAAATCGCCGGTCACCCTGGCCCTCGGCCATGACATCGGCGGCAAGCCGGTGATCACCGACCTGGCGAAAATGCCGCACCTGCTGGTGGCCGGTACCACCGGTTCCGGTAAGTCGGTGGGTGTGAACGCGATGATCCTGTCGATCCTGTTCAAGTCCGGCCCGGATGACGCCAAGCTGATCATGATCGACCCGAAAATGCTCGAACTGTCGATCTACGAAGGCATTCCGCACCTGCTGTGCCCGGTGGTTACCGACATGAAGGACGCCGCCAACGCCCTGCGCTGGAGCGTTGCCGAGATGGAGCGTCGCTACAAGCTGATGGCGAAGATGGGGGTACGTAACCTGTCGGGCTTCAACGCCAAGGTCAAGGAAGCCCAGGATGCCGGCACACCGCTGACCGACCCGCTGTACAAGCGCGAAAGCATTCATGATGAAGCGCCATTGCTGACCAAGCTGCCGACCATCGTGGTGGTGGTCGACGAATTTGCCGACATGATGATGATCGTCGGCAAGAAGGTTGAGGAGCTGATCGCCCGTATCGCCCAGAAGGCCCGTGCTGCGGGGATTCACTTGATTCTTGCGACCCAGCGTCCGTCGGTAGACGTAATCACGGGTCTGATCAAGGCCAACATCCCGACGCGCATGGCGTTCCAGGTCTCCAGCAAGATCGACTCGCGCACCATCATCGACCAGGGTGGCGCCGAGCAACTGTTGGGCCATGGCGACATGCTCTACATGCCGCCTGGCACCAGCCTGCCGATCCGCGTTCACGGTGCCTTCGTTTCCGATGACGAAGTACACCGCGTGGTCGAAGCCTGGAAACTGCGCGGCGCGCCGGAATACAACGATGACATCCTCGCCGGCGTCGAAGAGGCCGGCAGCGGCTTCGACGGTGGCAGCGGCGGTGGCGACGATGATGCTGAAACCGACGCGCTGTACGATGAAGCCGTGGCCTTCGTGCTGGAAAGCCGTCGCGCCTCGATCTCTGCGGTGCAACGCAAGCTGAAAATCGGCTACAACCGCGCCGCCCGCATGATCGAAGCCATGGAAAATGCCGGCGTCGTGACTGCCATGAACACCAACGGCTCGCGTGAAGTGATCGCCCCCGGGCAGATGCGCGACTGACTCCGAGCCGCGTGGCAACACGCGGCACGCCCTGACTACTCAATGAGGACTCCCATGCGCTTTATCCGCATGCTGTTGTTGCCGGCACTGGCCCTGACCGCCGTTTCGGCCCACGCTGACCCGGCTTCCGTCGCCAGCCTGAAGAACCTGCTGGACAAATCCCAGACCCTGACCGCGCGCTTCTCCCAGCTGACCCTGGATGCCGGTGGCACCCAGTTGCAGGAAACCGCCGGTGAAATGGCCGTGCAGCGCCCAGGGCTGTTCTACTGGCATACCGAAGGCAAGGCTGAGCAGACCATCGTTTCCGACGGCCAGAAAGTCACCCTGTGGGACCCGGACCTGGAACAGGCGACCATCAAAAAGCTGGATCCGCGCCTGAACCAGACTCCAGCGCTGCTGCTGTCGGGCGATGTGTCGAAAATCAACGACAGCTTCGAGATCACCTCCAAGCAGGCCAGCAACGTGATCGAGTTCACCCTCAAGCCAAAATCCAAGGACACGCTGTTTGACACCCTGTCCCTGTCGTTTGGCAACGGCGTGATCAACAACATGCGCCTGGTCGACAGCGTCGGCCAGCGCACCGATATCCTGTTTTCCGGGGTCAAGGCCAACCAGCCGGTGCCCGCATCCAAGTTCAAGTTCGACATCCCCAAGGGTGCCGACGTGATCCAGGAATAATCTAGAGGTTTCAAACGCTGCCCATGGATCTGTTTCGAAGTGACCCGATTGCCCAGCCACTGGCCGCGCGCTTGCGTTCGACCAACCTGGATGAGTACGTCGGTCAGGAACACCTGCTCGCTCGCGGCAAGCCTCTGCGCGAAGCCCTGGAGCAGGGTGCGCTGCACTCGATGATTTTCTGGGGCCCGCCGGGTGTGGGCAAGACCACCCTGGCGCGGTTGCTGGCGAAAGTTTCGGATGCGCACTTTGAGACGGTCTCGGCAGTGCTCGCCGGGGTCAAGGAGATCCGCCAGGCGGTGGAAGTCGCCAAGCAGCAGGCCGGGCAATACGGCAAGCGCACCATCCTGTTCGTCGACGAAGTGCACCGCTTCAACAAGTCGCAGCAGGATGCGTTCCTGCCTTATGTCGAAGACGGCACGCTGATTTTTATCGGCGCTACCACCGAAAACCCTTCGTTTGAATTGAACAACGCGTTGCTGTCACGGGCGCGGGTCTATGTGCTCAAGAGCCTGGACGAAGCCGCGATGCAAAAGCTGCTGCACCGCGCTTTGAGCGAAGACAAGGGCCTGGGTAAGCGCCAGTTGAGCCTCAGCGATGAAGGCTTCAAGATTTTGCTCACGGCCGCTGATGGCGACGGTCGGCGCTTTCTCAACCTGCTGGAAAACGCTTCTGACTTGGCTGAGGACGGCGGCGAGATTGGCGTCGAGTTGCTGCAAAGCCTGCTCGGCGATACGCGCCGGCGTTTCGACAAGGGCGGCGAAGCCTTCTACGACCAGATTTCCGCGCTGCACAAGTCTGTGCGCGGGTCCAACCCCGATGGTGCGCTGTACTGGTTTGCGCGCATGATCGACGGCGGTTGCGACCCGCTGTACCTGGCACGTCGCGTAGTGCGCATGGCCAGCGAAGACATCGGCAATGCCGACCCGCGTGCGCTGAGCCTGTGCCTGGCCGCCTGGGAGGTGCAGGAGCGCCTTGGCAGTCCGGAAGGCGAGTTGGCAGTGGCCCAGGCCATTACGTACTTGGCCTGCGCGCCGAAAAGCAACGCGGTGTACATGGGCTTCAAGTCGGCCCTGCGTGCGGCGGCCGAACATGGCTCCCTCGAAGTGCCGATGCATTTGCGCAATGCGCCGACCAAACTGATGAAGCAACTGGGCTACGGCGATGAATACCGTTACGCCCACGATGAGCCGGATGCCTATGCGGCCGGTGAAGACTATTTTCCCGATGAGCTTGAGCCGCTGCCGCTCTATCAGCCGGTGCCCCGTGGCCTGGAGCTGAAAATCGGCGAAAAGCTCAATCACCTCGCGCAACTCGATCGCCTCAGCCCCAGACAGCGGAGAAAGTAGTGCTCAAGACGATTCTTGCCGTGTCCGTTGCGGGCATCGCTGGTACATTATTGCGTTTCGCCACCAGCACCTGGGTCAGCGCCAATTGGCCGAAGCATTTTTATGCGGCGACCCTGGCGGTCAACCTGGTGGGCTGCTTGATTATCGGGCTGTTGTACGGCTGGTTCCTGTTGCGCCCGGAAGTACCGATTGAAATTCGGGCCGGCTTGATTGTCGGCTTTGTAGGCGGTCTGACGACCTTTTCATCCTTTTCACTGGATACGTTGCGCCTGCTGGAAAGCGGGCAGGCCCTGGTGGCCTTCGGGTACTTGGGCATCAGCGTATTCGGCGGGCTGCTCGCCACCTGGGCTGGCCTGTCCTTGACCAAACTTTGATAAACGAGAGACCGACATGCTCGATTCCAAACTGTTACGTAGCAACCTTCAGGACGTAGCGGACCGCCTGGCATCCCGTGGCTTTGCCTTGGATGTTGCGCGCATCGAAGCGCTGGAAGAACAGCGCAAGACCGTCCAGACCCGCACCGAAGCACTGCAGGCTGAGCGTAATGCGCGTTCCAAATCCATCGGCCAGGCCAAGCAGCGCGGCGAAGACATCGCGCCGTTGATGGCAGATGTCGAGCGTATGGGCACTGAGTTGTCCGACGGCAAGATCGAGCTGGAAGGCATTCAGACCGAGTTGGACTCGATCCTGCTGGGCATTCCGAACCTGCCCCACGAATCCGTGCCGGTGGGTGAAGACGAAGACGGCAACGTTGAAGTGCGCCGTTGGGGCACGCCGAAAACCTTCGATTTCGACATCAAGGACCACGTGGCCCTGGGCGAATTGACCGGTGGCCTGGATTTTGAGACCGCCGCAAAAATGTCCGGCGCACGCTTTGCCTTGCTACGCGGCCCGATTGCCCGCATGCACCGTGCACTGGCGCAGTTCATGATCAACCTGCACACCGGCGAACACGGTTACGAAGAAGCCTACACCCCGTACCTGGTTCAGGCGCCGGCGCTGATGGGCACCAGCCAGCTGCCGAAATTCGAAGAAGACCTGTTCAAGATCAGCCGCGACGGCGAAGCCGACCTGTACCTGATCCCGACTGCCGAAGTGTCGCTGACCAATATCGTCGCAGGCGAAATCCTCGACGCCAAGCAGTTGCCGTTGAAGCTGGTTGCCCACAGCCCATGCTTCCGCAGCGAAGCGGGCGCGTCGGGCCGCGACACCCGGGGCATGATCCGTCAGCACCAGTTCGACAAGGTCGAGATGGTCCAGGTGGTAGAACCGTCGACTTCCATGGAAGCCCTGGAAGGCCTGACCGCCAACGCCGAACGTGTGCTGCAACTGCTGGAGCTGCCGTACCGCGTCCTGGCGCTGTGCACTGGCGACATGGGCTTCAGCGCCGTGAAGACCTACGACCTCGAAGTGTGGGTGCCGAGCCAGGACAAGTACCGCGAGATTTCGTCGTGCTCCAACTGCGGTGATTTCCAGGCCCGTCGCATGCAGGCGCGTTTCCGCAACCCTGAAACCGGCAAGCCGGAACTGGTGCATACCCTTAACGGTTCTGGCCTGGCTGTAGGCCGTACCCTGGTGGCCGTGCTGGAAAACTACCAGCAGGCTGACGGATCGATCCGTGTACCTGAGGTGCTCAAGCCGTACATGGCGGGCGTTGAGGTCATCGGCTAAATGGAATTTCTGCCGCTGTTTCATAACCTGCGCGGCAGTCGTGTGTTGGTCGTCGGTGGCGGGGAGATTGCCTTGCGCAAATCCCGGCTGCTGGCCGACGCCGGTGCATTGCTGCGGGTGGTTGCTCCCCAGATCGAAGACCAGTTGCGTGAGTTGGTCCTGGGCAGTGGCGGGGAACTGATTTTGCGCGGTTATCAGGAGGCCGACCTTGACGGTTGCACCCTGATCATCGCAGCGACCGACGATGAACCGCTGAACGCGCAAGTGTCCAGTGATGCCAAGCGTCGTTGTGTACCGGTCAATGTGGTCGACGCGCCCGCCTTGTGCAGCGTGATCTTCCCGGCGATTGTCGACCGTTCGCCCTTGGTGATTGCGGTGTCCAGTGGCGGCGATGCGCCGGTACTGGCGCGCTTGATCCGTGCCAAGCTGGAAACCTGGATTCCCTCCACATACGGCCAGTTGGCCGGGTTGGCGGCGCGTTTTCGTGCCCAGGTCAAAGGTTTATACCCGGATGTGCAGCAGCGCCGCGCGTTCTGGGAAGAGGTGTTCCAGGGCCCGATTGCCGACCGCCAGTTGGCCGGGCAGGGCGACGAGGCTGAGCGCCTGTTGATCGAAAAGGTCAACGGTGCACCACCGAACGCGCCGGGCGAAGTTTACCTGGTGGGCGCTGGGCCGGGCGATCCGGACCTGTTGACCTTCCGTGCCCTGCGTTTGATGCAGCAAGCCGATGTGGTGTTATACGACCGCTTGGTGGCGCCGGCGATTCTCGAGCTGTGCCGTCGTGATGCCGAGCGCGTGTATGTCGGCAAGCGTCGCGCTGACCACGCCGTGCCGCAAGCCCAGATCAACCAGCAACTGGTGGACCTGGCCAAGCAAGGTAAGCGCGTGCTGCGGCTCAAGGGTGGCGACCCGTTCATCTTTGGCCGGGGTGGCGAAGAGATCGAGGAACTGGCGGCCCATGGCATCCCGTTCCAGGTGGTGCCTGGGATAACCGCTGCCAGTGGGTGCGCGGCCTATGCCGGGATTCCCCTGACTCATCGCGACTATGCGCAGTCGGTGCGTTTTATCACTGGGCATTTGAAGAATGGGACGTCGGACCTGCCCTGGCACGACCTGGTGGGGCCCTCGCAGACCCTGGTGTTCTACATGGGCTTGATTGGCTTGCCGATCATCTGCGAACAGTTGATCAAGCATGGTCGCTCGCCGGACACGCCAGCGGCGCTGATCCAGCAGGGCACCACGTCGAACCAGCGGGTGTTTACCGGCACGCTGGCCGACTTGCCGCGCATGGTGGCGGAGCATGAAGTGCATGCGCCGACATTGGTCATTGTGGGTGAGGTGGTGGTGCTGCGCGAAAAACTGAAGTGGTTTGAAGGCGCACAATCCCAAGTGTGAACCTTAAAAGCATCGGAAGCAAGCCCCCTTCCACATTTTGACTGTATTCACAAATCGAAATGTGGGAGGGGGCTTGCCCCCGATGAGGCCATTAAATACAACCCATCTCTTGAATTACTTCCAGACCCCCTTACCCCTCAACCGCTGACGATCGTGCTCTGCATCAAACCGCTGCAACGGCCCCTTCGGCACAATCCCCGTCGGATTGATTGTGCGGTGGCTGGCATAGTAATGCCCCTTGATGTGCGCGAAATCCACCGTCTCGGCCACCCCCGGCCACTGGTACATCTCCCTCAACCAATTCGACAGGTTCGGATAATCCGCAATCCTGCGCAGGTTGCATTTGAAGTGGCTGTAATACACCGCATCAAAGCGAATCAGCGTGGTGAACAGCCGCACATCGGCTTCGGTCAGATATTCGCCGGCCAGGTAACGGTGGTTGGCCAGATGCTGTTCCAGAGTGTCCAGCTCGGCAAACACATCATCAAAGGCACTTTCATAAGCCTGTTGCGAAGTGGCGAAGCCTGCGCGGTACACCCCGTTGTTCACGGCGGGGTAAATTCGTTCGTTCAACGCGTCGATGGTCGCGCGCAGCGGCTCGGGGTAGAAGTCCAGGGTATTGCCGGTCAATTCGTTGAACGCGCTGTTGAACATGCGGATGATCTCCGCCGATTCATTGCTGACGATACGTTTGAGCTTTTTGTCCCACAGCACCGGTACGGTGACGCGCCCGGTGTAATCAGCGGTATCGGCGGTGTAGCGTTGGTGCATGAAGTCGAAACCGTCGAGTTTGTCACCGCTGGAGCCGTGGGCCTTGTCGAAGGTCCAGCCGTTTTCCAGCATCAACCAACTGACTACCGAGACGTCGATCAAGCTTTCCAGGCCTTTGAGCTTGCGCAGGATCAAGGTGCGGTGCGCCCAGGGGCAGGCGAGAGAGACATAGAGGTGATAGCGACCGGCCTCGGCCTGGAAGCCGCCTTCGCCGCTGGGGCCAGGCTGGCCATCGGCAGTCACCCAGTGGCGGCGTTGTGCCTGTTCCCGTTGGAAAGCGCCGTCTGCGCTACTTTCGTACCACTGGTCTTTCCAATGTCCTTCGATCAGTAAACCCATGACTGGCTCCTTGGCTGATAAGCGTTGGAGCCCAGTCTAAAGGCATGAGTTCGAACTAAAAGCGCAAAGACCGGGCGTGAATGATCGATTAAATCGATTTATCCCGCGCATCCCAGTATTGCTGGGCCAATTCGAATGCCTGTTGCCGTGAGTGATCGAGGCCGCGCAAGGCCAGGGCCATGGTGGCGATCAGGGCCAGCTGCGGGTAGCTGTCCTCGACGTCGCCGCGCCATAGCGCCTTGAGGTGCTCAGGCTCAAGCACCGCTGGCTTGACGTGACGCTGGGCGGAGAGGGCGGGCCACTCTTCGTCCCAGCTCTGGCCGCCCGTAGTGCCATACAAGTGGCTGAGGGTGTCGGGGTTGATCTCGATCTCGCCGCCGTCGCCCTTGACCACAATCACATTGTCACCGAGCAGCCCGCTGGCATCGCGATGCACGCCCTGGTAACCCGGGTGGAAAATGCTTTGCAGGCCGCAGCGCGCATTCAGCGGGTTGAGCAGCCGCGCCAGGGAGTGGATAGGCGAGCGCAGGCCGAGGGTGTTGCGCAGGTCGATCATGCGTTGCAGTTGTGGAGCCCAGTCGCCCAGTGGGATAAACGCCAGGTTGCCGTGCTCGAAGGTGGATTGCACCTGCTGCCAATTGCGGCACAACGGGATCTGTAAAGTGTCCAGCAGTTGCTCGGTGTACAACCGGCCGGCGGTGTGGGCGCCGCCGCCGTGCATCAGGATGCGCACGCCGTTTTGTGCCAGGCATTTGGCCGCCAGCAGGAACCACGGCAGGTGGCGTTTCTTGCCAGCGTAGGTCGGCCAGTCGATATCCACGTTCAACGTCGGTGCGTTCAGGCGTTCGCGTACCGCTTCGGTGAAACCGGCAAGTTCTTCCGGGCTTTCTTCCTTGTGGCGCAGCAGCATCAGGAACGCGCCGAGCTGGGTGTCCTCGACCTTTTCGTCGAGCAGCATGCCCATGGCTTCCCGGGCTTCCTCGCGGGTGAGGTTGCGCGCGCCGCGCTTGCCTTTGCCGAGGATGCGCACGAACTGCGCAAAGGGATGCTCTTCAGGCGTTGCGAGGGTCAGTGGGGCAAAGTCGGTCATAAGCAATTCGTCGGCCTGGGCAGGCCCGCCAGCTTGGCGGCGAGTTTGGCGGGAGTGCCGTTGAACAGTTTATTGAGGTGCAGGCTGTTGCCCTTTTCCGGACCCAGCTTCAGGGCGGTGTACTTGATCAGTGGGCGCGTGGCAGGAGACAGCTGGAATTCGGCGTAGAACTGGCGAAGCAATGTGAGGATTTCCCAGTGATCCGGGGTCAGTTCCAGGGCTTCGGCGGCGGCCAGGGCATCTGCCACTTCGTTGGACCAATCATTCAGGTCGACGAGGTAGCCGTCCTTGTCCAGCTCCAGGGCGCGAGCGCCTACGGTCAGGGTGTTCATAGCCAGGTGTTGACCTTGTCATAGTCGATCGACAGTTGCACGAAACCCGGGTAGTCCACGCTGTCGGCCCAGTCGGGCAGGGGCAAATTGCGCGCCTGCATGTCTTCGGCCAGCACAAACACCTTTACGCCTTTGGTTTGCAGGGTAGGGCTGTGCAAGCCGTAGGCACCATCGCCGCACAGCAGGATCGCGTCGTTGCTGCCACACAGGCGCAGGCAGCTGTCGAGGCGGCTATCGGTAAACGGGGAGTGGGACAGCACATGTAAAGTCGACATCAGAGGGTTATCACCTGGTCGTAGCGGTCAATCAGCCTGGAAATTTCTTCATTACCCAGAGACTCGGCGATGCTGGGCACAGTGAGCCCGCGCTCCGCCAGGCTATGGCTGCAAGCGAACACATCCTCGATGCCAAACAGCCCCAAGGCCTGCAGGTTGGCACCGAGGTCCTTTTGCTGCACGGCCTTGGCGTCCTGGTGCGGTGCCAGTTGGAACACGCCGTCGTCGAGGAACAGCAGGCCAATGGGCAGATCAAACGCGCCACCGGCCAGTACGATATCCAGCGCTTCCCGCGCACTCGGCCCGGACCATGGGGCCTGGCGGCTGATTACCAATAAGGATTGGGACATGTCACGGCCCTCCAAAACAGATCAGGCGGTCGGCGTCCTGGATCGCGTCATGCAATTGTCCCAGGCCCGACAACGCCCAGGGTGCCTCCAGGTTGACCGCACTGCGTTGATAGCGCGCGGCTTCCTCGGCGTTAAGCACGCCACGGCGCAAGGCGGCGGCGATGCACACCACGCCGTCGAGCTGGTGCTGGCTGACGAACTCGCGCCATTGGCGCGCAATGTCTTGTTCATCCTGGGGCGCAACGATGTTATTGGACGCGCTGTACACGCCATCCTGATAAAAAAACAGCCGCACAATCTCGTGCCCGCCGGCTAACGCCGCCTGGGCGAACAGTAGGGCGCGGCGCGAGGAGGGCGCGTGGGCGGCGCTATACAGTGCAATCGCGAACTTCATGGAACACTCTGCCAACAAACGTGGGCCAATCATAAAGCCGCCGCCGCGAAAAAGCCCGCCGTGATCAAAACGGTCACTGTGGATGATCGTTCTGACGATTGCCGGTAAGCGCCAGGCTGCCTAGTCTGTGGCTATTCGCAACCCAGATGGAGTCCCCATGTCAGGTCCCTTGGCGTCCCTTAAAGTGCTGGATTTTTCCACCTTGCTACCCGGCCCGTTTGCCTCCTTACTGCTGGCGGACATGGGCGCCGAGGTGCTGCGCATCGAATCGTCTGCGCGCATCGACCTGTTGCGTGTATTGCCGCCCCATGACCGCGGCACGTCGGCAAGCCACGCGTACCTCAATCGCAACAAGCGCAGCCTGGCCCTGGATCTCAAGCAGGCCGAGGCGGTGGAGATCGTGCGTGAGTTGGTCAAGGGCCATGACATCCTGCTCGAACAGTTTCGGCCCGGGGTCATGGAGCGCCTGGGCCTGGGTTACGCGGCGTTGAAGGCGATCAATCCGCGGCTGATTTACGTGTCGATTACCGGCTACGGCCAGACCGGCCCTTATAAAGACCGCGCCGGGCACGATATCAACTACCTGGCGTTGGCCGGCGTGGCCAGCCACACCGGGCGCCGGGACAGCGGGCCGTTGCCGTTGGGCGTGCAATTGGCGGATGTGGCGGGCGGTTCGCTGCATGCGGTGGTGGGCTTGCTGGCGGCGGTGATTGCCAGGCAGCAGAGCGGGGTGGGGCAATACCTGGATGTGAGCATGACCGATTGTTCGTTCAGCCTGAACGCCATGGCCGGCGCCGGTTACCTGGCCTGCGGGGTGGAGCCCGAGCGGGAGAACCATGTGCTCAATGGCGGGAGTTTCTACGATTACTATCGGACCCGCGATGGGCGCTGGATGTCAGTGGGAAGCCTGGAACCGGGGTTTATGCAGCAGTTATGCGTGGCTCTGGGGCGGCCGGAACTGGCGGTGCACAGCGTGAAGCCTGAGCAGCAGGCAGTGCTCAAGCAGGCCCTGCAGGTGGAATTCGAGAAGTGCAGCTTTGATGAACTATGTGAATTGTTTGCCGGGGTGGATGCGTGTGTGGAGCCGGTATTGAGCCTGAGTGAAGCCGTGGAGCATCCACAACTGAAGGCTCGTGAGCTGGTTAGCCAGGTGCCGAGGGGTGATGGCTCGAGCCAGGCGCAGATTGCCTGCCCGTTGAAGTTTTCCGAGGGGTTGCCAGCGCCGAGGCATATCGGTGCAGCGGTGGGGGCGCACAGTGATGAGGTGCTGGCGCAATTGGGGTTCAGTGCTCAGCGGATTGCGGATTTGCGGCAGGCCAGGGTTGTTGGGTGACTGTTCTGATGCCATCGGGAGCAAGCCCCCTCCCACACTTGAAATGTTTTCACCGATTAAATGTGGGAGGGGGCTTGCCCCCGATGAGGCCCTTATTCCACCCGAGTTTGTCCGGTAAACACCAAGGTCTGCCGACATCGACGACACAAATACCGCCGCCCCTGGTTCACCAAGCCATGGCGCTGCGCCGAAAACGGAAAATCACTGTCTGCACACGGGCAGCGGTAGATATAGCGGGTCACCTGCCGGCGCTTGATTTCATAGGTGTGGCAACGATCCGGCGGCAGTTCATAAACGCCGCGCATGATCAACTGCCATTCCTCGCCATGGGGCTGGATACGCTCGCCGAACAATTGGTGGGCAATCAGATGCGCCACTTCGTGAGCCACGGTTTGCTTGAGAAAGTGTTGGCTGTTTTCACGGTACAACTGAGGGTTGAAGCGCAGCAGGTTCTCGTGCAAATGCGCGACACCGGCCTTCTGGCCCCGCAGCTTGAGGCTGACCTGGGGGCGTTTGAAGCTTCGTTTGAAAAAGGATTCGGCTTGCAGGAAACAATCTTCGACGCGGGTATTGAGTTGCTCGGGCATGCTGTACATATCTCCAGAGAGGCCCAGTATGCCGCAAAACCGGGTGTTTCCGAATCTGTCAGGCGCCGAATGGTCATGCATAACGCACAAAGCCACCTTGCGGTGGCCTTGCCTGCGGGTTTATCCGTTCAGTTGGTGTAGATCGGCCCTACGCCCAGGCCCCAGACGATCACGGTGAAAGCCATGATCGCGACCAGTACAACCAGGCCCACGGCCAGCACCGAGCTGGAAAACAGAAAACCTTCGTCCGGGTCGATACTCATGAAGGTCGGCAGCCCCACATACAGCAGGTACACCGTGTAGCAGATCGCCGCCGTGCCCACGACCATCCCCAGCCACATATGCGGGTAGAGTGCCGCCAACCCGCCGACAAACAAGGGTGTAGCGGTGTAGGTGGCAAAGGCCACGCAGCGGGCCATGCTTGGGCTGGCATCGTAGGTGCGAGCCATCCAGTGGATAAACGCCCCCATCACCGCCACACCACCGAGCATGGCGGCGTAAGACATGAGGGTCATCCATAGCGCGCTTTCCTGGGTCAGCATGACCGGGGCACGGTTGCCGATGACCCAGCCAACCTGGGTGGTGCCGATAAAGGCGGATACGGCGGGGATCGCCGCGAGAATCAGGGTATGAGTGAGGTACATGTGGCCGATGCTTTCTTCTTTATCGCCACGGATTTCCCGCCATTCCTGGTCGGGATGGGTAAAAAGCCCCACGACGTGATGGATCATGCCAGTCACTCCTGTCGTTATTACCATCGCCCCCCATCGGAGCGCCCACCGGCCAAATGGCCTGAAAGGTCTGGATAGATGTGTGCGACCTCAAGTCGCAGTATAGGAAGTGATGACCGGAATAACCGTAAGGCCTTTAGAGCAAATTGCGCTGTAAACCCTGGGCTTAATCGCGGTGAGGTCTGTCGATTGGAATGCTGCCACCTCTCACATTGAATGTGGGTACTCGACCTCGCTAAAATACCCGGCTTTTCGTCACACACCTTCAGTGGATCCAAGCGCCATGGGCACTCTTACGGTCAACCAGAACAAACTGCAAAAACGCCTGCGTCGCCTGGCCGGTGAAGCGGTCGCCGATTTCAACATGATCGAAGACGGCGACAAGGTCATGGTCTGCCTCTCCGGCGGCAAAGACAGCTACACCATGCTCGACGTGTTGTTGCACCTGCAAAAGGTTGCGCCGATCAAGTTCGAGATCGTGGCCGTCAACATGGACCAGAAACAGCCAGGCTTCCCCGAGCACGTGCTGCCGGCTTATCTGAAAGAACTGGGCATCGAGTACCACATCGTCGAGAAAGACACCTACTCGGTGGTCAAGGAGCTGATCCCGGAAGGCAAGACCACCTGCTCGCTGTGCTCGCGCCTGCGCCGTGGCACGCTCTATACCTTTGCCGACGAAATCGGCGCGACCAAGATGGCCCTGGGGCATCACCGCGATGACATCGTCGAGACCTTCTTCCTCAATATGTTTTTCAACGGCTCCCTCAAGGCTATGCCGCCCAAGCTGCGTGCCGATGACGGGCGCAACGTGGTGATCCGCCCGCTGGCGTATTGCAACGAGAAGGACATCCAGGCCTATTCCGACTTCAAGCAATTCCCGATCATCCCCTGCAACCTGTGCGGCTCCCAGGAAAACCTGCAGCGCCAGGTGGTCAAGGACATGCTGGTGGACTGGGAGCGCAAGACCCCTGGGCGTACCGAAAGCATCTTCCGCAGCCTGCAAAATGTCATCCCGTCACAGTTGGCCGACCGCAACCTGTTCGACTTCACCAGCCTGAAAATCGATGAGACGGCCGCCTCGCGTTTCGTCAATGTAGTGAACCTCTGAGCCTCATCAAGGCTCTAGTACACGGCGCTTGCGGGCGCCGTTTTCAATTTCAATCCCAGAATTCAACTGCCAGGAGAGGGCATGCGCGATTACAAGTGGCTGCACGAATATTGTCTGAACCGCTTCGGTTCGGCGGCCGAGTTGGAAGCCCATCTGCCTGTGCCCAAGACCCCGGCGCAATTGCGCAAGATTACTGATGACCGCTACCTGTCGACCTTGGCGCTGCGGGTGTTTCGCGCTGGCTTGAAGCACAGCGTGGTCGATGCCAAGTGGCCGGCGTTCGAGCAGGTGTTTTTCGGCTTCGACCCGGAAAAAGTCGTGCTGATGGGTGCCGAGCACCTGGAGCGCCTGATGCAGGACACGCGCATCATTCGCCACCTGGGCAAGCTCAAGAGTGTGCCGCGCAATGCGCAGATGATCCTCGATATCGAGCAGGAAAAGGGCAGCTTTGGTGCGTTTGTCGCCGATTGGCCGGTGACCGATATTGTCGGGCTATGGAAATACCTGAGCAAGCACGGCCACCAGTTGGGTGGGCTGTCGGCGCCACGGTTTCTGCGGATGGTGGGCAAGGATACGTTTGTGCCGAGCTATGACGTGGTGGCAGCGTTGAACGCACAGAAGATCGTCGACAAGGCACCGACCAGCCTGCGGGACTTGGCGACGGTGCAGGGCGCGTTCAACCAGTGGCATGCCGAGAGTGGGCGGCCGATGTGCCAGTTGTCGATGATGTTGGCGTATACGGTGAATCATTGAGACCGAGGTGATTCCTTCGCGAGCAAGCCCGCTCCCACATTCGACCGCATTCCAAAGGATGTATGCGGACAAATGTGGGAGCGGGCTTGCTCGCGAAGACGGACTTTCAGGCCCCCGGGGCTTCAGCCAACCGCCGATTCAACTGATGCCGCCAGCGCGCATACAGCAGCGCCGTACAAAACACCGCCAGGCTCGCCAGCATCTCCAGCACCCCGAACCACTGGCGGTTCGGATCGTACGCCGCCAGTGCGCCCTTGATGAAATACAGGTTCACCACAAAGCACATCCACGAATGCCCGCGGGCACTGCCGATGATCATCCCTGGCGCCAGCACCAGCAGCGGCACCAGTTCGATCAGCAGGATCACCCATGGGCGCGCCCCGTGCAGATCGGCGATGAACAGGTAGTACACGCACAACAAGCCCACCAGGCTGAAAAACGCCAGCAGGCTCAGTGCGCGTGCAATCTTGACCCGTGGTTCCAGCCACGCCTGGGATGGCAGGACCTTAGGCTTCCTGGCCACGGCCGTTCTCCAGCAGCGTGGCGGTCTTGGCCAGGCGCAGGCCTAGGGCCCGGCACAGGGTGATTTCATGTTGATCGAGCATGCGCTTGCCGTCAGGCCCGGAATGGTGGCTGGCGCCATATGGCGTGCCGCCGCCCTGGGTGTTGAGCAGCGCCTGCTCGCTGTAGGGCAGGCCGGTGATCAGCATGCCGTGGTGCAACAGCGGCAGCAGCATCGACATCAGCGTTGTTTCCTGGCCGCCATGCAGGCTGGCGGTGGAGGTGAACACGCCGGCAGGCTTGCCGACCAACGCGCCGGTGAGCCACAGGTTACTGGTGCCGTCGAGGAAGTATTTGAGCGGCGCGGCCATATTGCCGAAGCGGGTCGGGCTGCCCAGGGCCAGGCCCGAGCAGTGCTTCAGGTCATCCAGGCTGGCATACAGCGCACCTTCGTCGGGAATGCTCGGCGCCACGGCTTCGCACTCGGTGGAAATCGCCGGCACTGTGCGCAGTCGTGCTTCCATGCCGCCTTGTTCAATGCCCCGGGCAATCTGCCGGGCCATCTCGCTCACCGCGCCGTTGCGGCTGTAATACAACACCAGCACATAGGGCGCGCTCACGGCAGGATCTCCAGCACATTCTCGGGCGGGCGGCCAATGATGGCTTTAGTGGTGGTTTCCAGGATCGGGCGCTCCATCAGCTTGGGATGGGCTGCGATAGCGGCCATCAATTGCGCTTCGCTGAGGCTGGCGTCGGCCAAATCGAGGGTTTTGTATTCGTCTTCGCCCGTGCGCAGCAATTGGCGTGCGCTGATCCCCAGTTTTTTCAGCAGGGCCTTGATTTGCGCTGCATCGAGTGGGGTTTCCAGGTAGCGCACCACCGTTGGGGTGAGGCCGCGAGCTTCAAGCAGTTCGAGCGCACCGCGGGATTTCGAGCAGCGCGGGTTGTGATAAAGCGTCAGATCGGTCATGTGCGGGTCGCATCTTGCGTAAGGTGGCAGGTATTCTACCTGCGCTGGCGCCTGTCCTTAAACCGTAAGAGGCGATAGGTCGCAGCCCATGTTCATTTTTGCAAAGGAATACCCCATGACAAGGCGACTGATCGGTGCATTGGCGATCATCACAACCCTGCTGCTCAGCGGCTGTGGTAACGATTACGGCGTTGACCAATATGGCCAGAAAGTGGCGGCCGAACGCTTGGACAAGCAGTGGCTGGTGGTCAACTACTGGGCCGAATGGTGTGGCCCGTGCCGCACGGAAATCCCCGAGCTCAACGCGCTGGCCGAGCAAGTGAAAGGGCAGGGTGTGGGGGTGTTCGGGGTCAACTTCGACAATGTGCAGGGTGAAGAGCTGAAAGCTGCCAGCGACAAGCTGGGGATCAAGTTCACGGTACTGGCCCAGAACCCGGATGGGATCTTCGAGATCCCGCGCAGCGAGGCATTGCCGGTGACCTACATCATTGATGACAAGGGTAAGGTGCGGGAGCAATTGATGGGTGAGCAGACGGCGGAAGGTGTGTTGGCCAAGCTTAAAGCCTTGCGCGGCTGACAGACTTGTCCCCAGTCAAATGTGGGAGGGGGCTTGCTCCCGATAGCGGTGTGTCAGCCAGCACCTGTAGTGCCCGGCACACTGCCATCGGGAGCAAGCCCCCTCCCACATTTAGATCCAGTCAATCCCGAAAGTGGGATATCAGCCTTCTTCAAGCCACAAGCGAATCGGCTTGCCCTCGGCCGGCCAGAACCGCGTCTGTTCGATCGGCGAGATATCCCAGCGCTGCACGCCTTGCAGGGCCTGGAAGAAGCGATGCTCCTGCTCCATCAGGGCTTCGGCGCAGAGTTTGCGCGTGCTGCCGAGCTGACCGAAGCTGAGCTTGTCGCCCTCGACGGTGTACGGCGCGAACCAGTGGTTGCAGCCGCCGTTGCCATAGGCACGGCCATCTGCGCCGAGCGTGACGGTCAGGTGCGCGTAGTCCATCAGCGGCCGCTCACCGATCCACTCCACCACGTAGCTGTGGTCGCGCTCGAGCTTCGCGCCATCCGCCGCGCAGCCCGTCAGGCCCACACCGATTGCGGCGAGCAGCAACGCGCCTTTCATTGTGCGGCCTGCTGGCATTTCGGGCAGCGGTGCTTGTCGCCTTCGCTGGCCCAGCCGAGTTCTTTGATGCGTGCGTTGGCGGCCGGTTGCAGCGGTTCTTTGGTCAGCTTGGTTTCCACCGCGAATTCAAATTCGAGCACGGCGTCGCAGCTGTCGCAATTGGCCTTCCAGGTGTGAATCTCCAGTTCGCCAAACTTCGGCCCCTGGGCCATGGCGACCCATTGGCCAGCCGGGCGGATGGAGTAGCGCGCGTCACCTTCTACGGTCAGGCGCATAGACAGGGTTTTACTGCCGCGCAGGGTGACGATCAGGACGTCGCCATGCTTGATCGAACCACCGTTGCCGGTGACCTGGTAGCGGCCCGGCACCAGGGCGCGGCATTCGATCAGGGTGTGTTGCGGGCTCAGCAAGCTGAAGCGGAAATCGTGTTCGGCCATGGATCCTCCAAATAGGCGCGGCATCCTATCACGGGTGCCGGCCTATCATGAGCCTGGTATGTGACCGCTGATCATCCCTCGACCAGGTTCTGCGCCCGGCCATTGGCCCATGCTGCAATGTTGGCCAGCGTGGTGCCAGCAATGGCCGCCAGGGCTTCGCGAGTGAGGAACGCCTGGTGTGCGGTGATGATCACGTTGGGGAAGGTCAGCAGGCGGGCGAGTACGTCGTCTTGCAGGGGCAGGTCCGAGCGGTCCTCGAAAAACAGCTGGGCCTCTTCCTCGTACACATCCAGCCCCAGGTAACCCAACTGGCCAACCTTGAGCGCTTCGATCAGCGCCGGGGTATCGACCAGGCCACCGCGGCCGGTATTGATCAGCATTGCGCCGGGCTGCATCTGCGCCAGGGAACGGGCATTGATCAGGTGCTTGCTGTCAGCGGTCAGAGGGCAGTGCAGGCTGATGATCTGCGCCTCGGCCAGCAAGTCGGGGAGGCTCACATAGCGGGCTCCCAGGGCCTGCACCTGCGGGTTGGGGAAGGGATCATAGGCCAGCAGCTGGCAGCCGAAGCCGGCCATGATTTTGGCGAAGGTCGCGCCGATCTGCCCGGTGCCGACCACGCCGACGGTTTTGCCGACCAAATCGAAACCGGTGAGCCCGTGCAGGCTGAAATCACCGTCGCGGGTACGGTTGTAGGCACGGTGCAGGCGGCGGTTGAGGGCCAGGATCAGCGCCACGGCGTGTTCAGCTACGGCGTGGGGCGAATACGCGGGCACGCGCACGATGATCAGGCCCAGGCGTTTGGCGGCTGGCAAGTCGACATGGTTGTAGCCGGCCGAGCGCAGCGCAATCAGGCGCGTGCCGCCCTTGGCTAACTGCTCCAGCACCGGTGCACTGAGGTCATCGTTGATAAAGGCGCAGACCACTTCGTGATGTTCGGCCAGGGCAACGGTGTCGAGGTTGAGGCGGGCGGGTTGGAATTGCAGTTCCAGACCTGTGGGGAGAGGTTCGCCGAGGAAGCTGTCGCGGTCGTAGGTTTGGCTGCTGAAAAGAATGACGCGCATTAAAAAGGCTCCCTGCAATTTACAAGTTGAAATGCTGACTGAATATGGGAGGGGGCTTGCCCCCCCCCACATTTTGATTGGTGTTGTCCATAGAATTGCGTCAGGCGCTGACTCTGGCTTCACTGGCCAATCGCGCAATCGCCATGTCCAGTTCATCCAGCGCCGCCATGGCCTTGGCATCATCCTGCTTGAGCAGGGTTTCGGCGCGTTGGCAGGCTGCACGCAGTTGTGGCACGCCGCAGTAGCGCGTGGCGCCGTGCAGGCGGTGCACGCGTTCGATCAGGGCGTGGTTGTCATTGGCTTCACGGGCGAGCGTAATCGCCAGGCGGTCGGCTTCCAGAGAGGCCAGCAGCATGGCAAGCATATCGGCGGCCAGGTCGGCCTTGTTGGCGGCCAGGCGCAGGCCTTCCTCGTGGTCGAGCACCAGCAGTTGCACGCCCTGGGCCAGGCCATCGTTGACGCGCTCCGGGCCTTGGTTGCGCAGGGCCAGGCCGGTCCACTTCAACACCACCTGGGCCAACTGCCGCTCACTGATCGGCTTGGTCAGGTAATCGTCCATGCCGCTTTGCAGCAGGGCACGTTTTTCGTTGGCCATGGCATGGGCCGTGAGGGCGACTACCGGCAGCGGCGTGCCGTGGCGTTCGCTTTCCCACTGGCGGATCGCCTCGGTGCTTTGGCGCCCGTCCATGCCGGGCATTTGCACGTCCATTAATACGAGGTCGAAGGTTTCCTGCTTCACCGCATCGATGGCCGCATAACCGCTTTCCACCGCCTGCACCTTGGCGCCCATGTCTTCCAGCAGGGTTTGCACCAGCAACAGGTTGGCCGGGTTGTCGTCCACACACAGCACTCGCGGCGCACGGCTGGACAGCGGCTCGCCCGGTTCGCTGCGCGAAGGGCGTGGGCTGATCAGGTCGGCCAGTGAGCGGCGCAACTTACGTGTACAGGCGGGTTTGGCCTGCAACTGGCTGTTGGGGTTGGGCACCGATTGGTTGAACAGCATCTGCTCGGTGGTCGGGCACAGCACCAGGACCTTGCAGCCCAGGTGTTCAAGGTCCCACAAATGCTGGTTGAGGCGCTCGGGCGGAATGTCATTGGCGGTGACGCCGAGCACGGCCAGGCTGATCGCCTGTTCGGTCTGGTGCGCACTGGTAATGCCGTTGGTCAGGCTTTCCAGGCTGTTGAACGGTGTGACTTCCAGGCCGCAGTCTTCCAACTGATGTTGCAGGGCCTGGCGCGCCAGTTCGTGGTTCTCCAGCACTGCCACACGGCGCCCCAGCAGCGGCGGGGCGGGCAGGTCTTCAACGTCATCGCGGGTCTTGGGCAGGTTCAGGCTGATCCAGAACTCCGAGCCTTCGCCCGGTGTGCTGTCGACGCCGATTTCGCCGCCCATCTGCTCGATCAAGCGCTTGGAGATCACCAGGCCCAGGCCGGTACCGCCAGGCTGGCGCGACAGCGAGTTGTCGGCCTGGCTGAAGGCCTGAAACAGCGCGCGTACATCCTGGTTGGACAGGCCGATGCCGGTGTCTTGCACACTGATGCGCAACTGCACGCTGTCTTCCTGTTCGTCCTCGATCATCGCCCGGGCAACGATGGTGCCTTCGCGGGTGAACTTGATCGCGTTGCTGATCAGGTTGGTCAGGATCTGCTTGAGGCGCAGAGGGTCACCCACCAACGCCAGCGGCGTGTCGCGGTACACCAGGCTGACCAGTTCGAGCTGCTTGGCATGCGCGGCGGGGGCGAGGATGGTAAGGGTGTCTTGCAGCAAGTCCCGCAGGTTGAAGGGCACGCTGTCGAGTACCAGCTTGCCGGCTTCAATCTTCGAGAAATCGAGGATCTCGTTGATGATGCCCAACAGGTTATCGGCGGACTTTTCGATGGTGCCCAGGTAATCCAGCTGGCGCGGCGACAGTTCGCTTTTTTGCAGCAGGTGGGTAAAACCGAGGATACCGTTGAGCGGCGTGCGGATCTCATGGCTCATGTTGGCCAGGAACTCCGACTTGATGCGGCTGGCCTCCAGGGCCTCCTTGCGTGCCAGGTCCAGCTCGATGTTCTGGATCTCGATGGTTTCCAGGTTCTGGCGCACGTCTTCGGTGGCCTGGTCGATGCTGTGTTGCAGCTCTTCCTGGGCATTTTGCAGGGTTTCGGCCATGCGGTTGATGCCCGACGCGAGCTGGTCCAGTTCCTGGCTACCCAGCAGTGGCAGACGTGTTTCCAGGTTACCGTCCTTGAGCTGGGCCACGGCCTGTTTGATTTTGCCAATGGGCGAGTTGATGCTGCGGCTGATGCGCAGGGCGAGGGCAGCGGTACCCATCAGGCCGATGGCGATCAACAACAGGCTGGCGAACAGGCTGCGGTAGCCGCGCAGCAACATGCCGTTGTGGGACAGCTCCACCTCGACCCAACCCAGCAGGCGGTCAGACTCATCTGGGATGAGGTCGCCCGCCAGGTTGCGATGGCGGCCAAATACCGGCAGCAGGTAGCGAGTGGCGTCGTTGCCGGTGCGTTGCAACAGGTGCGAACTGTTGCCGGTGGGCGGCTGGTTAAGCATGGTCGGGCCGGCGTGGGCCAGGGACGAACGGTCTGGAGCCAGAAATGACACGGCACGCACGTCCGGTTGCTCCAGGGATTGGGTGGCGATGCGCTCCAGCAGGTCGGTGTTCTTGTGGCCCAAGGCGGGCGCTACCAGCGGCGCCAATTGTTCGGCGATCATTTCGCCGCGTTGCAGCAACTGGCTCTGCAACTCCGACAGTTGCATCCAGGTGAAATAGCCTCCCAATAACAGGGCCATCAGGCTGGTCGGTAATAAGGTCAGCAACAGTACGCGGCCTTTTATCCCCATTCTTCTAAGCACGCCACTCTCCTGCTACCACGTTGTTATCAATTATCCACGCAGGCATCCGGCCCGCGCCACCTGCGCAGTGTAGCCATTTGCACGGCCTGGAATCTTGCAAATTAATGACATACCGCAATCTTCGGGCCATTCGGCGCCGGGTGGCGATTGCCTGTAACCATTTAATCTTGAATAATCAGTGATTGAGAATGACTTGCAGACGCTAATGACTCCCGCAACAGTTGGCCTACCCACTATCCTGACCATTGAAGATGACCCTGTCCTGGGGGCCTACGTGCATGAGCAGCTCGGCCGCAGTGGTTTCCAGGTGACGTGGTGCCAGAACGGTCAGCAGGGCCTGCAAATGGCCCGCGACCAGGCGTTCGACCTGGTGTTGATGGACATCCTGTTGCCGGGGTTGGACGGGCTGTCGATTCTCACCCATTTGCGCCAGAGCCATGCCATGCCGGTGATCCTGATGTCGGCGCTCGGCGCCGAAGCCGATCGTATCAGCGGCTTTCGCCTGGGGGCCGATGACTACTTGCCCAAACCGTTCAGCATGGTTGAACTGCGCGTGCGCATTGAAGCGATCCTGCGCCGCGTTGCCCTGGATCGCCGGCCTGAACCGCCGCGCCCAGTGGTGCGAGAGGATGTGCGGGTATTGCATTTCGATGATGAACGCTGTGATGTGGCCTGCCAGGAACAGTGGGCGGGGCTGACGCGCAGCGAATACCGCTTGCTGGAAACCCTGCAGCGCAATGCTGAAGAAGTCCTCAGCAAAGCTTTCCTGTATCAGCACGTGCTGCAGCGCGGTTATGCGCCCCATGACCGCAGCCTCGACATGCACGTCAGCCAGATTCGCCGCAAGCTCAAGGCCATCGGCTATGCCGAGCGCGAAGTACGCACCGTGTGGGGCAAGGGTTATGTGCTGAGCGGTCCTGATGCAGGGCTTTGAGCGATTGCCCGGCAAACACTCGTTGTTCTGGAAGTTGGCCTGCCTGTTGATCGCCTTCTGTTTGCTGATGATTTGGCTCAGTTGGTCGTGGGGCCGCTACATGGAGCAGCAGAGCGCGTACCTGTCGGACAAATCGCGGGAGATTCTCAGTGGTTACGCCGCAGGCGCAGAGCTGGCGTGGAGCACACAAGGCAGCGCCGGCGTGGATGCCTGGCTGCAACTGATGGCCAAGCGTGAAACCACTTGGGTCGGCGTGATCGGTAACGACCTGCAATCCCTCAGCAGCACGCCTCTGAGTGACAAGGAAAGCCAGCGCCTGACCTTTTTGCGCGGGTTGGATTGGCCGGTCAGCCGGCATGTCATAGGTTTACCCTGGATGAAGGTGCCGTTCCCGGTTGACCCTGGCGTGGGATCGCTGGTGATCGAACTGCCGCAGCGCTTTATGCCCGGGCGCTATCAACTGTTCTGGCGGGTGGTCACCAATGGCGTGATCCCGGGCCTGTTTACCCTGTTGCTGTGCATTGGCCTCTATCGGCTGCTGATCATGCCTCTCAATCAATTACGTGAGCAGGCCAATGCCTGGCGTGCGGATCAATTGAATACGCGCATGTCCCGGGATGCGACCAGTCGTCAGGACGAGCTCGGCGAACTGGGGCGTGCCTTTGACCATATGTCCGAACGCTTGCAGGGCACGGTGCGTTTGCAACAGCAGTTGCTGCGCGACATGTCCCATGAATTGCGCACACCTTTGAGCCGCCTGCGGGTGGCCTGCGACAGTGAGCAAGACCCGGCCAGGCTGCGTGAGCGCCTGAGTCGGGAAATCGACGCCATGCAGCGCCTGGTGGAAGACAGCCTGCAACTGGCTTGGCTCGACAGTGAAACAGCGCCGCTGCCCCAGGAAGACATTCAGCTCCAGGCGTTGTGGGACATGTTGCGAGAAAACGCTTGTTTCGAAAGCCACTGGCCGGCGTCGCGCTTGCCGTGCTTATTGCCGGCGGACAGTTGGGTGCGCGGCAACCTGAATGCATTGGCCCAGGCCCTGGAAAATATCTTGCGCAACGCCATACGCCATTCCCCCGACGATGGCTCAGTGCAACTTGACGGGTGTCGAGAGGGGGACTATTGGCATATCTGGCTGGAGGATCAGGGCGGCGGTATTGATGAGCGGGATTTGGAGCGCATCTTTGCGCCCTTTACCCGCTTGGACGGCTCGCGGCCCGGCGATGGTGGTTTCGGCCTGGGGCTGAGCATTGCCCGCAACGCCGTGCAGCGCCAGGGCGGGCGCTTATGGGCGGAAAATACCGGGCAGGGCTTGCGGGTGCATCTGCGCTTGCTGGCGTGTTAACACTCAGCGCCGGCGCAATTTGCGTTTTTTCCACTGGTGCGCAACCCACCAGCGCCAGTACGCCATGGTCAGGCAATAAGCCAACGCCCCCAATACCAACCCCAATACCACCGAACCCAGCAGGAACGGCTGCCACAGCGTGCTCAACTGGCTGCTGATCCATTCCCAGGTCAGGTCGTCGGGCAGGCTGCGCGGCGGTACGTTCATCAACCAGGCGCCGGTCATGTAGGTACAGAGGAACACCACCGGCATGGTGATCGGGTTGGTCAGCCACACCAGGCTCACGGCGATCGGCATATTGCCGCGCACCGCAATGGCCAGGACCGCGGCGAGCAACATCTGGAACGGAATCGGTATAAACGCCGCGAACAACCCCACGGCCATGGCGCGTGCCACTGAGTGCCGGTTCAGGTGCCAGAGGTTCGGGTCATGCAGCAAGGTACCCAAAAACTGTAAGGACTTATGTTCCCTGATATGGGCGGGATCTGGCATGTACCGTTTGAATAAGCGCCGGGGCATAAGGGTTCCAGGTCAGTTTGAGGGGCAAGTATGCCCGGATTCTATAAACAGAAAATTCAGACTTTGTGACAAAACATCATAGGCGCTGTCGGTCGCCCGGCTAAGACTGAGTGGATCACTGAAAAAGGATGATCCATGAAAACAGGGATGTTGGCGTTGGCGCTGGGCTTGCTTGCGTTGCGTTGGTTACCGGCACTGGCGCCTGGCGCTGGGTTACTGGCAATGCTGGTACTGGCCTTGATGTTATTGCCTTTTCGCACCTATCCCTTGGCGTTCTTCCTGGTGGGTTTGAGCTGGGCCTGTATCAGTGCGCAGTGGGCGCTGGATGACCGTTTGCAACCGGCGCTGGACGGGCAAACGCGCTGGGTGGAAGGGCGTGTAATCGGCTTGCCGCAAAAGACCGGCACGGGAGTGCGCTTCGAACTGGCCGACAGTCGGTCGCGCAATGCGCGGCTACCCAAGCGCATCCGCGTGTCTTGGCATGCTGGGCCAGCGGTAAACAGCGGAGAGCGCTGGCGTCTGGCATTGACGCTGAAGCGGCCTGCCGGCTTGCTCAATTTTCATGGCTTCGACTACGAAGCCTGGCTGCTGGCCCAGCGTATCGGCGCCACAGCGACAGTAAAGGACGGTGAGCGCCTGGCGCCGGCCCGCAATGCCTGGCGTGATGCTGTTCGCCAGCGGTTGATGGCTGTGGATGCGCAAGGCCGCGAAGCGGGGCTGGCGGCGTTGGTACTGGGCGATGGCTCCGGGCTTGCGCCTGAAGATTGGCAGGTGCTGCAGGGTACGGGCACGGTGCATCTGCTAGTGATTTCCGGGCAGCACATAGGCTTGTTGGCGGGGTTGCTCTACGGCCTGATCGCTTTGTTGGCCCGCTATGGTTGCTGGCCCCGAACCTGGCCGTGGCTGCCGTGGGCGTGTGGTTTAGCGTTTACCGGGGCGCTGGGTTATGGACTGCTGGCGGGGTTCGGCGTGCCGGTGCAGCGGGCCTGTGTCATGGTGGGCTTGGTATTGCTATGGCGTTTGCGCTTCCGTCATTTGGGTGTCTGGTGGCCGTTGTTGCTTGCGTTGAATGGCGTGCTGGTGCTTGAGCCCTTGGCCAGTTTGCAGCCGGGGTTCTGGTTGTCGTTTGCGGCCGTCGCAGTGCTGGTGCTGGCATTCAGCGGGCGCCTGGGGCCGTGGAGCGTCTGGCAGGCATGGACCCGTCCCCAGTGGTTGATCGCCATTGGCTTGTTTCCCATTTTGCTCGCGCTGGGTTTGCCCATCAGCCTCAGCGCACCCGTGGCCAACCTGTTTGCCGTGCCGTGGATCAGCCTGGTGGTGCTGCCTTTGGCGCTGCTGGGTACATTATTGCTGTGGGTGCCATTGGCCGGCGACGGTTTGCTTTGGTTGGCGGGTGGCGCGCTGGACGGGTTGTTCAAGGGCCTGACGCTGCTCGCTGTGCGACTGCCTGCCTGGATACCGGCCGAGGTGCCTTTGGGCTATTGGCTGGTGAGCCTGGCCGGCGCGGTTATTTTGCTATTGCCCAAGGGGCTGCCGTTTCGGTTGCTGGGTTGGCCCATGCTGTTGTTGGCGGTGTTTCCACCCAGGGAGTCGATACCTCACGGGCAGGTAGACGTGGTGCAGCTGGATGTCGGTCAGGGGCAGGCCCTGATCCTGCGCACTCGCCATCACACCTTGCTCTACGATGCCGGGCCCCGGGCAGGGCCCGTCGACCTGGGCGCACGGGTCGTCTTGCCGGCGTTGAAAAAGCTCGGGGTAGGGCAGTTGGACATGATGTTGCTCAGTCACGCCGACGCCGATCACGCTGGCGGTGCAGCGGCGGTGGCCCGCGGGCTGTCCGTCAAGCGCGTGGTGGGTGGCGAAACCGAGGGCTTGCCACGGTTTCTTGATACCCAGCCCTGTGCCAGTGGCGAGCGGTGGGAATGGGATGGCGTGTCATTTGAACTGTGGCAGTGGGCGGGTGCGATTGATGGCAATCCGAGATCCTGCGTATTGCAGGTCGAGGCCAATGGCGAACGCTTGCTGCTCACCGGCGATATCGATCGCGCCGCCGAACAGGCATTCCTGGCCTCGCCGCTGGCGGTACCCACCGATTGGCTGCAGGCCCCGCACCATGGCAGCCGCAGTTCTTCGTCCTGGCCCTTCCTGCAGCGGCTGGCGCCGACATCGGTGCTGATTTCCCGTGGGCGCAGCAATGCGTACGGCCATCCTCACCCACAGGTAATGGCGCGCTATCAGGCACTGGGCAGCCGGGTTTATGACAGCGCTGAGCAGGGTGCCGTGAGCCTGCGTTTGGGTGCGTTCCAGGCACCTACTGTTGCGCGCAGTCAACGCCGTTTCTGGCGCGAACCGTTACCGTAATCCGGCGTTACCAAAGACTTGGGCCTGCGATAGGCGGGCCTGTAGCCGACGAACCCCGCTGCCGAACCTATATGGTAAAGTGGCGCACTTTTTCGAGGGGGCATTCACTGTGTGGGAATTGGTCAAATCCGGCGGCTGGATGATGTTGCCGATCATTCTGAGCTCCATCGCCGCACTCGGCATCGTTGCCGAACGCCTGTGGACCCTGCGCGCCAGTCGCGTTACCCCCGAGCACCTGCTGGGGCAGGTCTGGGGCTGGATCAAGAACAAGCAGCTCGACAAGCAAAAGCTCAAGGAGCTGCGCGCCAATTCGCCGCTGGGTGAAATCCTCGCTGCCGGCCTGGCCAACTCCAAGCATGGCCGCGAGATCATGAAAGAGTGCATTGAAGAAGCGGCTGCCCGGGTTATCCATGAGCTGGAACGCTACATCAATGCCCTCGGTACTATCGCCGCCATGGCGCCCTTGCTCGGTTTGCTCGGGACGGTGCTGGGCATGATCGATATCTTCAGCTCGTTCATGGGCTCGGGCATGACCACCAACGCGGCGGTATTGGCCGGGGGCATCTCCAAGGCCTTGATCACCACGGCAGCAGGCCTGATGGTGGGTATTCCCTCGGTGTTCTTCCATCGCTTCCTGCAACGTCGCATCGATGAGCTGGTGGTCGGCATGGAGCAGGAAGCCATCAAGCTGGTGGAAGTGGTGCAGGGAGACCGTGACGTGGACCTGGTTGAGGGCAGAGCGTGAAATTTCGCCGCAAGCAACGGGAAAATGTCGATATCAACCTTGCATCGTTGATCGACGTGGTGTTTATCCTGCTGCTGTTTTTTGTCGTGACCACCACCTTCACCCGAGAAACCCAGCTGCGTGTCGACTTGCCTGAAGCGGTGAGCGGTTCGCCTGCCGAAGACCAGCAGGTCAAGCAACTGGATATCGCCATCAGCGCTGATGGCGTGTTCTCGGTGAATAACCAGTTGCTGGCGAAGAATGACCTCGCCAGCCTGATGGAGGCGTTGCAGAAGGAGTCCGGTGGTGACACCCAACTGCCGCTCTCCATCAGCGCTGACGGCAAGACGCAGCATCAAGCCGTGATCACCGCCATGGACGCTGCCGGCAAGCTCGGTTTCAGCCATTTGCGCATGACCACCGTCGAGGCGGCGGGCCCGCCCTGATGGCCATGTCCGATCGTTTGCTCAAGGCCTGGTACGAGGGCCATCCGGCATTGGTATTGTTGCGACCGCTGGAATCCCTGTATCGCCGGGTGGTGCAACGTAAGCGTGACCGCTTCGTGGCGGGCGAGGGCGAGATTTATCAATCGCCGGTGCCGGTGGTGGTGGTCGGTAATATCACCGTTGGAGGTACCGGCAAGACGCCGTTGATCCTGTGGTTGATCGAACACTGCCGGCGCAGCGGTTTGCGCGTGGGCGTGGTCAGCCGTGGCTACGGTGCCAAGCCGCCTCAGTTTCCGTGGCGAGTCGAGGCCAGCAACAGCGCCGAGGTGGCTGGCGACGAACCCTTGCTGATCGTGCAGCGCAGCGGCGTAGCGTTGATGATCGACCCCGACCGCAGCCGTGCGGTAAAGGCCCTGCTTGCCAGCGAACCGCTAGACCTGATCCTTTCCGACGACGGCTTGCAGCATTACCGCCTCGCCCGCGATCTCGAACTGGTACTGATCGATGCCGCCCGCGGCCTGGGCAATCGCCGTTGCCTGCCGGCCGGGCCGTTGCGCGAGCCGGTGGAGCGCCTGCAGAGTGTCGATGCGCTGCTCTATAACGGTGCCGGTTCGGACCGTGAAGATGGCTTTGCCTTCCGCTTGCGGCCCACCGCGCTGGTCAATCTGCACAGCGGCGAGCGCCAGCCGGTCACGCACTTTCCGATGGGCCAGCAGGTGCATGCAGTCGCCGGTATTGGCAATCCACAACGTTTCTTCAATACCCTTGAAACGCTACACTGGCAGCCGATACCCCATGCTTTTGCCGACCACGCGCCCTATAGCGCCGAGGTCTTGGATTTTACGCCGTCATTGCCGCTGGTCATGACCGAAAAGGACGCGGTGAAGTGCCGCGCCTTTGCCCAGCCCGACTGGTGGTACCTTGCGGTGGATGCGGTACCGTCGCCGGCGTTTGTCGCCTGGTTCGACACGCAGCTGATGCGTCTGCTGCCCAACCGTCTCTTGCCTTAAAACGCTTCTTTCCAGGAAACATTCATGGACACCAAACTGCTCGACATCCTCGCTTGCCCGATCTGCAAAGGCCCGCTCAAGCTCAGCGCCGACAAAACCGAGCTGATCAGCAAAGGTGCCGGCCTGGCTTACCCTATCCGTGACGGCATCCCGGTCATGCTCGAAAGCGAAGCCCGTACCCTGACCACCGATGAGCGCCTGGATAAATGACCACCGCCTTTACCGTTGTCATTCCCTCGCGCTATGCCTCGACGCGCCTGCCGGGCAAGCCGCTGCAAATGATCGGCAACAAGCCGATGATTCAGCTGGTGTGGGAACAAGCGTGCAAAAGCAGCGCCGAGCGGGTGGTAGTGGCCACCGATGACCCGCGAATTATCGAGGCGTGCAAAGGTTTTGGTGCCGAAGCGGTACTGACCCGCGAAGACCATAATTCCGGCACCGATCGCCTGGCCGAAGTCGCCACCAAGCTTGGCCTGGCGCCCGACGCTATCGTGGTGAACGTGCAAGGCGACGAGCCGTTGATCCCGCCGGGCGTCATCGACCAGGTCGCCGCCAACCTGGCGGCCCATGGTGAAGCGCGCATGGCGACCTTGGCCGAACCGATCGAAGACATCGAGACGCTGTTCAACCCAAATGTGGTGAAAGTGGTCAGTGACATCAATGGCCTGGCACTGACCTTCAGTCGTTCGACCTTGCCTTGGGCGCGGGATGCCTTTGCCAAGAGTCGCGATATATTGCCGGAGGGTGTGCCGTATCGCCGCCATATCGGCATCTACGCCTATCGGGCCGGCTTCCTGCATGATTTCGTCAGTTGGGGCCCGTGCTGGCTGGAAAACACGGAATCCCTGGAGCAACTGCGTGCCCTGTGGCACGGCGTGCGCATCCATGTAGGCGATGCTCTGGAAGCGCCGCCAGCGGGTGTCGACACCCAGGAAGACCTCGATCGCGTCCGTCGCCTGCTGGGCGCCTGATGGAAGTCCTGTTTGTATGCCTGGGCAATATCTGCCGCTCGCCAACCGCTGAAGGCGTGCTGCGCTATAAGCTGCGC
Organism: Pseudomonas sp. MF6755; assembly: GCF_016405635.1. NCBI lineage: Bacteria > Pseudomonadati > Pseudomonadota > Gammaproteobacteria > Pseudomonadales > Pseudomonadaceae > Pseudomonas > Pseudomonas sp. MF6755. The sequence goes on from NZ_JAEKDA010000017.1 coordinate 50,669, forward strand.
GAAGCAGGCTTGGCCGGCCAGGTTGAGGTGGCGTCTGCCGGCACCGGCGAATGGCATATCGGCAACCCGCCGGACCAGCGCAGCCAACGTGCGGCGCTGGAGCGTGGTTATGACTTGTCGTCCCAGCGTGCCCAGCAGGTCTCCCGCGCCGACTTTGCGCGTTATGACCTGATCCTGGCCATGGACCACAGCAACCTGCGCAACCTCAAGGCCATGCAGCCGGGGCAGGGCAAGGCGGAACTGGATTTGTTCCTGCGTCGCTTTGACGGCGAAGTGGACGAGGTGCCAGACCCATACTATGAAGGTGAGCAAGGTTTCGAACGGGTCCTGGACCTGATCGAGCGCGCCTGTGATTTATTGGTGATCGAATTGAAGGGGCGGTTATGACCTTGCAGGTGCTTGCGCAGGTATCGCTCAAGCCGTTCAACAGCTTCGGCATCGACGTGCGCGCTCAATTATTTGCCGAGGCCCACAGTGATGCGGATGTTCGCGAGGCGCTGGCCTACGCCGCTGCACAGGCGGTGCCGCTGCTGGTGATCGGTGGCGGCAGTAACCTGCTGCTGACCCAGGATGTTGCTGCCCTGGTCGTGCGCATGGCAACCCAAGGTATTCGCGTGCTGCACGATGATGGCGTGCACGTGGTCGTCGAAGCCGAAGCGGGCGAAGCCTGGCATCCGTTTGTACTGTGGAGCCTTGAACACGGCTTCTGCGGCCTGGAAAACCTCAGCCTGATCCCTGGCACGGTCGGTGCGGCGCCGATGCAGAACATTGGTGCCTATGGCGTGGAGATCAAGGATGTGTTTGCCGGCCTCACCGCCCTGGATCGCCAGACCGGCGAGCTGCGGGATTTCAGCCTGGACGAATGCAGGTTTGCTTACCGTGACAGCCTGTTCAAGCATGAAGTCGGGCGTTGGCTGATCCTGAGGGTACGCTTTGCACTCAGCCGCGCCAGCCATCTGAAGCTCGACTATGGCCCGGTGCAACAGCGACTGTCCGCGCAGGGCATCACCGACGCTACACCCAGCGATGTGAGCCGGGCAATTTGCAGCATTCGCCGTGAAAAACTGCCCGACCCGGCGGAGCTGGGCAACGCCGGCAGCTTCTTCAAGAACCCACTGGTATCCCAAGCCCTCGCTGCAGAACTGCAAAGCCAGTATCCGGACCTGGTGGCCTACCCTCAGGCCGATGGGCAATTGAAACTCGCCGCTGGCTGGCTGATCGACAAGGCGGGCTGGAAAGGCTTCCGTGATGGCGATGCGGGCGTGCATAAGCTGCAGGCACTGGTGCTGGTCAACTATGGTGCAGCGACGGGCCGCGAGATTGCCAACCTGGCGCGACGTATCCAGCAGGATATAGCCACGCGCTTCAAGGTAGAGCTGGAAATGGAGCCCAACCAGTACTGACCTTTCATCAGGCCTGAAAATGAAAATGCCCCGTATCTCGCGATACGGGGCATTTTTTATTGCGCTAGCCGATCAGTCGTCGCGGCTCATGATGCCGAAGATCTGCAAAAGGCTGACAAACAGGTTGTAGATCGATACATACAGGCTGACGGTCGCCATGATGTAGTTACGCTCACCACCGTGGATGATGGCGCTGGTCTGGAACAGGATGCACACCGAGGAAAACAGCACAAAACCCGCGCTGATCGCCAGTTGCAGGCCGCTGATCTGGAAGAACATGCTGGCAACCACTGCCGCCAGCAACACGAAGAAGCCTGCAGTGATGAAACCACCCAGGAAGCTCATGTCCTTGCGGCTGATCAGCACGTAGGCCGACAGGCCACCAAATACCAGGGCCGTCATGGCAAACGCCGAACTGACCACTTCCGCACCGCCGGCCATGCCGAGGTAACGGTTGAGGATCGGGCCGAGGATAAAGCCCATGAAGCCGGTCAAGGCAAACGCCGACACCAGGCCCCAGGCCGAGTCGCGCAGCTTGTTGGTCAGGAAGAACAGACCATAGAAGCCGATCAACACGACAAAGATATTCGGGTAACCGACGTGCATCTGCTGGGCCACGTACGCCATTACACCGCTGAATGCGAGGGTAAGGGCGAGCAGGCCGTAGGTGTTGCGCAAGACGCGGCTGACTTCAAGCTGCTCAGCCTGCGCGTTACCATTCACTGCGTAATTCTGTTCGCGCATGGCGACACTCCTTCAGTTTTGAAACGTTCAGTCGCAAAGATCATAACAGACGCCCTGTAACTAGCGATGCAGAGAGTTTGACAGTGTGTTTCATTCGGGTATTATGGCGCCCGCTGACACCGGATGGGCTACTATAATCCTGTGATGCACAAGGGAAATTGGCAGAGTGGTTGAATGCACCGGTCTTGAAAACCGGCGAACGTTAATAGCGTTCCCAGGGTTCGAATCCCTGGTTTCCCGCCAAGATTCACACGAAAGCCCCGCGATTGCGGGGCTTTTGCGTTTCTGGGGTCTGGCTTTGGCTGACTTGTATTTGCTCGGCGTTCCATAACTATTATGGAAGTGTTCCAGAACCTTTTTTATTTTGAAGGCTTCGCTGTGGCGCCGAGACTCCTGTAAACGCGCTTTGCGATCTCCTGGTTACTATGCCCAAGTAGCAGGCTGGCCTCGCCGATATCTACGATCTGAAATCTCGCTGACTAATTTGCCCAGGCTATTTTCCCCTTCCTCTGTACGCACCCGGATGCGACCAGCAGGCCGCCACCGCACGACCTGAAGATGTGCGAGGCTACGGCCTTGCCCTGGCATATCCCGTCGTGGCCCGAGGGCGACTTGCGGACGATCACATCGATGCCGGAAATGCTACATTCCCGCCAAGCCAAATGGGGAGCGACATGAGGATTTTGATACCGGCGGTCGCGGTAGCGTTAGCGATGATGGCAGGGTGCGCTGTATCCAAAAGCGCTGCCCATCATGCCGAACCCGCTTCAGATACTCAGGAGTGCGTGACGTACCGAGCCATGATGACAGCTCCGATGGAACCAAGGGCTCATGAGCGGCTGAGATTGGCTTGCGACATCTCTAGGTCAACGGTGGGCTCGAAATAGCTTGGAAGCGTATTTGAAGCGCCAACTCTCCTGTATCGACATGACAAAGCCCGGCAAATTGCCTCTTTCGTCTTCTGCCTGTCGTCCGCTGCCATGCTAGGGCTTGGTGTGCTGCTTGCCAGTTACGAATGGCTGTTCAACGCGGTGAAGTTCATCGGTGCCGGTTATTTGTTCTATCTCTGATCCTTACCTCGATCTTCATGGCATTGTCGATGTCATCTCTAAGCATATATGCCGCGCTCGCCTCCCGAGCTAAGGAGCTTGTAGCTCCACCAGCGAAACGTTCAAGGCAAGAAAAAGCCATCACTCCTGCCACTATCAGAACTTCAGGAGTACCCGATGCAACCTCTACTCCTTCATTTATTTGCGGCAACCCGCTCACCGACTCCGCTTCCTAAGACCGCTTTGGTGAGCTAAATCGTGCAGGTCCGGGATGATTAAAATGTTCTCCAAAGGTATGACCTGGGTCATACCCCGATTTCGGCAGTCTGCTAGCGTATCCGGCCGCTGAAGCGCTCAGGGAGGATCAGTTCGGCCTACACACCATATTGATGACTGGAGCATTCACGGTGAAGAGCTGGCACTGCATAATTGGTATCTTGGTGGTTACTACACTAACGCTGCTGATTGAAATACCTATTGATACTTGGCTTACATCGGCAACTCTCAGCCTGATACTTGGAACTTGCGCGTTGGTCTATATGGCTGCTTCCTGCCTGATGGCCAGTCGCTGGGGTGTAATTGAGAGTCTATTCGGCGGCCTGGACCGGGTCTATGAATCGCACAAATGGCTAGGCATCTGGGCACTCGTATTTGCCACTTATCACTTTGTGTTCAAGGCAAATCTGGACGTTTGGAACAGCGTCCCTATCCTGGAGTTGCCAAAATATTGGACACGACTAGTGCGCCAGTTGAGCTATGTAGCTTTAGGCCTCATCGTATTACTTGCGCTGAATCGCAATATTCCTTACAGCTTATGGCGGTGGTGGCACAAGCTCTCGGGACCCTTGTTTCTTGTCGTGATCTTGCATTGGCTTAGCTTCAAATCGCCGATCACTTTGTTCAGCCCCTCAGGTATCTGGTTGGCGCTGTCCTGCGGGCTGGGTGTGTTAGCGGCCCTCTACAAACTGATTTTTTACCCATTTCTCGCACGTGCTGGTGAGTACAAGGTGACAGCAGTCAATAGGGAAAATAGGGCGCTGCATTTGACGCTGGAACCAACCCATAAGGGGTTTGAATTCAGCGCTGGGCAGTTTGCTTTTCTGGCAATGCAGCAAAAAGGCTTGCGTGAGCCTCACCCGTTCACAATAGCGAGTGCTGGCGGTCAAAATGGGCAGGTTGAGTTCATAATCAGAGGGCTTGGGGATTACACCAAAAAGCTGTGTGAGTGCGCGAAAGTCGGAATGCTGGCCACTCTATACGCCCCTTATGGGAAATTTAAACGGGCCTCTCAGGCCGAGCGGGAAATTTGGATCGGCGCAGGTGTAGGGATTTCCCCCTTCATTTCCTGGTTGCAAGATCCGAATGGCAAAGACTTCGAAAAGGTAACCTTGGTCTATTGCTTCACGCCCTCGCGCGCCTTTCCACCTTCCGAAGAGTTGGAAAGCATGACCGCAAAGCGTGGCGCGCAATTTGTTCGTAATACAGGTGGCACTGAGCAGTTGGCTGAAACCTTGCGTGAGGCGGTCGCTCAAACCGAGCCCCACCAGATTCATGTAAGTTTTTGCGGCCCGAAAGGCCTACTGCACAAGGTGTATGAACTTATGGCAATCAATCGGATTCCGAAAGCTAATCTTCACTTCGAGCTTTTCGAGTTTCGTTGATTCGATAAAGTGCCTAATACAACTCACGTTACTTGGCTTTTCCGCCCACATTCACACGAAAGCCCCGCGGTTGCGGGGCTTTTGCGTTTCTGGGGTATGGTTATGCCGGGCTATTAATGGCTGACCATTTCCGCATCATTTCGGGCAGTTGCCGCAACGAGTTGCGCGAAGCGGTCATCTGGTCGGTTGAACGATCTCGCCAACACGTCGATAAACCGTCTCGGTTAAGGTACCAGCATTCGCATCAGGTCACAGGATCGGTGACCTTCATTGCTCTGAGCCTATTCTTGGCAAGTTGTGAGATGGGTTTCTCTATCAACGTGAAACTTGCCCACGAAACCGCAGCAATCGTTACCGTAATCAGTACGAAGGTTGTCCACGTAGCCAGGCCAGCTACCTGCTGAAACCTGAGCCCAAAGCAAATTACAAGCACGTGGCATAGGTAGGTCGAATAGGACCAGTCACCGAGTTTTGATAGGAAACCTATTCGACTGAACAGACGTTCCTGAGAGATCGCAGCTATCAGTATCATGGCGCAAGGTAAGCCGTTACCATAAGGGTCGTGATTGATTGGGGAGTTTACTGAGATTCTCCAGAACGCTACGGCGATCATAGACACGGCTACCACTAAAGGAATACGTGTTACATACCCTTTCTGGTAAAGCAGGGCGATACCTATGCCAAAAAGAAACTCATAGACGATTCGGTTTTTGAAGAAAATGAAGTCTCCACCCAAGGCAGGCAGGAAAGCTTGCATTAGCAATACCCCCGCGACGATTGCAACAACTCTTAATCGCACTGGAAGGTAAAGGGCCAAAAAGAATATGACGTAAAATGCCATTTCGTAATTTAGGGTCCATCCCATGGTGACCACCGGATACAGGCCGATTCCCGAGGGGTTTTGTGCGGGTATGAAAAATAAACTCTTTAGTAGAAATACCGGTTCGTACATTGTTAGGGGCACTATGCCTGGCACAATTAATAATGTAGCGACGGTGGCCAATGTAAATGACCAGTAGGCTGGGGCAATACGCGCCAGTCGATGTAAGGCAAAAATGCCGGGCGATTGGTGTTTTTGTGATGCGGACAGATATATTACAAATCCACTAATTACGAAAAATAAATCGACGCCTACAGCACCGTATTTATATAGCGCTACGGAAACTGGATCTGTAAGTGAGAATTTGAATGCGACCTGCATGTAGTGATGAAAGACCACAATCCATGCGGCCAAAGCTCTTAAAGTCTGTATTGAGTTGAGCATGAATGCAGCCGTCTAAAAAAATTGAGTATACCCAAATCTTTGCTATTGGACGGCTATCACATAGGTCAGACCTTCGTATCAGTGATTTTCCGTAGTTCGCCGATCAATCGCTGATTTCCCCTGAACACGTGTTCGCGCTGGTCCGTCAGTATGTCCACGGATCTGTAATTGAGCGTGCCAGAAGGCTCGGCACTCACGGATTACAAGCGCTCCAGCGCCGCCTTGAGTTCCTTTGCCGAAATGGCCTTGTCGAGCGATTGTACAAAAGCCCCGCGATTGCGGGGCTCTTGCGTTTCTGGGGTTTGGTTATGCCAGGCTATTTAGGCAGTGGGTCTAACCCGGAAAGCCAGGAACACTGGGCCGAATGGGAAGGTGCTGACTTCCAGCTCATCTAGTGGGTTAAGCGTGCGCGTGCGGCCACCAGCGTTGCTGTAGATCATGTGGCTGCTCGATACGGCGATGTTGATCTTGCCGGCGGCCGCCTGGATTAGAGTCACCTTGAACCCTTCAGTCACGTCATCACCAATTGTGAGCGTGACGTCTGTATCGCTGATGACCAGGATCGACTTGCCAGAGTCCGCCATGGTCAGTGGTCTGCTGCCGGTGATAGAGACGTTGGGGTGCACGTGTCCACCGGCGTGGTAGCTGACCATCCTGGGGTCGGCAAAGACCCGGGCGAAAGAGCCGACATAATTCACACTGGCGCGCATGTCATCAAATTGCTCGACCACATAAGTACCGATGCTGCCGGAGACTTCCCCGTTGGGATCCAGAACCCATTTGCGTCCAACCATCAGCCCGATCTGGGTGTTGGCACGTACCCCTGCACGCATTTCTTCGAGAAACAGCTGACTGATCTGACCACCGCCTTTACCCTGGACATAGGTAAACCGTGCAATGGAGTGGCTGTCTCCAGTAGGGCTACCCTGGGAGGTGTCGACCGTGTAGTCGACAAAGTCTGCCGAGACGGTGGTGGTCGTTGTGTTGGCGTTTGGCGCCCAGGTGAAGTCCAAGACCCTGCCGGTTTTGACCTGCTCTAGGGAAGTGGTGGTCTGTGAGGTAGTCGTAGAGCCTGACTGCTTCAAATCATCGTTCATGATACTCATCCGTAAGTGAAGTGCGTATTTGAGTGCGGGTCGAAATGCCCCGAAGCGTATGACCGCCGTCATAACGCCACTATCTTTATCTGCGGCCATAATCCCGGGAGGGCTACCGCCTGGTTTCAGACTCCTGGGATAGGTGAATATCGAAACTTCCAAGGTGGTGTCCTGTCCGAGCTTTCATACCTGCTTTTAAGTTCAGCCTGCGAAGAAGCGGATGAGAAGTCACCAAGATGGAGTAATTCGAATGAAAATAGTGAGCCTTTCAACTCTGGCGGGTGCCTCCCTGATGCTGGTGGTTGGAGGCGCTTGCGCTGAGCAGTATCTACCTGAGATTGCCAGCAAAGCGCCTTACAAAAAAGCCTACGCAGAGATGCTCAGTTATCCAACCTGGGTCAGCAAAGCTCAGGGCACAGCCTCGCCAGTCGAGAAGGTTTCGGCTGAGGGCAAGAGTTTCACGGTAGGCCATATGTGCAAGCCGCATGATTGTGCAGACAACCAGCTAATCGTGGTCTTTAACGCAGATGGAACGAAGTCCTGGGGGTTGCTCGCGACTCGTCCAGCGGATGGAGAGGCGTTCAGTAAGCAATTACTCGGTAATCCCGACAGTGTGGTCCAGGGGCTATTGAACAAGTCGTTTTCTGATAACAATCCCGAAGATTGATGAGCGTGTAGCGACATGCAGGTGTTTCGTAATGGCGCCAATCCGATTGGGGGTGATCCGGCAAGCCATCCTGGTGAATCTGCTTGACCCCAAGCTGTCGATCTTTTTCTTGGCCTTCCTGCCACCATTCATCGGTCACAGCGAGGAGCATCCCACACTGCTCAAGCTGCAACTCTCAATCATCTTCATGGCAATGACGTTCGTGGTGTTCACAGGCTAAGGAGTGTTTGCGGCGGGCGCTCGCGGCCGCATTCGTCTCTTGGGATGGCGGCTGCAACCGATAGCGTGGGGAAGGCAAGCAACATAACGAATATAAAGGTGCGTCCGTTCCTTTGATATCTCCTGAAAAGCTATAAAGTCGTCGGTTTCAATAGCGTCGACCGACTGGATTCAGCAGTTGAACACCGGCGCATAACGCTCTTCGCGCTTTTTGAAGTGAATAGGCGCCATGGGGATTTTTTCACCGTTGACGAAGATATCCGGAAAAGTCAGCGTGAAGTCGTCCATTTCGCCGTTACCCAAGGGCGTGCCCTTACTGTAGGGCGTGGATATTTTCTTGGGGTCGAACCCAGTTTTTAACTGCGCAATACTAACTTGATAAGTTTGACCTGAAGCCAGTTTCACGGTCACCTCAGGCGAGGCCGCACTCACCCAAAGCGACGTGGCGGCGTTGCCCGGATGCGGTTTATACAGCCGGCCGAACAGGCGAAGTTCCGTGTCGGATGTCTTCACATTACCTGGCCAACTCGGTGTACCCGACGGGGCCACATACACCAGCACGTGAACCCAGTTAAGCTCCTCGGACAGTGGCGTAAAACTCATTGCAGCGTGTGCACCCGGGCAAGTTCGTGAGAGTAGGGCGTTCTGGCCAGCCGGCGATTCCGGGTGCAGATAGGGCTCCGTACTGCACCCCGCGGCTAGTGCCAATAGAGAACACAGGAGGTACTTGTTCATCACGCATTTTCCTTTGCGTCAATTCGCAGCGAGAAGACGTCTAACAGTGGCAAGGATCGTATCAATGTTGAATGGCTTATCCAAAACCGCATCAAACAAATCCGATCTTTCCATACCCAGGTGCGCTTGCGCTCCGCTGATCAAGATGATCGGCAAGTGATTAACGGCAGGCAAGGCGCGCACGGCATTGGCGAATTCGAGGCCGTCCATGACAGGCATCATGAAGTCGGTGATGATCAGGGCTGGCCGTTCTCGCTCAAGCACCTCGAGTCCTTTTTGGCCATTGCTGGCCTTCACCACCATGAAGCCTTCATCCTCCAGCGCATAGCCGAGAATATCAGCGATCAAGTATTCGTCGTCGACGACCAGGATAGTGGTCATGTGAATTCAACCTGAATCAATGACTTAGGAAGATGAACCGTGCAGCGCTGTAGGAGTGGGAACTGGCGGTTCATTGCTTGAAGCCTTTTTCAGATCAACGTCTTGGTCACGGATGACCACTTCAAATCGCGAAGGGTCATAAGAGCTATCTCTTACTTTAAGAATGGAAATAGTCCGGCTTAGTTCAGAGTGATTCTCGAAGAAGCGCATAAGCATCAGGTTGTCGACGATGCTGGAGAGATCAGAGTTCGGCGAGCTGACCTCGGAGCCAAAAAGATCACGCATCTCCCAGGACGCAAACACGGTCACGCCCCTGGAGCGCAGTTCGTTCATCAGCGCACTGTAAAAGTCAGTGATCCGGGCAGGGCTCGTGGAAACCCGCGTCATGCCGCTGAGGCTATCGATGAATAAACGCTTGATCCCTTTTTCTTCGACGATGCTCAGCAGTCGTGCGCCCAGCCCGTCTAGAAGACCTTCGGTGGTAGGTTGCCAGGTGATGCTCAACGCCCCGCTTTCTTCCATGCCCTTGATATCGATACCCAGAGATTGGCCTTTCAGGCGTAACCGCTCCGGGCTTTCATAGAAGCCAAAATGCAGCCCCGGTGATTGCACCGTCGATTCGCTCAGGAATTTGAGCCCCAGCGTGGTCTTGCCAATTCCAGAGGGGCCCATGACCAACGTCACGCTGGAACTGTAAAGGCCCCCGCCCAATATGGTGTCCAATGAACCTATGCCACTGGCGATGCGCGTCATATCAGCGCTGTCGGGTGCGGACGGGTGGCTGTAGAGGCTTTCCAGGCGCGGATAAACCACCAAGCCCTTTTCAGTGATTTCACACTCGTGAAGCCCAGTCAGCGCCGCGCTGCCACGGGTTTTACGCAGTTGAATACGACGCGCCGAGCGAGTGCCATACAGCTCTTCGCCCAACTCAATGACGCCGTCAACCATGGTGTGCTCGGGGCTGCCGTCATCCAGCCGTGAACTGGTGAGAAACAATACGGTGCATCCAGCAAATGCGGCGTGCCCTTGCAATTCCGAGATGAACTTCTTCGTGTCGATAGGCGAGTCGGCTTTAGAGCGCGCGTTGAGCAAGCCGTCCACCACCATGACCGTGGCCTTCTGACGGCTGATCTCGCGCCTTAGTAGTTTGACGACTTCATCCAGGCCTTCATTTTCCAGGGTGTCAAATGCGCTGACGAACTGGATTTCGGCTCCTACCAGGGCTGAGTCGAAAAAGCTCAAGGTCGACAGGAATTGAAAAAGACGGTCGTGGGATTCGGCAAGCAGTGTGGCAACCAGGACCCGGCCTCCATTGCGCGCATGATGGAAGCCAAGTTGGTTGGCGAGAATCGTTTTGCCAGATCCCGGACGGCCCTGAACAATGTAGGAAGCACCTGAGACAAGCCCTCCTTTAAGCAGAGCATCCAGGCCTTCTATTCCACTTTGAAGGCGATTTAACTTTTCCACAATGCGACCCTGATCTGAAAAAACACGCGGTTAAACCGAATGTGTAGGATGCTAACGCCATTTCTGTGCTGGAGCTATCGACACTTCTGCAACGGATAAAATCAAATTACCGCCGCGCTCTAACGATTGAGTCTCTACGACTCGCCATAGGGTGTACTATCAAATTCTGCCCATCAGAAATTAGTTAGCCATGTCCGCGCTAAACGAAGAGAGCCGCCAGATCGTAGCGTCTCTGGCGCAACGGGTTGGCCCTAATGCTGATACTGCAAGGATCGCGCAAGCGATTGTCTCGACCTTGCAGGCTATTGACGCAGCCCTTACCCCCATCATTGGTCAGCAGGGGGTAACCGCGCTTTATCGACGCAGCCTTCATCTGTGCGCTACCCGGCACCCGCGCGTGGCCCACCTGTCTGAACGCGTGCAAACCTCGCTGGATCTGAAAGCGCTTGATTCTGTACTTGTTACAGAAAGCGAAGCAGACGCCTTGTTGTTTGGTGAAGTGATGCTGACCACCTTTTACGAACTGCTCACTACGCTGATCGGGCCCTCGCTCACCGCACGCTTACTTCGCGACGTGTGGACACCTTCTTTGAGCGACACATCTGCGCAGGAAAATTCGCCATGAACACCAAAGTGACTATCAATCGCCTGGCCACCGGAGTTCCAGGGCTGGACGAGGTGCTGGGCGGGGGATTGCCGGAGTTTTCGTTCAACCTTATCGCCGGCCCGCCTGGCTGTGGCAAAACCACCCTGGCGCATCAAATGATGTTTGCCTTGGCGACACCCGAGCGCCCGGCACTGTTTTTCACCGTGCTCGGCGAGCCGCCGTTGAAAATGCTGCGCTACCAACAGCAATTCGACTTTTTTGACAGTGAAGCCATCAATCAGTCGATCCGCTACATCAACCTGGCCACTGACACCCTGGCTGGGGATTTGGATGAAGTGTTACGCCGTATCGTTGCTGAGGTTGAGGCCCACTCTCCGGCGCTGGTGTTTGTCGACTCGTTCCGTTCAGTGGTGCTGGCGAGCCAGACACAGGACAACCCCAACAATAACTTGCCGCAGTTCGTTCAGCAGTTGGGCATGTTGATGACCACTTGGCAGGCAACCACCTTCCTGATTGGCGAATACTTCAGCGAAACCGACACCAATCCGATTTTCACTGTGGCCGATGGCCTGATCTGGCTGCGCCAGAGCGTTCAGCGCAACTCCATGGTGCGCAAGATGGAAATCATGAAGATGCGCGGCCAGCCGACGTTACCGGGGCTGCATACCTTTCGCATCGCCACCTCGGGCATCCGGGTGTTTGCGCCGGCGCCACTCAATCCGGTTGAACCACCCCCTAGGTCTGCGATGCAGCGCCTGAAAATGGGTGTGCCACAACTCGACGAGATGCTCGGCGGCGGCTTGCCCCGTGGCTACTCCCTACTGGTGGCCGGCCCATCGGGTTCGGGCAAAAGCATTCTCGCTGCGACGTTCCTCGCCGAGGGCGCTCGCAATGGCGAGACCGGGGTGATAGCGGTATTTGAACAGCGCCCCAATCGCTCTCAGAACGCCATCCTCGCGGGTTTGATTCAGGGCGGTAAGGTCGGTTTGGTCGATAGCCGTGCGCCGGACTTGTCCATCGATGAAATCGTCCAGTTGCTGTTGAGCGAGATCACCCGGCTGAACGCCACCCGCGTGGTGATCGATTCGCTGTCAGGCTTCGAACTGGCGCTCGCGCCGACCTTCCGCGAAGACTTCCGTGAGTCGTTGTCGCGCATGGTTACCGCCCTTACCAGCGCAGGGGTTAGCGTGTTGATGACGTCCGAGCTGGAGGACCGCTACACCGATCTGCGCTTCAGTCCTTACGGTACGGCATTTCTCACCGACGCAATTATCGTCCAGCGCTATATTGAAGTGGAGAGCCGTTTGCTGCGGATCATGGCGGTGGTCAAGGTGCGGGCTAGCGCTCACTCCGACGAACTGCGGCTGTACCGCATCGACGATGACGGCGTGCAGATCGGAGAGAGGTTGCCGGATAAAGAGGGGTTGCTAGGGGGACGACCTACCCAACAGCGTACGGTCACATTCCAGGGATGAGCGAAATATCATGAGTGAGGCTGACGGCAAGAATAAGCAAGCGATTGCCACCGCAGCACGCGAGCTGTTCCTTCTCGGCCAGAAAACGGTCGCAGCGCGTGCGGTGCTCGCATCGGTGCACAAGGAGCTTAACCAAGCCCATAGCCAACTCCTCGATAATTTGCAGGTCGAGCAACTGATTGAAGCCAACCAGCAGTTGGTGCTCGCCATTCTTTCGGCGCAGTCGGAGGCTGAAAATCCGAAGATCGCTCAGGCCGAGCAGCAAATGTACCTTGAGATGCGCGAGGCCAATGAGCAATTGGTCATAGCCGCGCTTAGTGCACAAGACCTGCAGGTTGCGGCGGAGGATGCGCTGAAGCAGCAACGCAACTTCCTCAACCTGGTGGCCCACGAACTGCGAAACCCTCTCACGCCCATTAGTCTGATTGCTGGCAGGTTGGTACGAGTGCCGAGCGAAGAGTTGCCGCGCATGCAGATGCTGATAGAGGGGCAGGTGAAGCAGATGTCGCGGCTGGTTGAAGACTTGCTCGACATTGCCCGCGCCAGCACGGGCAAGTTTCATCTTGATTGCCAGCGTGTCGATCTGGCTCAGATCATCCTTGAGGCAATAGAAACCTGCACCCCGGTGATGGTCGCTCACCACTTACATTTCAGCGCGCAATTGCCAGAGCGTGCGTTGATGGTCTATGGCGATTCGGCACGCCTCACTCAAATTCTCGGCAATCTTCTAGGCAACGCAGCCAAGTACACGCCGGTGGATGGCGCAGTCACCTTTACGGTCACCGCCGACGCCGATCAACTTCACATTCGAATCTGCGATACCGGTATCGGTATAACGGCCGACGCGCTACCGTTCATCTTTGACCCCTTTGTGCAGGATGTTCACGCGGTTGGTTTCAATGGGGCAGGCCTGGGCATTGGTCTGACGGTCGTGCGTGAGTTGATCGCAGCCCACGGCGGCACAGTGACCGGTACAAGCCAGGGGGCCGGGAAGGGAAGCGAGTTTAGGGTAACGTTGCCCTTGATCCATTAAATGTTTATTGGATGATAGAACCGACAATTACCGCGGAGTCGGTGCGCTGATGCGCTGGCACGCGACTCGGCAACGCGCATAAATAGACCAATCGGTGCGGTGTTTCCCTTTCCTCTGTAGGAAGCGGCCTATCTTGCCTCCCAGTGCTTGAAACGCTTCCCTGCGGGCAATAGCCTCGGATTTTTCTTAAACACGAGGCCCTACCTTGGGTAAACGAAAAACGGTTTGGCCCACGGATCGCGAAATCCGTTTGCGGTTTATCCTCTTTGCGGTGATCGACGCCGCGACTGTACAGGGCGTCTCTGCCGAATTGCTGTTGGCGGCGCACAAGCTGCTGCGCGACTCGCCTTCGCAAAGCCAGTTGCGCGATGCCTTGAACGATATCCTGGCCACCGACGAAATGTACGGTTTCCGCTTTCCGGCAGGGTCGGAGGCGGATGATCTGATGCGGGCGTTGGCAGCGGCGGACGGCTAAATCGGGTTCGATACTGTTTTGCAAGCGTCCTGGTCCGTCAATAAGGCGTGACCTGACGGGCGTGCCTGCCTTCCCATCACTGTTCGCGTGGTGGGCCAGGCCTGTCACGTTCCCGAATTCCAAGGACCTGCCCCAATGCTGCTGCGCCAACCCCCGTTCCTTTTTGCCGCCCTGGCCTTCAGCTCGTTGGTACAGGCCGAAGGCCTGCAATTGGCGCCGGTCGAAGTCACCACCACTGAGGCCAGCGCCGGCGAAATCGCCCAGGCTCAGCTCCAAAGCGTGCCCGGCGGCACCAACTTCATCGATATGAACAGCGTGCAACAGGGGCGGGTCAGCAGTAACGAGGATGTCTTCAAGTACCAGGCCGGGGTGTATGCCAAGGCGGCGAATAATGAAGGGGTGAAATTGTCCATTCGCGGCTCGGGCCTGAACCGCAGCCCCGGTGCCCATGCCTCCGGCTTGTACGAAATGTTCGACGGCCTGCCGCTTACCGGCCCGGGCGGCACGCCCTATGAACTCAAGGACCCGCTGTGGCAGAGCCGGGTGGAAGTGCTGCGCGGCGCCAATGGCTTCGATCAGGGCGCGTTGGCCTTGGGCGGCTCGGTCAATTACGTCACCCGCACCGGCTACGATGCGCCCAAGCTGCAAGTACGCTACGAGGCCGGTAGCCGCGGCTATACCCAGCGCGAAATCAGTTCGGGCCAGGTGCTGGGGGATGCCGACTACTACATCAGCCTCACGGATTCGGCCTCCGACGGCTATCAGCATCAAAGCGCCGGCACCGGCAAGGGCATCGCCGCCAACTTCGGCTACCGTTTCAACCCGGACCTGGAAACGCGCTTCTACTTGCGTTACCGCGAAACCACCAACGATTCCCCCGGCAAGCTCACGCGCTACCAGATCAGCCATGACCCGCGTGCCGCCAACAGCCTCAACGCTGCCCGCGATTCAAAACGCCTGCAACCGGGCTCTACCTGGATTGCCAACAAGACCACCTTGCAACTGGATGACGCCTCAAGGGTCGAGGTCGGGCTGGCCTATCACGACTACCCCATGGACCTGCGCGAAGGCACCAATCGCCTGAAAGTCGCCTACACCGATATCAGCGGCACCCTGAACTACATCCGCCAGGACAGCCTGTTCGGCCATGCCAGCAAAACCACCGTCGGCCTGCGCACCACCCAGGCGATGCCGAACAATGGCGCCTCGGAATACGTACGCACCCCCGCTGGCAATACCGCCACCTATGCCCCCGGCACCAAAACCCGTGATTACAGCTACCTGGGTTCCGACACCGTGCTGCATGTAGGCAACGAGCTGGAACTGGTAGAGGACCTGTGGCTGACCACCGGCCTCGCTGCGATCTACACCCGCCGTGAAACCCAGGTAACTTACCCCGACGGCCAGGCACCGGTCAGTCAACATGACTGGGACTACGCACCGCGCATCGGCCTGCGCTACGACTTCACCGCGCAATTGCAGCTATACACCAACCTGAGCCGCTCGGTAGAGCCGCCGCACGCCTGGTCGATGATCTGGGGCTCCAACAAGTACTTTACAGCTGGGCCTGCGAATGGGTTGGCACGCGAAGGCGTCAGTCTGAAGAACCAGACCGCCACCACCCTGGAAATCGGCGGACGCGGTGAAGCCTGGCTCGGCCAGTGGGACCTGGCACTCTACCGCTCCGAAGTACGCCACGAGCTGCTCTCCGTAGAAACCCAGGCCCAGACCGCCAACAGCAGCGCCATCATCGCCGAATCCAATGCCAGCCCCACCGTGCACCAAGGCGTGGAACTGAGCCTGCTCAGCCCTCTATGGGACGGCGGCCGCAGCGGTAGGCTCGACCTGCGCCAGGCCTATACCTTCAGCGACTTCCACTACCGCAACGACGACCGTTTCGGTGGCAACACCTTGCCTGGCATTCCCAAGCACTACTACCAGGCGCAAGTGCGCTACAGCCATCCGACGGGTTTCTACACCAGCCTCAACACCGAGCACGCCTCGCGGATCGCGGTGGACTACGCCAATTCCTACTACGCTGCGGCCTACACCACCCTCGGCGCCACGTTCGGCTACGACGCACCCAAACAGGACTGGCAAGCCTGGGTCGACCTGCGCAACCTCACTAACCGTCGCTACGCCAACACCGTGACACCGGGTTACGACGACAAAGGCATGGATGCGGCACGCTCCACCCCCGCAGATGGACGTGGCATCTACACCGGCGTGTCGTGGAGCTGGCGTTGATGGGCATTCCGCGCTAGATCAGCCTTCCTGCTGGCGCAGGCGCTTGTACAGGGTGTTGCGGCTCACCCCCAGCTCCCGCGCCAAGAGGGAAATATTCCCGCCGACGGCTTGCAGGCGTTGGCTCAGGTCGAGGCTTTCATCCAGGCGATCCGGGCCGCATGGCGGCGCCACCGCATTCAAATCCACAAAAAAATCATCGGGCAGATGTTCCGCGCGAATCGGCTGCTCTTCGGCCATCGCCAACGCTACCTGCAACACGCTGCTCACCTGGCGCAAATTCCCCGGCCACGGGTGCTGTTCGAACAACGCCAGCACCTCGGCACTCAGCCCGGCCCACTGGGTCGGCTCACGATGTTGCTGCCACAGTTGCTGGAACAACGCCTGTTTGTCGGTGCGCTCGCGCAACGGCGGTAGCTCCAGGGTCAGGCCGCCGATGCGGTAGTACAAATCCTCACGAAAGCGCCCGGCCTGCACCAACTCCCGCAGCGCCCGGTTGGTCGCCGAGATGATGCGCAAGTCCACCGGGAACACCTCACTGCTGCCCACTGGCTGCACGCAACGCTCTTGCAACACGCGCAACAGGCGGGCCTGGGTCGGTAGTGGCATATCGCCGATCTCGTCGAGAAACAGCGTGCCCTTGTCAGCCTTGCGGATCAGGCCGATGCTGCCTTTCTGATTGGCGCCGGTGAAGGCGCCTTTTTCGTAGCCGAACAGTTCCGATTCCACCAGCTCAGCGGGAATTGCCGCGCAGTTCACCGCGATAAAAGCCTGTCGGCTGCGGGAGCTGGCCTGATGCAGGGCTTTGACGAACACCTCTTTGCCCACGCCAGTCTCGCCATGGATCAGCAATGGAATGTCTTTTTCCAGCAGGCGCTCGGCTTGGCGCACGGCTTTCTCCACGCGCGCATCGCCAAAATGCAGGGTCTTGAGGTTGAGCGAGGTCGGCGTTGGCGCCGGCGCCGGCGTCGGTTCATTGAACACCCGCGCTTGCACCGGCATCTGTTTGGGCCGTTTCAACAGGCACTGGAACCGGTTGCGTCCTGCCGCCTGCAACGAGAACGGCAAGCCTTCCGGCTGGTTGAGCAACTCCAGCAACGACACCTTGAACAAACGGTCGATCATCACCCGCGACAGGCTGATGCCCAGCAGGTTATCCGCACGCCGGTTGGCCGACAGCACCTGGCCGGTTTCATCAAAGATCAGCAGGCCGGCCCACTGGCTGTCGAGGTTGCTCAAGCCGGTGTTGAACGTCAGTTGAAAGTGTTCGCCGCGAAACAGGTTGAGGATCAGCCGGTTTTCCACGGTCTGGCTCATCATCTTCACCATGCCGAGGGTGTGGGAGGGCGGCAGGTAGCTGTCGCTGGACACGTCCAGCACGGCGATGATTTCGCGCTGGGCATCGAAGATAGGCGCTGCTGAGCCGGTCATGAAGCGGTTGGCCTTGAGGAAGTGTTCGTCGTGTTCAATATGCACGGCCTGAGCACAGGCCAGCGCGGTGCCGATGGCGTTGGTGCCGCTGGAACGTTCCATCCAGCTGGCGCCGGGGCTGAAACCGCGGGCCAGCCCGGGTTCGATAAACCGCTGGGTGCCCCACGAAGTCAGGACCTGACCCTGATTGTCGGCCAGCATGATCAGGCAGTTGGAATTGCTGAGGATGTTTTCATAGTAGGGCAGCACTTCCTGCTGGGTGGTCTGCACCAGTGAGTGTTGGCTTTCCAGCAGTTGGCGAATGCCTTCGGCGGGCAACTGGTCAAAGCTGGGGGCGCTCTGGTGATCCAGGCCAAAGGCGCGGCAACGGCGCCAGGAATCCTGGATAAGGGTGTCGTGAGCCAGTGGTTCGGCCATGGTGCGACCTTCGTTTTTATTGTTATCGGGCGTGCACAATTCAACTATTGGAATGGGTTCAAGCCCCCTCCCACATTTTTATCCTGTGTTGGTCATGAGAGTGTTGTTCAGAACTGTTCATTGTCAACCCCGACAGTGTTCAGTTGTTCAGCCAGATTGTTCACGCCTGAACATCACGATTAACCCATTTCCTTGCGCATCAAGCGCTTGCGTTTTTGGCACGAAACTCGCTCTGACACCTGGCCAGATTCACTCCAATAATAAAAAGGGCGTGTCATGTCATTGACCCTGGAACATGTCTCCCGCGTTGTCGACGGCCAAACCTGGATCGACGATGCCAACCTGCGTTTCGAAGCCGGCTCCTTCAACGTCTTGCTCGGCCGCACCCTGTCCGGCAAGACCAGCCTGATGCGCCTGATGGCCGGCCTGGACAAGCCTGACAGCGGGCGCATCCTGATGAACGGTGTGGATGTCACGCAAAAACCGGTGCGCCTGCGCAACGTGTCGATGGTCTACCAGCAGTTCATCAACTACCCGACCATGACCGTGTTCGAAAACATCGCCTCGCCGTTGCGCCAGGCCGGTGTATCCAATGAGCTGATCCAGAGCAAGGTACTGGAAACCGCCAAGATGCTGCGCATCGAGAAATTCCTGCAGCGCCATCCACTGGAACTGTCCGGTGGCCAGCAGCAACGGACTGCCATGGCCCGTGCCTTGGTGAAGGATGCCGAACTGATCCTGTTCGATGAGCCGCTGGTCAACCTGGACTACAAATTGCGCGAAGAACTGCGTCAGGAAATGCGCGAACTGTTCAAGGCGCGCCACACCATCGCCATTTACGCCACCACCGAGCCCAATGAAGCGCTGGCCCTGGGTGGCACCACCACCATTCTTCACGAAGGCCGGGTGATCCAGAGCGGCAAGGCCGCCGAGGTCTATCACCAACCGCAAACCGTGCTCGCCGCTGAGCTGTTCTCCGAGCCGCCGATCAACCTGATGCCAGGGCGTATCAGCGGTAATGAAGTGAGCTTCGCCAACTGTGTACATTTCCCGCTCAACGTCGACCTGCGTCCCATCGGCGAAGGCGAATTCCGCTTTGGCGTGCGCCCCAGCCATATCAGCCTGGTGCCAAGCAACGACGATGACCTGGAGCTGGCGGTAACCGTGGAAGTCGCCGAGATCAGCGGTTCGGAAACCTTCCTGCATGTGCGCAGCGAACATTTCCTGCTGGTACTGCACCTGCCGGGGGTGCATGAGTACGACGTCGACGCGCCGATCCGCGTGTATATCCCCACCCATAAACTGTTTGTGTTCGATGGCCAGGGCCGTTTGGTCCAGGCCCCCGGGCGCCGTGTCGCGAGGGTTGCCTGATGGCCGAGATCCACTTGCGCAACCTGGCCCATAGCTACAGCCCTACGCCCACTGGGCCTGAGGACTACGCCATCAGGGAAATGAACCATGTATGGGAGCAGGGCGGTGCCTACGCCTTGCTCGGGCCGTCGGGCTGCGGCAAGTCCACGCTGCTCAATATCATTTCCGGCCTGCTCAGCCCCTCCGAAGGCCAGGTGTTGTTTGATACCCAGGTGGTCAACGACCTCACCCCGGAGAAACGCAACATCGCCCAGGTGTTCCAGTTCCCGGTGGTGTACGACACCATGACAGTGTTCGACAACCTGGCCTTCCCGCTGCGAAACCAGGGTATGGCCGAGGCGAAAATTCACAGCAAGGTGCAGGAAATCGCCGAAGTCCTCGACCTGCAAAACCTGCTGAGCAAAAAAGCCCGCAACCTCACCGCCGACGAAAAACAGAAAGTCTCCATGGGCCGTGGCCTGGTGCGCGACGACGTCTCGGCGATCCTGTTCGACGAGCCGCTGACGGTGATCGACCCGCACCTGAAATGGAAGCTGCGGCGCAAGCTCAAGCAGATCCACGAGCAATTCAATATCACCATGGTCTACGTCACCCACGATCAACTGGAAGCCTCCACGTTCGCCGACAAGATTGCGGTGATGTACGGCGGGCAGATCGTGCAGTTCGGCACACCACGTGAATTGTTCGAGCGGCCAAGCCACACCTTTGTCGGCTATTTCATCGGCAGCCCTGGGATGAATCTGATCGAAGTGCAGGCCAAACCCGGCGGCGTAGGGTTTGCCAACACGCTGCTGCCGTTGTCCGAGGCGTTGCAGCAACGTATCCATGCAACCGACTGCAAAAAACTCCAGGTCGGCATCCGCCCGGAATTTATCCATGTGTGGGACGAGTACAACCCTGACGCTCTGCAAGCGGATGTCGTGCATGTGGAAGACCTCGGTACCTACAAGATCATGACCCTCAACCTCGACGGCGCCACGCTCAAGGTGCGCCTGGCTGAAGACAAGCCGGTGCCGCAGGGCAGGGCGTCGATCAGCTTCCCCGCGCAATGGCTGATGCTGTACGCCGACGATTACCTGCTGGAGGTGGCGCCATGAACAAGGTGCAGAACAACAAGGCCTGGTGGCTGGTGTTGCCGGTGTTCCTGCTGGTGGCGTTCAGTGCGGTGATCCCGATGATGACCGTGGTCAACTACTCGGTGCAGGACATTTTCGACCAGTCCAGCCGCTACTTCGTCGGCGCCGACTGGTACAAGCAAGTGCTGCTCGATCCTCGCCTGCACGACTCCTTGCTGCGCCAGTTCATCTATTCGGCCTGTGTCTTGCTGATTGAAATTCCGCTGGGTATCGCCATCGCCTTGACCATGCCCACGAAGGGCCGCTGGTCCTCGCTGGTGCTGATTATCCTCGCCATTCCGCTGCTGATTCCGTGGAACGTGGTCGGCACCATCTGGCAGATTTTTGGTCGTGCCGACATCGGCCTGCTGGGTTCGACCCTCAACGCCATGGGCATCAGCTACAACTATGCGGCCAACACCATGGACGCCTGGGTCACCGTGCTGGTGATGGACGTGTGGCACTGGACCTCATTGGTGGCGCTGCTGTGCTATTCCGGCTTGCGCGCCATTCCGGACGTGTACTACCAGGCCGCGCGGATTGATCGCGCATCGGCCTGGGCAGTGTTCCGACATATCCAGTTGCCGAAGATGAAAAGCGTGCTGCTGATCGCGGTGATGCTGCGGTTCATGGACAGCTTCATGATCTACACCGAGCCCTTCGTGCTCACCGGTGGCGGGCCGGGTAACGCCACCACCTTCTTGAGCCAGACGCTGACCCAGATGGCCGTAGGCCAATTCGACCTGGGCCCGGCGGCGGCGTTTTCCCTGGTGTACTTCCTGATCATCCTGTTGGTGTCCTGGCTGTTCTACACCGCCATGACCCATTCCGACGCCAACCGCTGAGGCCGCCAACATGAGCAAGCGCAAGCTTATTCCGTTACTGATTTATATCCTGTTCCTGCTGGTACCGATCTACTGGCTGCTGAACATGTCCTTCAAGAGCAACATCGAAATCCTCGGCGGTCTGACCCTGTTTCCCCAGGATTTCACCTTGGCCAACTACAAGGTGATCTTCACTGACCCGAGCTGGTACACCGGCTACCTCAACTCGTTGTATTACGTGAGCCTGAACACGGTGATCTCCCTGAGCGTGGCGCTGCCGGCGGCCTATGCGTTCTCGCGCTACCGCTTCCTGGGTGACAAGCACCTGTTCTTCTGGCTGCTGACCAACCGAATGGCGCCCCCGGCAGTGTTTTTGCTGCCGTTTTTCCAGCTGTATTCATCCATTGGCCTGTTCGATACGCACATCGCCGTGGCCCTGGCCCATTGTTTGTTCAACGTGCCGTTGGCGGTGTGGATCCTCGAAGGCTTCATGTCCGGTGTGCCCAAGGAAATCGACGAAACCGCCTACATCGACGGCTATAGTTTCCCCAAGTTCTTTGTGAAGATTTTTATCCCATTGATCGGCTCCGGCATCGGCGTCACGGCGTTTTTCTGCTTTATGTTTTCCTGGGTCGAACTGCTGCTGGCGCGCACGCTGACCTCGGTCAACGCCAAGCCCATCGCGGCGGTGATGACGCGCACGGTCTCGGCCTCTGGCATTGACTGGGGCGTGCTGGCAGCGGCGGGGGTGTTGACCATCCTGCCGGGCATGCTGGTGATCTGGTTTGTTCGTAACCACGTGGCCAAGGGCTTTGCCCTCGGCCGGGTCTAGAGGAATCAATGATGGAATGGATGGCCTGGACCACCCCCACCGCGCTGTTCTTTGGCGGCATCGCCCTGATCCTGGCGGGTATGACCACCTGGGAACTGCGTTCGCCGAGCATCCCCCGGCGCGGGTTGCTGCCGATCAGCACCACCCGTGGTGATCGCTTGTTTATCGGTCTTCTCGGCAGCGCCTACCTGCATTTGCTGGTGATCGGCGTTACCGACTGGAGCATCTGGGTGGCG
Organism: Pseudomonas sp. MF6755; assembly: GCF_016405635.1. NCBI lineage: Bacteria > Pseudomonadati > Pseudomonadota > Gammaproteobacteria > Pseudomonadales > Pseudomonadaceae > Pseudomonas > Pseudomonas sp. MF6755. The sequence goes on from NZ_JAEKDA010000017.1 coordinate 73,416, forward strand.
TCCGCGCTCTCCCTGGTATGGCTGTTGAGTGTGATGCGTTGGGGCTAGTGCCCTTATGAATAAACAACCAGGAGGTCTCTATGTTGAATAAGAACAATAAGCTGCGACATAGCATTTCATTGGCCGCCGTACTGGCCCTCAGCGGTTTGAGCGCTTCGGCCTGGGCTGATGCGTACGAAGATGCCGCGAAAAAATGGATCGGCAGCGAGTTCAAGCCTTCCACCCTTACCGAAGCCCAACAGCTCGAGGAGTTGAAGTGGTTTATCAAGGCGTCGGAACCGTTCCGTGGGATGAAGATTAACGTGGTGTCGGAAACCCTCACCACCCACGAGTACGAATCCAAGGTACTGGCCAAGGCTTTCAGTGAAATCACCGGGATCAAGCTGACCCACGACCTGCTGCAGGAAGGCGACGTGGTGGAGAAGCTGCAAACCCAGATGCAGTCTGACAAGAATATCTACGACGGCTGGGTCAACGATTCCGACTTGATCGGTACGCACTTTCGCTATGGCAAGACTGAATCCATCACCGACCTGATGGCCAACGAAGGCAAGGACTTCACCTCGCCAACCCTGGACCTCAAGGACTTTATCGGCCTGTCCTTCACTACCGCCCCCGACGGTAAGGTCTACCAGTTGCCCGACCAGCAGTTCGCCAACCTCTACTGGTTCCGCGCCGACTGGTTCGAACGCCCGGAGCTGAAAGCCAAGTTCAAGGAAAAATACGGCTACGACCTCGGCGTACCGGTGAACTGGTCGGCTTATGAAGACATCGCCAAGTTCTTCAGCGAAGACGTCAAGGAAATCGATGGCAAGCGCATCTATGGGCACATGGACTACGGCAAGAAAGACCCGTCCCTGGGCTGGCGCTTCACCGATGCCTGGTTCTCCATGGCCGGCGGCGGCGACAAGGGCTTGCCCAACGGTTTGCCGGTGGACGAGTGGGGCATTCGTGTAGAGGACTGCCACCCGGTGGGCTCCAGCGTGACCCGCGGTGGCGATACCAACGGCCCGGCCGCGGTGTTCGCCACGCAGAAATACGTGGACTGGATGAAAGCCTACGCGCCACCTGAAGCGGCCGGCATGACCTTCTCCGAATCCGGCCCGGTGCCGTCCCAGGGCAACATCGCCCAGCAGATCTTCTGGTACACCGCATTTACCGCTGACATGGTCAAGCCGGGCTTGCCGGTGGTGAATGCCGACGGTACGCCCAAATGGCGCATGGCGCCGTCACCCGTCGGGCCTTACTGGGAAAAGGGCATGAAGAAGGGTTATCAGGATGTAGGTTCCTGGACCTTCCTCAAGTCCACGCCCGAGAAGCAGAAACTTGCGGCGTGGCTCTACGCGCAGTTCGTCACCTCGAAAACCGTGTCTTTGAAGAAAACCATCGTTGGCCTGACGCCGATTCGTGAGTCCGATATCAACTCCCAGGCCATGACCGACATGGCCCCCAAGCTCGGTGGCCTGGTGGAGTTCTACCGCAGCCCGGCTCGCACCGAGTGGTCGCCGACCGGCACCAACGTGCCGGACTACCCACGCTTGGCGCAGCTGTGGTGGAGCAACATCGCCGCCGCCGCCAGCGGCGAGAAAACCCCGCAACAGGCGTTGGACAACCTGGCCAAAGAGCAGGACGCGATCATGACGCGCCTGGAACGCTCCAAGGTGCAACCGGTGTGCGGGCCTAAGATGAACCCCGAGCGTGACGCCCAATACTGGTTCGATCAGCCGGGTGCGCCGAAGCCGAAACTGGCCAACGAGAAACCTAAAGGCGAAACCGTGAACTACAACGACCTGCTCAAGCAGTGGGAGGCGGCGCGTAAATAGTTCAGCGGGATGTGGTGAATGTGGGAGGGGGCAAGCCCCCTCCCACATTTGGACCTGCGTTGTGCCGTCAATGACCGCTTATCCACCCCAACCCAACCTCATTTGAATTTTTCGCACATCCCAATGCTCTGCATTTTAGAAGCGCACGCTGTTGAGCGCTCTTGCGGGCCGCCTTGTGGGCAGGCCTGGTATATCGGACTTTGCGGAAACTGCCATCATGACGCTTCTTACAGCGCTGTCGGGCCAGCCGGCCTCCATCACTCCATCGGCTCACGGCCCCTATCAGGGGCTTTATCAACAGCTCTATGGTGAAGGCCATGGCGCTGAAGAAGCCGCGCGTAACTTCCTGCAAGCGCAATTGGCCCAGGTTCGCGAGGCTGCCTGTGAATTGCCCGACCTGCCCGAGCAATTGCCGGCCTGGGTCGAACAGCGATGCGCGGAGGTGGCCCAGGCCTATGCCGATTACCTTGAGCAACGCCAGCAAGGCCAGCCACGGCAGTATTTCCAGAACAAGGCCCATGCGTTGTATTTTTTGCAACGCGTGGCGCCGACCAAGCAGGTCGACGGCGCTTGGCTCAACGGCTTGCTGCGTTACTGGCATGACCCGCGTTTCGATGGCCTGCTCACGACCTATCTGGAAGAGTTGGGTGACGGCGAAGCCGCGCAGAACCACGTGGTGATCTACCGCAAATTACTCAGCGAGCACGATGCCGACAGCGAAGCCGGCATAAAGGATGAGCATTACCAACAAGGCGCACTGCAATTGGCGCTGGGCTTGTGCGCCGAAGAATTCCTACCGGAGATCATTGGCTTCAACCTCGGCTACGAGCAGTTGCCCCTGCACCTGTTGATTACCGCCTACGAGCTGAGCGAGCTGGGTATCGACCCTTATTACTTCACCTTGCACGTCACCATCGATAACGCCAGCAGCGGCCACGCGTGCAAGGCGGCGCAATCGGTGCTGAGCCTGTTGCCACTGGGCGAGGGCAGGGCGGATTTCTACCGCCGCGTGGCCGAAGGGTATCGCCTGAATGATCTTGGCCCGGGCACCACGGCTGTCATCCAACAGTTCAACCTGCATGGCGAAGTGGTGGCGATGCTTGAACGCAAACGCACCTTCGGCCAGCACATGCATTCGGACTATTGCCGCTTCGAAGGCCAGACCGTCAACCAATGGCTGGCCAAGCCGGGACAGATCGGCGATTTCCTCAAGGCCCTGGAAGACAAGGGCTGGATCAAACACAACCAAGACCCCGCCGACAGCCGTTTCTGGCAGTTGATCGAGGGCGCGGGCGCAGCGATGTTCGGCGTGTTCAGCGGCTACGAAAAACAATTGCTGCATGATTGGATCGCCGGTGACTGGACCAGCAGCGAACGCGTGCCGCCCGTACGGCCAGGACGCGGCAGCCGATTTTCTCGCGAACAGCATCGCCCGGCAGACCCCGATACCCAGGCCCTGGTGGATTCGCTGTGTAGCCTGCCCGATGAGCAGCAGCTCAATGCGCTGATCCCGTGGATGTCGGCGCGCCGTCACTGCACGCCCGCAGGGTTGTACGCGACCCGCCGCTTTATCCAATTGCGCGCGCGTCTGCGCTAAGGAATTCGTCATGTCTGCACAACAGCTCGCTGATCGTGCCTTGTTGAACCTGGGCCGGGGGTTGAAGGAGAGTGGTTACCGCTTTATCACGCCGACGCCCTTGACCCATGAGCGCGTTTACCGACGCTTGGCGACGCCGCTGGCCAGGAACATTCGCGATGTATTCGGCTGGTCGATGCCGTTCGACCACGACCTGTTGCCCGAGGCATTTCGCGAAGAATTGCAGCAAACCGATGTGATCGAAAAGCACGGGGCGTTATGGCGCAGTACGGTGCGTTGGTCGAGCATCGACGAGCTGCTGTTCGCCCATTCGCCATACCCTACGGTGCAAGCGGACGCGGTGTTCTTCGGCCCCGATAGCTACCGTTTTGCCCAGGTGATCGAAGCCCATCTGCAACAGCGTTTCGAACCGCTCACGCGCGCGGTGGATATCGGCTGTGGTGCCGGTGTCGGCGCGCTGGTAGTTGCTCGGGCACGCCATGACGCTGAGGTGCTGGCGGTGGATATCAATCCTCGTGCCCTGCGCATGACCGCGGTGAATGCCGAGCTGGCGGGGCTTGGTAACGTCAGCGTTTATCACAGTGATGTACTGGCCGGCGTCGAGGGTCAATTTGACCTGATCGTTGCCAACCCGCCCTATATGAATGATGACCGCCAGCGCGCCTATCGCCATGGCGGCGGCGTGCTGGGTGAGCAGTTGTCGGTACGTATCGTCAGCGAATCCCTCGGGCGCCTGGCCCTTGGCGGTAGCCTGGTGCTCTACACCGGCGTGGCGATGGTGGCGGGCGGCGATCCATTCCTGGAGGCGGTCAAGCCGCTGTTGGGCAACGACGCCTATGGCTGGACGTACCGCGAACTGGACCCCGACGTCTTCGGTGAGGAACTCGACAAACCGGGTTATGAACGTGTGGAGCGCATCGCTGTGGTCGCGCTCTGCGTCACCCGGCTGCGCTGAAGTCCATGCTCACCTTCGGTATCGAAGAGGAATATTTGCTCACCGACCTGCACACCCGCCGGATGCTCAATGAGCCGTCGGCGGCAGTGCTGGCGGCCTGTCGCGCTGCGATCGGCGGCGGCTTCGCGTATGAGATGTTCCAGGGGCAAATCGAAGCCGCTTCACCGGTGTTCACCACCAGCGGCGAGGCAGCGGATTACCTGGCGACGGTGCGCGGCAATCTCGCGAAATCCCTGGCTGAATTCGGCCTCGGCTGTGTGTGTGCCGGCAGCCATCCCCTGGCCGATTGGCGCGAGCAGCGGCCAACCCCCCAGGCGCATTTCCAGCAGTTGTTCGACGATATTCAGTACGTGGCGCGGCGCAGTGTGCTGTGCGGGCTGCACGTGCATGTGCAGGTGCCGCAGACCCTGGACCGCATCGCCGTGATGAACCAGGTGTCGCCGTGGCTGCCTCTACTGTTACTGCTCAGTTGCTCCTCGCCATTTTGGGATGGCGCGCCCAGCGGCTTCATGAGCTATCGCCAGGCCGCTTGCGATGAGTGGCCGCGCATGGGCGTGCCGGAACATTTTGCCGATTGGAGCGAGTACCTGCATTATCTCGCCGTGCTGCAGCGCATAGGCGCGATCAAGGCAGATGGCAACGGCTGGTGGGGCATTCGCCCGGCGGCGCGTTACCCAACCCTTGAACTGCGCATGACCGACGCCTGCCCGCGGCTGGCGGATGCGTTAGCCCTCGCCACGTTGTTTCGGGTGATGGTCACCCACGCCTGCGCCCTGGAGCGCCCCGGCGCCCGGTTCAGCGCCCAAGCGCGCTGGCTGCTCAAGGAAAATCGCTGGCAGGCCAAACGCTACGGTGCAGCGGGCAACTTTGCGGTGGATGACACTGGCGCCATGGGCAGCGCGGAACACTGGCTGCAATGCGCCCGCCAGGAGTTTGCTGCCACCGCCGAGGCGATGGGCGAGCCGCAGCTTTTCGCTACCCTTGAGGCGCTGCTGCGGCGCGGCAACAGCGCGACTGAGCAATTGCGCTGGCATGCCCAAGCGCAGGCCGATGGTGTCGATGAGCTGGGTAGCCTGCGCCGCGTAGTCGACCAACTGTTGGCCCAGAGTCGCGGCGACCATTGACGCGCTGCGGTCAGGCCATGGCTTGTGGCTGAATACGCAACTCACCGTCCACGTCCTTGACCAACCCACTGGCCACGAACAATGGCGCAAGGCGCTTATGCAACTGCGGCTCGACAAACTCCTTGACCGTGTCCAGCACCAACACACCACTGAGCGGCAGCTCGACCTTGGTGTACGACAACCATGCCTTCTTCAACGCCATCAACACATCACTGCCTGCCGTCGAAGCGAAGCGGCGGTGCATAGGCTTACCGTCGAAGTTGAACGTGTGCTGGAACTCATAGCCGCTTTCATCACCGCCGCTGGCAGCGCACCGTACGCAGGTGCACGGGCCGTCGCCGAAGGCGTTGCGCAGATAAGCGTTGAAGTCCACCACGGGCTTGAGTGACAGGCGTTTATCGACCTCGAACAGGTCCCCGGTCATTTTTTCGTCAGTGTTCAACGTCCATTTCCTCGCAGGTCGGTGGCGGTATTTCAAAGCGCAGCACGATACCAGCCGAGCGTCGGTTTGTATCTGGCTATGAAACGCAGTTGAACGTGTGGGAGGGGGCTTTTAACCTTCACTGCACCTGAGGATCAGCGGAAAAATTCACCCGGCGTCGCCTCAAACTGCTGGCGAAACGCATTGATAAACGCCGACGTCGATTCATACCCACACCCCAACGCCACATCCGTCACCCGCTCACCTTGCTCCAGGGCGGGCAGGGCGCTCAACAGTCGCAGGCGCTGGCGCCATGCGCGGAATGTCAGCCCGGTGTCACTCAGGAATACGCGACTGAGGGTTTTTTCGCTGACCCCCAGCTTGCGGCTCCAATCCCCCAGCGTAGTTTGCTGCTCGGGGTGCAGGTTCAGGCTGCGATAGATCTGCCGCAGCCGCGGGTCATGGGGCAACGGCAACATCAAGTCGACTTGGGGCGCGGCGGCGAGTTGGTCGAGCAGCACCTGGGCCAGGCGCCCATCCGGCCCATCCTCGGCATAGGCCACCGGCAGCTCGCTGAAACTGCGGATCAACTCGCGCAACAGGCTACTCACCTCCAGCACCTGGCAACGCTCGGCCGCCCAGGCGGTAACGCTGCAATCGAGGTACAAACTACGCATTTCCGTATGGGGCGAACTGAATACCCGATGAGGCACGCCCGCCGGGATCCATACCGCGCGCTGCGGTGGTGCGACGAAACGGCCGACGCTGGTCTGGATCTCCAGCACCCCGGAAATCGCATAGGACAACTGCACCCACGGGTGGCTGTGCCGTCGCGTCAGCGCCCGATTGGGCAACGATTCGGTACGCCCATACACCGGCCGTGGCAGGCTGGTAAGCCCGGGCACACTGCGCCGGACGGCTTTTTCATGTCCTTTAGGCGGCATTTACTGGCTCATTGGCGTTAGTCGGTAACAGGCCGTTACGTTAGAGTCGCCACGATGTTCTTGGCAACCCCTGGAAGATTTGCTTATGACCCGCCCGCGCTTTCTACCCGACAACTTCACCCTGACCCTGATCGCCACGGTGATCCTCGCCTCAGTGCTGCCGGCCAGCGGCCAGACTGCCGTGGCGTTCGGCTGGGTCACCAACCTGGCCATCGCGCTGCTGTTTTTCCTGCACGGCGCCAAGCTGTCACGCCAAGCCATCGTTGCTGGTGCCGGCCACTGGCGCCTGCACCTGCTGGTGTTCAGCCTGACCTTCGTGCTGTTCCCACTGCTGGGCCTGGCGCTCAAACCGGTGCTGTCACCGCTGATCGGCAAAGACCTGTACATGGGCATGCTCTACCTCTGCGCCTTGCCGGCCACGGTGCAATCGGCGATTGCCTTCACGTCCCTGGCCCGCGGCAATATCCCGGCGGCGATTTGCAGCGCGGCGGCGTCAAGCCTGTTCGGTATCTTCCTGACACCGTTGCTGGTCGCGTTGCTGCTCAATGTGCAAGGTGATGGCGGCTCCACCGTCGACGCGATCCTGAAGATCAGCGTGCAGTTGCTGCTGCCGTTCATCGCCGGGCAAGTCGCCCGCCGTTGGATCGGTGACTGGGTCGGTCGCAACAAGTCCTGGCTGAAATTCGTCGACCAGGGCTCGATCCTGCTGGTGGTCTACGGCGCATTCAGCGAAGCGGTCACCGAAGGTATCTGGCACCAGATCCCGTTGTGGCAACTGGGCGGTCTCGTCGTGGCCTGCTGCGTCTTGCTCGCGCTGGTGCTGGTGGCTTCCCTGTTGCTGAGCAAGGCGTTCGGTTTTAACCAGGAAGACCGCATCACCATCCTGTTCTGCGGCTCGAAGAAAAGCCTGGCCACCGGCGTGCCCATGGCCCAGGTGTTGTTTGCCGGGGCGAGCATGGGGGTGCTGATACTGCCGCTGATGCTGTTCCACCAGATCCAATTGATGGTGTGTGCGGCGTTGGCCCAGCGTTACGCCCAGCGACCGGAAAGCATCCCCGAGTTGATGGGGCAGGTGGATCCGTGATCCACCTCTCATTCGCAGACAAATAAGCTCAAGTTAACCGCCACGCCGACGACTACCTTCTTACTAACCCAAGAAGGAGTGTCGGCATGAACGTTGGTCATATTTCGGTAGTGACAGGCCTCCTTTGCCTGTGGGCAAGCACCTGCGGCGCGGCGCAGACAGTGGGGCAGGGGACCATCAGGTTCACCGGCTCCATCGTCGAGTCGGGGTGCAGGACAAATGCGCGCAGCGGCTCCGTGATGGAGCTGACCGGCTGTGCCAGCACCAGTCGCGGCAGCCGCTTCGATGTACGCAGTGTGGCACCCGTGGCCAGCGTCAATGCGGCCCATGTGCGGCTGGTGGCGGACACCGGAGAGGGGCGCTATTACGACCAGCGCTACCTGCTGGTCGACGACGCCGGCGAGCCCATTCAGTCGGGCAACTACGTGATCACCATGACCTCGCCATAGTGCCGGGGCGACGATCCGCATCAACAGCGACCGGAGAAACCTATAGAATGCTCGGCGGCGGCGCTTGTCCTGGGTGGCCGCTCGATCATCGCCAGAGTACCTCGCCCGCCAATGAGCCTTTCTACCGCAACCCCCCAAGCCAACTGGCAACCGGTCATCGCCCTCGCGCTGGCCGCGTTTGTGTTCAATACCACCGAATTTGTGCCTGTCGGGCTGCTCAGCGCCATCGGCGCCAGCTTTGACATGCCCGTGGCCAGCGTCGGCCTGATGCTCACCATCTATGCCTGGATCGTGTCCCTGACCTCGCTGCCGGTGATGCTGCTGACCCGCAACGTCGAACGGCGCAAATTACTCATCGTGCTGTTCGGCCTGTTTATCGCCAGCCATATTCTCTCCAGCGTTGCTACCAGCTTTGGCCTGTTGATGGTCAGTCGCGTCGGCATCGCCTTGGCCCATGCCCTGTTCTGGTCGATCACCGCCTCGCTGGCCGTTCGCCTGGCGCCGGAGGGCAAGCAGGTCCAGGCGCTTGGGCTATTGGCCACGGGCACATCCCTGGCGATGGTGTTGGGCATTCCCTTGGGCCGCCTGCTTGGCGAGGCCATGGGCTGGCGTACCACCTTCCTGGTGATCGCCGCGTTCGCCGCCGCCCTGGTGTTCTGGCTGGCGCGCACCTTGCCGCCACTGCCCAGCCAGAACTCCGGCTCGCTGCGCAGCCTGCCGCTGCTGTTCAAGCGCCCGGCACTGGTGGCGCTGTACGTGCTTACCGCGATGACCGTCACTGCGCAATTCACCGCCTACAGCTACATCGAACCCTTTGTCGAAGGCGTTGCCGGGCTGGGTGGCAGTGCGGTGACGTTGATCCTGCTGGTGTTCGGTGGTGCCGGTATCATTGGCTCGTTGTTGTTCAGCCTGGTGCATCGCTTCAATCCGCACCTGTTCGTGATCGGCGCAGTGTTTATCCTCGCCGCGTGCCTGGCACTCATGCTGCCGTTGAGCGGCGCTGAGTCTTACCTGGTGGTGCTGAGCATTTTCTGGGGCATGGCGATCATGGGCTTTGGCCTCGCCATGCAGTCCAAGGTACTGGTGCTGGCGCCGGACGCCACCGATGTGGCGATGGCGATGTTTTCCGGGATCTACAACATCGGCATCGGCGGCGGCGCGTTGATGGGCAGTTGGGTCGGCAGCCATTTCGGCTTCGCCTGGATCGGCGCGGCGGGTGGGTTGCTGGCGGCGCTGGCGTTGGTGGGGTATTGCCTGGCGATTCGGCGGTTTGGGCAGGGTGTGCCGCGCACGCCAAGCTGATTGGCGAGTATTCAGCGGGTGACTGCAAGCTAAATGTGGGAGGGGGCTTGCTCCCGATGAGGGAGTATCAGCACACACATCTATGGCTGATACTCCGCCATCGGGAGCAAGCCCCCTCCCACATTTCAGACCGAGTTCGATTTCATGCCACCGGAATCAACGGACCCGCTTCGATGAAAGGGGCGGGGCGTGTTGTACCACTTCCCGCCGGCCTTGTTTACCCTAGGGTTGCCAGGTCTGCACCGCCTTGGCATCCACCGCCTTGGGCAACAGCCCCGCCTTGAAGAACGCATCGGCAATCTTTTGCTGCTCCCCCAGTTGCTCAAGCGTCACCGGCTGCACCAGATAACTGCGGTGCGCATTGGCGGCCTCCACCGTCGCCGGATCGAGGTTGCCCCACAACGGGCCCAGCACTTTTGCCGCGTCTTGCGGATGAGCTTTCACCCATTGTCCGGCTTTTTCCAATTCTGCATACACCACCTTCAGCACCTCGGGATGAGCCTGGGCGTAAGGCGTACCGGTCAGGTAATAACGCTTGTAGCTCGCCAACCCGCTGCCGTCCGCCAGGGTGCGGGTCGGCAGTTGCCGCTGCACGCTGGTGAGGAAAGGCTCCCAGGTGACCCAGGCATCCACCTTGTTGTTTTCAAAGGCGGCGCGGCCGTCAGCGGGGGACAGATAGGCCGGTTGGATATCGGCAAACGCCAGGCCGGCTTTGTTCAACGCGGCGATCAATAAATAGTGAGTGCCGGCGGCTTTGGTCACGGCGATTTTCTTGCCCTTGAGGTCCGCCAACTGCTGGATCGACGAGTCCTTGCGCACCACGATGGCCTGGGCGGAGGGCGAGGGCGCTTCCTGGGCAAAGTAGGTGAGCTGGGCCTGGGCTGCCTGAGCAAAGATCGGCACGGTATCGGCCACATCGGCGCTGATATCCACGTTGCCGACGTTCAGTGCCTCCAGCAATGGCAAGCCGCTGGGGAACTCGTGCCAGCTCACCTCGATGTGGTCGGCCTTCAGGGCTTTTTCCAGGGTTCCTTGGGTTTTGAGCAGGGTGATCAGGGTCGAGGATTTCTGGTAACCGATGCGCAGGGTTTGCTGGGCTTGGGGGCTCAAGGCGACAGAAAAGGCCAGCAATCCTAATACAGCGGCGAGAGGGCGACGAAGGGACATGTGGGCGCTCGATTTTCAACGGAATGGCCCGAAGCATAAGGTTCTGAAAACCATTCGATAAATACTCTTTCGATCTGAGCTTAAGGTTACTTGAGGCCCTGTCAGCCAGGTCGGGGCCGTGAGCAATCACCCGTTGGGCAGAATCGATGCATATCTAATGTGGGAGGGGGCTTGCTCCTGATAGCGGTGGGTCAGATATAGATTAATTGACTGACCCACCGCCATCGGGAGCAAGCCCCTCTCACAGGTGTGACATGGGCGGTCATCGCCGCGGTACTGGTAAAACTCAGATAAGTTGAAAGCCAGCGAGTAAAAACGGGAACCCTCCCGCCCGATACTTGTCCCCGGTTCCCATGTCACCCCCCACCCCGCAAATCCCTTAATTTTCCAAGCCTGCCGGAAGCCCCTCCTGGCCCCCGGCTGCGCCCGCTATTTTTTCCTGGGCGCCCAGCACTGCCGATCCAAGCGGCAACTGAATACGGACATTCTCTTCAACCGTGATATATCAGGCAGGTTACCCCATGCAGTTCAGCGACTTACTGGCAGCGATCTCCACTCACGCGATCCGTCTGCAAACTGAAGAAGGCGACCTGATCATCCTCGGCGATGACGAAGCCTTGGATGACACGCTCTGGGACCAATTGATCGCGCACAAACCCCGGCTGCTCCAGCTGGTCGCCGAGCATGGCGGTGACTGGCTGAGCCCGGCCTATCGCATCACCCCGGACATGTTGCCGCTGGTCAACCTCGACCAGCCAGCCATCGACCGTATTGTCGCGGCGATCCCCGGCGGTGCGGCGAATGTGCAGGACATCTATCCCTTGGCGCCGCTCCAGGAAGGCATGCTCTACCACCACCTTTCGGCGGCGCAGGGCGACCCCTATGTGCTGCACGCACAGTTCGTGTTCGACAGCCGTTCACGCCTCGACGCTTTCGCCCAGGCGCTGCAATGGGTGATAGACCGCCACGATATCCTGCGCACTTCCATGGTGTGGGAACGCCTCGACGAACCCCTGCAAGTGGTGTGGCGCAAGGCCCGATTGGCCTGCGAAGAAGCCCGCTTCGACAGCGGCGACCGTCTCGCCCAGTTACTCGCCCGCTATGACGCCCGCACCTACCGCATGGACCTGGGCCAGGCACCGCTGCTGCGTTTGGTGTTCGCAGACGACCCGGCCAACCAGCGCGTGGTGGCGATGCTGCTGTTCCACCACACCATCCTCGATCACACCGCCCTGGACCTGGTGCGCCATGAAATCCAGCGCTACCTGGCCGGTGAGCAAGCCCAGGCCGCTGCGCCGGTGGCGTTTCGCAGCTACATCGCCCAGGTGCGCCATGGGGTCAGCGAGCAGGCCCATGAGGCGTTCTTCCGCGACATGCTCGCGGATGTCGATGAACCGACCTTACCCTTCGGCCTGCAGGATGTGCAGGGCGACGGCCAGGGCATCGACGAAGCGCGCATTCCCGTCGACAACAGCCTCAGTCGCCGCCTGCGCAGCTTGGCGCGGCCGCTGGGAGTGAGCGTGGCAAGCCTGATGCACCTCGCCTTGGCGCGGGTGTTGGGCGTGGTCTCCGGTCGTGAGACGGTGGTGTTCGGCACCGTGATGCTCGGCCGCATGGGCGCAGGCGAGGGCGGTGAACGGGCCTTGGGCATGTTCATCAACACGTTGCCGCTGCGGGTGGATGTTGGCGGGCAAGGCGTGCGCGCCGCCGTCAAGGTCACCCACGAACGCCTCACCCGTTTGCTCGATCACGAGCATGCCTCCCTGGCGCTCGCCCAGCGTTGCAGTGGCGTGGCGGCCCCCACGCCGCTGTTCAGCGCGATGCTCAACTATCGCCACAGTGCCGCCACCGACATGGCGGCGGTGATCGAGGTCGCCGAAGGCATCCAGGTGCTGGGCGCCGAGGAGCGCACCAATTACCCGCTGACGGTCAACGTCGATGACCTGGGGGAAGACTTTGCCCTGACGGTGATGGTCGATGCGTCCATCGACGCGCAACGGGTCGCCGGCTACCTGCATACGGCCCTGGAAAGCCTGGCCGACGCCCTTGAGCAGCGACCGGATATGCCGCTGCGCGGCCTTAACATCCTGCCGGAGGCTGAACGCCACACCCTGCTGCACACCCTGAACTACTGCGCCACGCACTACGCCGACACCGCGCTGATCCACCAGCAAGTCGAAACTCACGCCGCCGCCCAGCCCGAAGCCATTGCGGTGCGCTTTGAGCAGCAACGCCTCACGTACCGCCAACTCAACGAACGCGCCAACCAGGTCGCCCATGCGCTGCTGGTCCAGGGCGTGGCGCCGGACAGTCGCGTGGCGATCTGCGTGGAGCGTGGCCCGCAGATGATCATCGGCCTGCTCGGCATTCTCAAGGCCGGCGCCGGCTACGTGCCGATTGATCCGGCTTACCCGCAGGAACGCATTGCCTACACCCTGGCCGACAGCCAACCCGTGGCCGTGCTGGTGCAGGCCAACACCCGGCATCTGGTCGGTGAGCTGGCGCAGGTAGACCTGGACAACCTCGGCCAGGCGTCCATCCTCAACCCACGCTTGCACCTGAGCCCGGCCAACCTTGCCTATGTGATCTACACCTCCGGCTCCACCGGCCAACCCAAGGGCGTGATGATCGAACACCGCCAGGTGGCGCGCCTGTTCAGCGCCACCCGGCAGTGGTTCGGGTTCAACCAGCATGATGTGTGGGCGCTGTTCCATTCCTTCGCCTTCGATTTTTCCGTGTGGGAAATCTGGGGCGCGCTGATGCACGGCGGCCAGTTGCTGATCGTGCCGCAACTGGTCAGCCGCTCGCCGGATGAGTGTTACGCGCTGCTTTGCGACGCCGAGGTGAGCATTCTCAACCAGACGCCGAGCGCGTTCCGTCAATTGATCGCCGCCCAGGGCCACAGCGCTCAGTCGCACTCGCTGCGCCAGGTGATTTTCGGCGGTGAAGCCCTCGAACCGGGCATGCTCAAGCCGTGGTACGCGCGGGCGGTGAACGCCGGTACGCAGCTGGTGAACATGTACGGCATCACCGAAACCACCGTGCATGTGACCTATCGTGCGCTACAGGCGGCGGATGCCCAATTGGTTGGGGTCAGCCCGATTGGCGTGCGCATTCCCGACTTGCAGCTCTACGTATTGGATGAACAGCGCGAGCCCCTGCCGCTGGGTGTGGTCGGCGAGTTGTACGTGGGCGGCGCCGGGGTGGCGCGCGGTTACCTGAACCGCGAGGCACTCAACGCCGAACGCTTCCTCGCTGACCCGGCCACCGGCCTGCGCATGTACAAGACCGGCGACCTCGGGCGCCTGTTGGCCGATGGCAGCGTCGAGTACCTGGGGCGTAACGATGACCAGGTCAAGATCCGCGGTTTCCGGATCGAGCTGGGTGAAATCCAAGCACACCTGGCCAGCGCCAGCGGCGTGCGCGATGCGGTGGTGATTGCCCGTGAAGATGTGCCGGGTGACAAGCGCCTGGTGGCCTACGTGATCACCGAGGGTGAACCCAGCGTCGCCGCCTTGCGCGACCATTTGCTGCTGAGCCTGGCCGAGCACATGGTGCCCAGCGCCTTCGTGCGCCTGGATAAGCTGCCGCTGACCACCAACGGCAAGCTCGACCGCAAGGCCTTGCCCGCCCCGGATGCCGACGCCTTGGCCCGGCGCGCTTATGCGCCGCCCCAGGGCGCGGTGGAAAACGCCATCGCCACGATCTGGCAGGAGCTGCTCAAGCTCGAACACGTGGGCCGCGACGATAACTTCTTCGAGCTGGGCGGGCATTCACTGCTGGCGGTCAAGCTGATCGAGCGCATGCGCCAGGTCGAGCTCAGCGCCGACGTGCGCGTATTGTTCGGCCAACCCACGTTGGCGGCCCTCGCGGCGGCGGTGGGCGGGCAACGGGAGGTACAGGTCCCGGCCAATCTGATTGAAGAACACAGTGAGCAGATCACGCCGGGCATGCTGCCGCTGGTCGAACTGGACCAGGCGGCCATCGATCACATCATCCAGGCCGTGCCCGGTGGCGTGGCCAACGTGCAGGACATCTACGGTCTTGCCCCGTTGCAGGCCGGCATTCTCTACCATCACCTGGCAACCACCGACGGCGACCCCTACGTGTTGCAGGTGCAGTTGCGTTTCAACGACCAAGGCGCCGTGGATGGTTTTATCCAGGCGTTGCACAGCGTGATCGAGCGCAACGATATCCTGCGCACCGCTATCCTCTGGGAGGGCCTGGAGGAGCCGGTGCAAGTGGTGTTGCGCCAGGCGCCGCTGGCCGTCGAGCGCATGGACAGTCAGGGCACCGATGCCCTGGCGCACCTGCAACAGCGCTTCGACCCACGCCACTATCGCCTGGACCTGTCCCGTGCCTCGCTGATGCGCCTGGCCTATGCCGAAAAGGCGGGCGGCTTCGTCGGCATCCTGCTACTGCACCACATCCTGCTCGACCATACGGCGCTGCAAGTGCTGGTCGAAGAAATGAGCGCCAGCCTGAGCGGCAACCGTGCGCAACTGCCTGACGCGGTGCAGTACCGCAATTACGTGGCCCAGGCGCGTCTGGGGCTCAGCCAGGCGCAGCACGAAGCCTTCTTCAGCGAGATGCTCGGTGATATCGACGAGCCGACGCTGGCTTTCGGCTTGCAGGACGTGAATGGCGACGGCAGCGGCATCCATGAAGCCCGCTTGCCGCTGGAACCGGCGCTCAATCTGGGCCTGCGTGAACAGGCGCGGCAACTGGGCGTGAGCACCGCGAGCCTGGTGCACTTGGCCTGGGCGCAGGTGCTGGGCCAAGTGTCAGGCCAGCAGGAGGTGGTGTTCGGCACCGTGCTGCTGGGGCGCATGCAGGGCGGCGAGGGCGCCGACCGTGCGCTGGGGATGTTCATCAATACCTTGCCGCTGCGGGTCAGCCTGGGGGCCGTCGGCGTACAAGCCGGTGTGCGCGCCACCCATGCACGCCTGGCGCAACTGCTCGGTCACGAGCATGCCTCGCTGTCCCTGGCCCAACGGTGCAGCGGTGTACCGGGCTCGCTGCCGTTGTTCAGCACCTTGCTCAACTACCGCCACAGCGCGCTGGATGAAGCGCCGGGGGATAGTCCCTTTGTCGCGTTCGGTATCCAGATCCTCAGCTCCGAAGAGCGCAGCAACTACCCGCTGGTGCTCAATGTCGATGACCTTGGCACAGGCTTCACCCTTACCGTGCAAGGCGTCGCCGAGCTGGATGTGCAACGGGTGGGCGACTATATGCTTACCGCGCTGCGCAACTTGGTGAGCGCGCTGCAACAAGCGCCGACCACCGCGTTGCACAAGGTCTCGATTGTGCCGCCCGCCGAGCGCCGGCAACTGCTGCAGGGCTTCAATGCCAGCGCCCGTGAATACCCGTCGCAGCTCACCGTCGCCCAATTGTTCGAAGCCCAGGTACTGGCTCGGCCTGAGGCGATAGCGCTGGTGCACGGCCAACGGAGCCTGAGCTACCGCGACCTCAATCGCCGCGCCAATCGCTTGGCCCATCACTTGATCAGTCGTGGCGTGCAGCCGGGTGAACCGGTGGCCCTGGCGCTGCCGCGCTCCATCGACCTGATCGTCAGCCAATTAGCCGTGCTCAAGTGCGCGGCCGTGTACGTGCCGCTGGACGTCAACGCGCCGCTCGAGCGCCGGACCTTCATGGTGCAGGACAGCGGCGCCCGCCAAGTGCTCGAAAACCTGGCCGAGCTGGACCTGGAGGATCTGCCGGCGGATAACCCCGGGCTGACCCAATCCGCGCAGGACGTGGCGTACATCATGTACACATCTGGTTCCACCGGCACGCCCAAGGGGGTGTTGGTGCCCCATCGCGGTATCACGCGCCTGGTGATCAATAACGGCTATGCCGATTTCAATGCCAGCGACCGTGTGGCCTTTGCTTCCAACCCGGCGTTCGACGCCAGCACCATGGATGTGTGGGGCGCGCTGCTCAATGGCGGGCAAGTGCAGGTGATCGACCACGCCACCTTGCTCGACCCGTTGGCATTCGGTGCCGAGCTCCAGGGCGCGACGGTGCTGTTCGTCACCACCGCGCTGTTCAACCAGTACGTGCAACTGATCCCCGCGGCCCTGGCCGGCCTACGCATCCTGCTGTGCGGCGGTGAGCGTGCCGACCCGGCGGCGTTCGGCAGCTTGTTGGCGCGGGCACCGGCGCTGCGCCTGGTGCATTGCTACGGGCCGACCGAAACCACCACCTACGCGACTACCTATGAAGTGCGCGAAGTCGGCACGGATACGGACAGCGTGCCGGTGGGGCGCCCCATCTCCAACACGCAGATCTATGTACTCGATGCGCAGTTGCAACCGGTACCGCTGGGCATCACCGGTGAAATCTGCATCGGTGGCGATGGCGTCGCCAAGGGCTATTTGAATCGCCCGGAGTTGACTGCTGAAAAGTTCGTCAGCAACCCCTTTGTCGAGCAGCCGGGGGCGTTGATGTACCGCACCGGTGACTTGGGACGTTGGTCGGTGGACGGCCTGCTGGAATGCCTGGGACGCAATGACGACCAAGTGAAGATCCGTGGCTTCCGCATCGAACTGGGTGAGATCGAGTCGCGCCTGGCCAACTGCCCGGGTATCCAAGAGGTCGCCGTGCTGGCCAGGGAAGACGTGCCGGGGGACAAACGCCTGGTGGCCTATTTCACCTGGGCCGATACAGACTTGGGTATTGACCAGGTACACGCCTACCTGCAAGGCCAACTGCCGGACTATATGCTGCCGTCGGCCTATATGCCGTTGGCAAGCCTGCCCTTGACCAACAACGGCAAGCTCGATCGCAAAGCCTTGCCGATACCGGACCAGGCGGCCTTGCTAAGCCGCGGCTACGAAGCCCCCCAAGGCGAGGTAGAAACCCTGCTGGCGCAGATCTGGCAGGACGTGCTCAAGCTCGAACGCGTCGGGCGTCACGATCATTTCTTTGAACTGGGCGGGCATTCGTTGCTGGCGGTGAGCCTGATCGAACGCATGCGCCAAGTGGGCCTGAGTGCGGATGTGCGGGTGTTGTTCAGCCAGCCGAGCCTGGCGGCGTTAGCGGCAGCCGTTGGCAGCGGCAGAGAAATCGTGGTGCCCGCCAATGGCATCCCCGCAGGTTGCACACAGATCACGCCGTCGATGCTGAGCCTGGTGCAACTAGCCCCGGATGCCATCGCGCGTATCGTCGCCAACGTGCCGGGTGGCGCGGCGAATGTGCAGGACATCTACCCGCTGGCGCCTTTGCAGGAAGGCATTCTCTACCACCATATCAGTGCCGAGCAGGGCGACCCGTACCTGCTGCAATCGCGCATGGCATTTGACAGCCTCGAACGTTTGCACGGGTTCATGGGCGCGCTGCAACAGGTGGTGGCGCGTCACGATATCTTGCGCACAGGCGTGGTCTGGGAGGGGCTGGACAGCCCGGTACAAGTGGTGTGGCGCGAGGCCCGGCTGGTCGTGCAGGAGGTGCATCTGGACCCGGCCGACGGTGGCATCATCGAACAACTGCATGCACGCTTCGATGCCCGGCACTACCGTCTGGACATCACCCAGGCACCATTGCTGCGCATGGTCTATGCCCAAGACCCGGTGCTTGACCGAGTCGCGGCGATCCTGTTGTTCCACCACCTGGCGTTGGACCATACTGCCATGGAAGTCGTGGGTCAGGAGATGCGTGCCTGCATGCTCGACCAGGCGAGTGCCTTGCCCGAGGCAGCGCCGTTTCGCAACTACGTGGCTCAGGCGCGACTGGGCGTCAGTGTGGCCGAGCATGAGCAATTCTTCCGCGAGATGCTCGCCGATGTCGATGAGCCAACCTTGCCGTTCGGCCTGCAGGATGTGCAGGGTGATGGCCGCGCTATCGAAGAGGCCGGGTTGCAACTGGGTACCGAGCTGGCACAGCGGGTACGCCAGCAGGCACGACAACTGGGTGTCAGCGCCGCCAGCCTGATGCACCTGGCCTGGGCCCAGGTATTGGGGCTGGTGTCCGGCCGCGATGACGTGGTGTTCGGCACGGTATTGATGGGCCGTATGCAAGCTGGCGACGGCGCGGACCGGGCGCTGGGGATGTTCATCAACACCTTGCCGCTGCGGGTCGATGTGGCGGCCGCTGCCACGGCGGCGGTCAAGGCGACCCACGCACGCTTGAGCGCCTTGCTCGGCCATGAACATGCCTCGTTGGCCCTGGCCCAGCGCTGCAGCGGTGTGCCGACCAGCACGCCATTGTTCAGCGCCTTGCTCAATTACCGCCACAGCAACCCCGGCGAAATGGCGCGTGACGGCCATGGCATCTGGGAAGGCGTGCAACTGCTCGGTGGTGAGGAACGCAGCAACTACCCGCTGACCCTGAGTGTGGATGACCTGGGCGCAGGCTTCGGCCTGAGCGTGCTGGCGCTGCCGCAGATCGGTGCACAACGCCTGTGTGATTACATGCACAGTGCCGTGGCACAGCTGGTCGCGACCTTGGAGAGTGCCCCGCACCACGCCCTCAACCAACTGCCCATCCTGCCAACCGCCGAGCGCGAAACCCTGCTGCGCGAATTCAACGCCACGGCCCATGATTTCCCCCGTGGCCAGACCGTCCACGGCGCGTTTGAGGTGCAGGCCGAGCGCCAACCCCACGCGATTGCCGTACAGCAAGGCAGCGATGTACTGACCTATCAGCAACTCAATCAACGTGCCAACCAGTTGGCCCACCACCTGCTCGAACTCGGCGTGCAGCCGGATGACCGCGTGGCGCTGTGCTGCCGTCGCGGCCCGCAGATGCTGGTGGGGCTGCTGGGCATTCTCAAGGCCGGCGCGGGCTATGTGCCGATTGATCCGGCGTACCCCGCCGAGCGTATCGCCTACCTGTTGCAGGATAGCGCCCCGGTGGCGGTACTGGCCGAGACCAGCACCCGTGACCTGCTGGGGCCGGTGGCGATGGTCGACTTGCATGACCCCCGTTGGCAGCACCACGCCGTCAGCAATCCGCAGGTAGCCACGCTGACCCCGGCGCACCTGGCCTACGTGATCTACACCTCCGGCTCCACCGGCCAGCCCAAGGGCGTGATGGTGGAACACCGCACGGTGGAAAACCTCGTTCACTGGCATTGCGAAGCCTTTGGCCTGAATGCTGTGAGCCACACCAGCAGCGTCGCCGGTTTTGGTTTTGATGCGATGGCCTGGGAAACCTGGCCGGCCTTGTGCATCGGCGCGACCCTGCATCTGCCGCCCGCCGAAGTGGGCAATGAAAACCTCGATGAACTGTTGGCCTGGTGGCTGGCGCAGCCGCTGGATGTGAGCTTCCTGCCCACGCCAGTGGCCGAATACGCGTTCAGCCAGCCGTTGCAACACCCGACCCTGCGCATCCTGCTGATCGGCGGTGACCGCCTGCGTCAGTTCACCCAGGAGCGGCGCTTTGCGGTGATCAACAACTACGGCCCCACCGAAGCCACGGTGGTCGCTACTTCCGGTCGCGTGCGCGCCTGGCAGGCGTTGCATATCGGCAGGCCCATCGCCAATGCCACCAGCTACGTACTGGATGCACAACAGCGCCCGGTGCCGGTGGGCGTGACCGGTGAGCTGTATGTGGGCGGCAGCGGCGTGGCGCGGGGTTACTTGAATCGCCCGGACCTGACTGCCGAACGCTTTCTGCAAGACCCGTTTAACGAAGGACGCATGTACCGCACGGGCGACCTGGTGCGCTGGTTGCCCGATGGCAACCTCGAGTACCTGGGCCGCAACGATGACCAGGTGAAAGTGCGCGGTGTGCGCGTGGAACTGGGCGAAATCGAAAGCCGCCTCGCCGCACTCGATGGCGTCGAGCAAGCCGTGGTGCTGGTGCGCGAAGGCCGCCTGCTGGCCTGGTTCACCGAGCAGCGAACGCTGGATATCCAGGCGTTGCGTGCACAACTGCATGCTCAGCTTCCCGATGCGCTGGTGCCGGTCGCCTACATGCGACTCGACCTGCTGCCCCTGACCGCCAACGGCAAGCTGGACCGCAAGGCGCTGCCGGATCCCGACCAGTGCGCCTTGCTCAGTCGCGATTACCAAGCCCCGCAAGGCGAAGTCGAAACCGCCCTGGCGCGCATCTGGGCCGAGGTATTGCAGGTGCAGCAGGTGGGTCGCCATGACCACTTCTTCGAGCTGGGCGGCCATTCATTGCTGGCCGTCAGCCTGATCGAACGCATGCGCCAGGCCGGCCTCAGCGCTGATGTGCGCGTATTGTTCAGCCAGCCGACCCTGGCCGCGCTGGCGGCCGCCGTCGGCAGTGGCCGCGAAGTGCAGGTGCCGGCCAACCGCATCAGTGCCGACTGCCAACGCATCACCCCGGACATGCTGTCCCTGGTCACGCTGGATCAATCGACCATCGACCAAGCGGTCGCCCAGGTGCCCGGCGGCGCCGCCAACGTACAGGATATCTACCCGCTGGCGCCGCTGCAGGAAGGCATTTTCTACCACTACCTCACTGCCGAGCAGGGCGACCCGTACCTGCTGCAATCGCACCTGGCGTTTGACAGTGTGGAGCGCCTGCAAGCCGTTGTCCGGGCGCTGCAACAGGTGATCGACCGCCATGACATCCTGCGTACCGCAGTGGTGTGGGAAGGCCTGGCGCAACCGCTGCAAGTGGTGTGGCGCAAGGCTGCATTGAGTGTGCAGGAGCTGCATCTGCAAGGCGACGTACTCGCCGGCCTGCATGAGCGGTTTGACGCGCGACGCTATCGCCTGCCGGTCAGCCAGGCGCCGCTGATCCGCCTGATGTACGCCCAGGACCCAACCCACCAACGCGTGGTGGCGGTGTTGCTCTACCACCATATTGCCCTGGACCACACCGCGTTCGATGTGGTGCTGCGCGAGATGCAGGGCTACCTGCTGGGCCACGGCGTGCCCACCGCCGCGCCGATGCCGTATCGCAACTATGTGGCCCAGGCGCGGTTGGGCGTCAGTGAGCAGGAACATGAAGCGTTCTTCCGCGCCATGCTCGCTGATGTCGATGAACCTACGCTGCCGTTCGGTTTGCAGGATGTACGTGGCGACGGGTTCGATATCCAGGAACACAGCCTGCGCCTGGACAGCGACCTCAACCGTCGGCTGCGCGCCCAGGCGCGCCTGTTGGGCGTCAGTACCGCCAGCCTGTTTCACCTGGCCTGGGGGCAGGTGCTGGCGGCCACTTCGGGCCACCAGCGGGTGGTGTTCGGCACCGTGCTGGTCGGCCGCATGCAAGGCGGCGAGGGCGCTGATCGGGCGCTGGGGGTGTTTATCAATACCTTGCCATTGCGCCTGGACATCGATGACCAGGGCGCCCGCGCCGCCGTGCGCGCCACCCATGCGCGGCTTACTGAGTTGCTTGGCCATGAGCACGCCTCCCTGGCCCTGGCCCAGCGTTGCAGCGGCGTGGCGGCACCGGCGCCGTTGTTCAGCTCGATGCTCAACTATCGCCATCGCGGCGCCGCCACCCGTTCGCCGGATGCGCATCTGGCGTGGGAAGGCATGCAGACCCTGGTCAATGACGGGCGCACCAACTACCCGCTGACCTTGAATGTAGACGACCTGGGCGACGGCTACGCGATCACCGCGTTGGCCCAGGTGGATGCGCAGCGGGTCTGCGGGTATATGCAGACCGCGTTGTCCGGTTTGGTCGAAGCGTTGGAGCAAGCACCCAGCCATGGGTTGAATCGCTTGCCGGTCATGGGCCCCGAGGAGCGCCATAAACTGCTGGTCGAGTTCAACGCCACCGCAGTGGGCTACAACCTCGACCAGACCCTGCACAGCCTGTTCGAAGCCCAGGTACTGCGCACGCCACAGGCCGTGGCGGTGAAGGCGGGCGAGCACTCGTTGAGCTACCTGCAGCTCAACGAGCGCGCCAACCGCCTGGCCCATCACCTGCGGGAGATGGGCGTGCAGCCCGACTCGCGGGTGGGGATCTGCGTGGAGCGCGGCCTGGACATGGTCATCGGCCTGTTGGCCATCCTCAAGGCCGGCGGCGGTTATGTGCCGCTGGACCCGGCCTACCCGCAAGAGCGCCTCGCCTACATGCTGCAAGACAGCGCGCCGGTGGTGGTGCTGGCCCAAGGCGCTACCCGTGCCTTGTTGGGTGACGTGGCGCTGATCGATCTCGACCACAGCACCTGGCACCAGCAGCCGGCCACCAACCCACACGTGCCGGGCCTCACCGCCCGGCACCAGGCCTACGTGATCTACACCTCCGGTTCCACCGGCCAGCCCAAGGGCGTGATCAACGAACATGCCGGGGTGGTCAACCGCCTGTTGTGGATGCAGGACGCCTATGGCCTCCAAGCCGACGACGCGGTGTTGCAGAAAACCCCGTTCAGCTTCGACGTGTCGGTGTGGGAGTTCTTCTGGCCGCTGTTCACCGGCGCACGCCTGGTGATGGCGCGCCCGGGTGGGCACAAGGAGCCGGCGTACCTGTGCGAGGTGATCGAAGCAGAACAGATCACCACCTTGCACTTCGTGCCGTCGATGCTCGATGTGTTCCTCGCCCACGGCGATGTCAGCCAGGCGGCCGGCCTTGTGCGGGTGATGTGCAGCGGTGAGGCGTTGCCGGGCAGCCTGGTGCGCCGCTTCAAGCAGCAACTGCCGGGCATTGGTTTGTACAACCTGTATGGCCCCACCGAAGCGGCGGTGGACGTGACCGCGTGGAACTGCGCACGCCCGGACGTGCCGGACAACACGCCCATCGGCAAGCCGATTGCCAACACGCGCCTCTACGTACTGGATGGGCAGTTGCAGCCGGTGCCCCTGGGCGTGGTCGGTGAGTTGTTTATCGGCGGTGTGCAAGTGGCGCGGGGTTACCTGAACCGTCCTGAGTTGACGGCCGAACGCTTCCTCGATGACCCCTTCAGCCCAGGGCGCATGTACCGCACCGGTGACGTGGGCCGCTATTTGCCCGACGGCACTATCGAGTATCTGGGACGCAACGATGATCAGGTCAAGATCCGTGGCCTGCGCATCGAACTGGGGGAAATCCAGGCGCGGCTGGTCGAGCATCCGGCAGTCAAGGAAGCGGTGGTAGTGGCTCGCGAAGAACGGCTGGTCGCCTACTACACCGGCGTACCGACCGACATCGAGAGCTTGCGCGCCCAGCTGTTGCAACACCTGCCGGACTTCATGGTGCCAGCGCTGTTCGTGCACCTGGACGCATTGCCACTGAGCCCCAACGGCAAGCTCGACCGCAAGGCCCTGCCCGCACCGGGCATGGACGCGCTGAGGGTGCGTGAGTACGAGGCGCCCGAAGGTGATACCGAGATTCTGCTGGCCCGGCTCTGGGCCGAGCTACTCAAAGTGGAGCGGGTAGGCCGGCATGACAATTTCTTTGAATTGGGCGGGCACTCGCTGCTGGCCGTGAGCTTGATCGGGCGCCTGCGCCAGGAAGGCATGGAAGCCGATGTGCGGGCGTTGTTCGAACAACCGACCCTGGCCGGCTATGCCGCAATGACCGAACGAATGGAGATCGTCCTGTGAGCCTCTTCGAGCTGTTGGCAACCCTGAAAACCAAGGACGTGCAACTGGCGCTCAAGGGCGAACAGTTGGCGGTAAACGGCAACAAGCAAGCTCTGAGCGACCCGGCGATATTGGCCGCCTTGCGCGAACACAAACCGGCGCTGATCGAGTTGATCAAGGCCGGTGAATACTTGGCGACCAAGGCTGGCGATGTGGCGGTGCCGGCCAATGGCATTCCGGCCGGGGCTGAACGCATCACCCCACAGATGTTGACCCTCTCGAGCCTGAGCCAGGACGAGATTGAACGGATCGTCGCCACCGTGCAGGGCGGTGTGGCGAATATCCAGGATATCTACCCGCTGGCGCCGCTGCAGGAAGGCATCCTGTTCCACCATGTCAGCGCCGAGCGAGGCGACCCCTACGTGATGCAGTCGCAGTTCGCCTTCGACTGCCTGGAACGTTTCGAGGCGTTCGCCCAGGCCCTGCAACGCGTCATGGACCGTCACGACATTTTGCGTACCGGGGTGGTCTGGGACGGCCTGGCACAACCCTCGCAAGTGGTGTGGCGCCAGGCATGCCTGCCGGTGCAAGTCTTGACGCTGGACCCGGCCGACGGCGAAATCGCCGGGCAACTGCATGACCTGTTTGATGCCCGCCACTATCGCCTCGACGTGACCCAGGCGCCGCTGCTGCGCCTGGTGCGTGCTGAAGACCCGGCCAACCAGCGCATCGTCGCCACCTTGTTGTTTCATCACATGGCTTTGGACCACAGCGCCCTGGAAGTGGTGTGCCATGAAATGCAGGCGTGCCTGTTGGGGCAGGGCGCCGCCCTGGGCCAGGCCGTGCCGTTTCGCAACTATGTGGCGCAGGCGCGGCTGGGCATCAGCGAGCGGGAGCATGAACGTTTCTTCCGGCAGATGCTCGGCGATATCAGTGAGCCGACCTTGCCGTTCGGGTTGCAGGACGTGCAGGGCGATGCCCGCGGCATTGCCGAAGTCAGCCTGCCGTTGGCGCCACAGCTTGCACGGCGTTTGCGGGTGCAGGCCCGCCAACTCGGCGTGAGCGCCGCCAGCCTGTTCCATATGGGCTGGGCCCAGGTGCTGGGCGTGTTGGCCGGCAAGGCCCAAGTGGTGTTCGGCACCGTATTGATGGGGCGCATGCAGGGCAGTCATGACACCGACCGCGCCCTGGGCATCTTCATCAACACCTTGCCGTTTCGCGTGGATGTGGACGCCCAGGACGTGCGCAGCGGCGTCAAGGCCACCCACGCACGCCTGACCACCTTGCTGCGCCATGAGCATGCAGCCCTGGCCCTGGCCCAGCGTTGCAGCGGCGTGATCGCGCCCACGCCGCTGTTCAGCGCGCTGCTCAACTACCGCCACAGCGCACCCGCCGCCAGTGCCGAGGCCGTGTCGGCCTGGCAGGGCATCGCCGCACTGCGCGCCGAGGAACGCACCAACTACCCGCTGACCCTGAGCGTGGACGACCTGGGCGAGGGCTTCGGCCTGAGCTTGCTGGCCAACACCCTGGTCGACCCTCAGCGCGTGTGTGCCTACCTGCAAACCGCGCTGGAAAACCTCGTCACCGCGCTGGAGCAAGCACCCCACACCGCGCTTAACCAGCTCTCGGTGGTGCCCGTCGCCGAACAGCGCCTGTTGCTGGAGCAGTTCAACACCACTCACGCGCTGTTTCCCCAAGGCACCACGCTGCATGGCCGCATCGAAGCCCAGGCGGCACTCACGCCGGATGCCATTGCCGCTGTGCACCAGGGCCGGCAACTGACCTACGCCGAACTCAACCAGCAAGCCAACCTGCTGGCCCATCACCTGCTGGCGTTGGGGGTCAAGCCCGATGACCGCGTGGCCATCGTTGCGCGGCGCGGCCTCGACACCCTGGCCGGCTTGCTGGCAACCCTCAAGGCCGGTGCCGGTTATGTGCCGGTGGACCCGTCCCACCCAGCCGAGCGGCTGCACTACTTGCTCAGCGACAGCGCGCCGGTGGCGGTGCTCACCCAACACGCCTTGCTGGGGCGCCTGCCCGAGCTTGACGTGCCGGTGATCAACCTCGACCGTTTCACCTGGCAGCACCATACGGCGAGCAACCCCAAGGTCGCCGTCGGCCCCAAGCACCTGGCATATGTGATCTACACCTCCGGCTCCACCGGCTTGCCCAAAGGCGTGATGGTGGAGCACCACACCGTTGCCAACCTGGTGGACTGGCATTGCAGCGTCTTCGATCTGCGTGCCGGGCGGCACACCGCCAGCGTCGCCGGTTTCGGCTTTGATGCGATGGCCTGGGAAGTGTGGCCGGCGCTGTGTGTGGGTGCCACCCTGCACCTGCCGCCGGCCCACGACGGCGCTGAAGATATCGATGCATTACTGGCCTGGTGGTGCGCGCAGCCATTGGACGTGAGCTTCCTGCCTACGCCGGTAGCCGAATACGCGTTCAGCCAGAACATTGAGCACCCGACCTTGCGCACCTTGCTGGTCGGCGGCGATCGCTTGCGCCAGTTCGGGCGGGCGCAGCGCTTTGAGCTGATCAACAACTATGGCCCCACCGAAGCCACGGTGGTGGCAACCTCCGGCAAGGTCGAGGCGGGCCAGCCGTTGCATATCGGCAAGCCCATCGCCAATGCCACGGTGTATGTGCTCGATGAACAGCAGCGTCCGGTGCCGCTGGGGGTGGCCGGCGAGCTGTACGTGGGCGGCAAGGGCGTGGCGCGCGGTTACCTGAACCGCCCGGAGCTGACCGCCGAGCGCTTTCTGCGCGACCCGTTCAACCCGGGGCGTATGTACCGTACCGGCGACTTGGTACGTTGGCTGCCGGACGGCACGCTCGACTATCTGGGCCGTAATGACGACCAAGTGAAAATCCGTGGCGTGCGTATCGAGCTGGGCGAGATCGAAACCCGGCTCAACCAATTGCCGGGCATCCTGGAGGCAGTGGTGCTCGTGCGTGAAGAACGGCTGGTGGCCTACTTCACTGAAAACCCGCAACTCGATGCGCTGACAGTGGCGCAGATCCGCGCTCATCTGGTGGCGCATTTGCCGGACTCCATGGTCCCCGTCGCCTTCATGAAACTCGACGCGCTGCCGCTGACCACCAATGGCAAGCTCGACCGCAAGGCCCTGCCGGCGCCGGACATGGCGGCGGTGTTTACCCGCGAATACGCCGCGCCCCAGGGCGAGATCGAAGGTGTGCTGGCGCAGATCTGGGCCGATGTGTTGCAGGTGGAACGGGTCGGGCGGCGTGACCATTTCTTTGAGTTGGGCGGGCACTCACTGCTGGCGATGCGCATGGTCTCCCAGGTTCGCCAGCGGCTGGGGGTCGAACTGGCGCTGGGCGACTTGTTTGCCAACGCCGAACTGGCGGCGGTCGCCGAGCTGCTGGCCCAGGCCGGGCGCAGCACCTTGCCGGATATCCTGCCGGCCAATCGCGATGACGACGTGCCGCTGTCGTTCGCCCAGCAACGCCTGTGGTTCCTGGCGTTGATGGAAGGTGCCAATACCGCCTACAACATTCCCATCGGCCTGCGTTTGCGTGGGCAGTTGCATGTGCAGGCGCTGCAACGGGCCTTGGCACGCATCGTCGCGCGGCATGAAACCCTGCGCAGCCGCTTTGCCCAGAATGGTGATCAGGCCCAGGTGCTGATCGTACCGGCCGAGGCGTTGCAGGCCCTGCAAGTGCAGGACCTGCGCCGCCACCCGCAACCCCAGCAAGCCCTGGACGCCTTGATCCATGGCGAAGCCTCGGCGCCGTTCGACCTTGAACGTGGCCCGTTGCTGCGCGGGCGCCTGGTGGTGATGGCCGACGATCACCATGTGCTGTTGCTGACCCTGCACCATATCGTCTCCGACGGCTGGTCCATGGGCGTGCTGACCCGCGAGCTGATGGCGCTGTACCAAGCCTTCAGCCACGGCCACGCCGACCCGCTGCCGCCCTTGCCGATCCAGTACGCCGACTTTGCCGTGTGGCAACGCCTGTGGTTGAGCGGCGAAGTGTTGCACCGCCAAAGCACCTATTGGCAGCAGGCCCTGGCCGGTGCGCCGGCGTTGCTGACCTTGCCCACCGACCGCCCGCGCCCGGCGCAGCAGGACTACGCCGGCAGCAGCGTCGAAGTGCGCCTGGATGAACGCCTCACGGCCGGGCTCAAGGCCTTGAGCCAACGCCATGGCAGCACGTTGTACATGACGTTGATGAGTGCCTGGGCCTCGCTGCTCGCGCGCCTGTCCGGCCAGCAGGACGTGGTGATCGGCACACCGGTGGCCAACCGCACGCGTACCGAGGTGGAAGGGCTGATCGGCCTGTTCGTCAACACCCTGGCGCTGCGTATCGACACCTCCGGCGAGCTGAGCACCGAGGTGTTGTTGGCGCGGGTCAAGGCGCTGACCCTGGCGGCCCAGGCCCATCAGGACCTGCCATTTGAGCAAGTGGTGGAAATCACCCGCCCGCCGCGCAGCCTGGCGCATAGCCCGCTGTTCCAGACGTTGCTGAGCTGGCAGGACAGCAGCGCGCCGACGCTGGCGCTGGGCGACCTGGCCCTGGAAGGCATTGTCGAGAACAGCCACTTTGCCAAGTTCGACCTGTCGTTGAACCTGGGGGAAGTGCAGGGCAGCATCCTCGGCGCGCTGGAATATGCCGTGGCGCTGTTCGATGAGTCGACAATGCAGCGTTACGTCGGCTACTTCACCCGCGTGTTGCAGGCCATGGTCGCT
The DNA here is from genome assembly GCF_016405635.1 of Pseudomonas sp. MF6755. Lineage (NCBI taxonomy): Bacteria > Pseudomonadati > Pseudomonadota > Gammaproteobacteria > Pseudomonadales > Pseudomonadaceae > Pseudomonas > Pseudomonas sp. MF6755. Next base: position 102,421 of record NZ_JAEKDA010000017.1, read on the forward strand.
AACGACCAGGCGGTGCTGGAGCATGTGCCGCTGGTGGATGAGCACGAGCGTCAGCAATTGCTGGTCGATTTCAACGACACCGCCGTGGCTTACAACCTCGACCAGACCTTGCACGGGCTGTTTGAAGCCCAAGTACTGCGCACGCCAGATGCGACGGCCCTCACGGCCGGTGAACAGCAACTGACCTATGCCGAACTGAACGCCCGCGCCAACCAACTGGCCCATCACCTGCAAGCCCTCGGTGTGCAGCCGCAGGCGCGGGTGGCGATCTGCGTGGAGCGTGGCCTGGACATGGTCATCGGCCTGTACGCCATTCTCAAGGCTGGCGCCGCCTATGTGCCGGTCGACCCGGCGTACCCGTTGGAGCGTATCGCCTACATGCTGCAAGACAGCGCACCGACGCTGGTGCTAGCCCAAGGCAGCACCCTGGGTTTGCTGGGCGCAGTGCCGGTGATCGATCTGGATCAACCCACCTGGCAGCACCAGCCCACCGGCAACCTTGATGTGGCCAGCGTGGCCGCCTACGTGATCTACACCTCCGGTTCCACCGGCCAGCCCAAGGGCGTGATCAACGAACACCCTGGGGTGGTCAACCGCCTGCTGTGGATGCAGGACGAATACGGGCTCACTGCCGGCGATACGGTCTTGCAGAAAACCCCGTTCAGCTTCGACGTGTCGGTGTGGGAATTCTTCTGGCCATTGTTCACCGGTGCACGCCTGGTCATGGCGCGCCCTGGCGGGCATAAAGACCCTGAGTACCTGTGCCAGGTGATTGCGGCGGAGCGCGTCACCACCTTGCATTTCGTGCCGTCAATGCTCGATGTGTTCCTTGCCCATGGCGATGTCAGCCAGGCGGCCGGGCTGGTGCGGGTGATGTGCAGCGGCGAAGCCCTGCCGGGCAGCCTGGTGCGGCGCTTCAAGCAGCAACTGCCGGGCATCGGCTTGTACAACCTGTATGGCCCCACTGAAGCAGCGGTGGACGTGACCGCGTGGGACTGCGCAGGCCCTGACGTGCCGGACAACACGCCCATCGGCAAGCCGATTGCCAACACCCGCCTGTACGTGCTGGACGGGCAGTTGCAGCCAGTGCCGTTGGGGGTAGTGGGTGAATTGTTTATCGCCGGTGTGCAGGTGGCGCGGGGTTACCTGAACCGTGCCGATCTCACCGCCGAGCGTTTCCTCGATGACCCGTTCATGCCGGGGCGCATGTACCGCACCGGTGACCTGGGCCGCTATTTGCCGGACGGTACTATCGAATACCTAGGACGCAATGATGATCAGGTCAAGATTCGTGGCCTTCGCATCGAATTGGGAGAAATCCAGGCCCGCCTGAGCGAGCACCCAGCCGTCCAGGAAGCCGCGGTGATTGCCCGCGAGCAGCGCCTGATCGCTTACTACACCGGCACATCGACCGAAATTGAACATCTGCGCGCCCATCTGCTGCTGCACCTGCCGGAATTCATGGTGCCGGCCAGCTTCGTGCATTTGGACGCTTTACCCCTGAGCCCCAACGGCAAGCTCGACCGCAAGGCGTTGCCAGCGCCGGGCCTGGATGCCTTGGTGGTGCGCGAGTACGAGGCGCCCCAGGGCGATACGGAAATCACCCTGGCCGCGTTGTGGGCCGAGTTGCTCAACGTGGAGCGCGTGGGCCGCCACGATAACTTCTTCGAGCTGGGCGGCCACTCATTGTTGGCGGTCAGCCTGATGGGGCGTCTGCGCCGCCTGGGCTTGTCGGCGGATGTGAAGGTGCTGTTTGGTCAACCGACCTTGGCTGCGCTGGCAGCGGCCTTGGGTGGCGGGCGTGAAGTGGCGGTGCCGGCCAATGGCATTGCTGCCGACTGCGTGCAGATTACCCCGGACATGCTGGTGCTGATCGACCTGGACCAAGCCGCTATCGAGCGCATCGTTGCCAACATCCCCGGGGGCGCTGCGAATGTGCAGGACATCTACCCGCTGGCGCCGTTGCAGGCCGGCATGCTGTATCAGCATCGCGCCGTACAGGGCGGCGACGGCTATGTATTGCAGGCGCAGTTTGCCTTTGACAGCCGCATGCGCCTGGACGCTTTCGCCCGTGCATTGCAGGCGTTGATCCAGCGCCACGACATCCTGCGCTCATCCTTCCACTGGGACGGGCTGGAAGAACCGGTGCAGGTAGTGTGGCGGCACGCCTCGTTAAGCGTTGAAAACGGACCGCTGCCGTCACGCCTGGACCTCGGCCAGGCACCGTTGATGCGACTGGTGTACGCCGAGGAACCGCAGCGGGTGGTGGCGACGTTGCTGTTCCACCATCTGGTGATGGACCACATCGCCCTGGAGATTCTGCAGCGTGAAATGCAGGCGTTCCTGTTGGGCGCCGAGGGCACGTTGGCTGCGCCAGTGCCCTATCGCAACTACGTGGCCCAGACCCGTTTGGGCGCGGATGATCACGCGGCGTTTTTCCGTGAGATGCTCGCTGATATCGACGCACCGACCGAGGTTCCCCGTCTCGGCGCCGATGACCATGCGCAACTGAGCCTTGACCTGACGTTGAGCCGGCGCCTGCGCAGCCAGGCTCGCCAAGCGGGCGTCAGCGCCGCCAGCCTGATGCACTTGGCCTGGGCCCATGTGCTGGGTAAGGTCTGCGGCCGCCAACAGGTGGTATTCGGCACGGTGATGCTGGGTCGCCTGCAAGGCGGCGAAGGCGCCGAGCACGCCATGGGCGTGTTTATCAATACCTTGCCGCTGCGCGTCGACCTGGGTGAACGCTCGGTGTTGACGGCACTGCGCGCCACCCATGGGCGCCTGACCCAACTGCTCAGCCATGAACATGCGCCCCTGGCGTTGGCCCAGCGTTGCAGCGGCGTGCCAGTGGCGACGCCGTTGTTCAGCGTGTTGTTCAACTATCGCCACAGCGCAGCCCAGGCCGGTGGCGTGGCGGCGGCGTGGCAGGGTATCGAGTTGCTCAAGGCCGAGGAACACACCCATTACGGCGTGGCGGTAAGCGTGGATGACCTCGGTGAAGGCTTCAGCCTGACGGCCATGGGGCAGGGCGCCCGGCGTTTGTGCGGCTACCTGGAGATCGCGCTGACGCAACTGGTGCAGGCGCTGGAAGGCAACCGCGACATCGCCATCAGCCGTTTGCCGATCCTGCCTGAGGCTGAACGCCAGCAACTGCTTGAGGGCTTCAACGCCACCGCCCGCAGGTTCCCACATGAACATACCGTGCAGCGTTTGTTCGAAGCCCAGGCCCATGCACGCCCAGACGCCGTGGCGGTGGTGCACGGCGAGCAACGGCTTAGCTACGGCGAACTCAATAGCCGCGCCAACCGCCTGGCCCATCGTCTGCTCGACCTGGGGGTGCGCCCCGGCGACAACCTGGCGATCCTGCTGCCGCGTTCGCTGGAGTTGCTGGTCGGCCAACTGGCTATCCTCAAATGCGCCGCCGCCTATGTGCCGCTGGACATTCACGCACCGCCCGAACGTCAGGGCTTCATGTTGCAAGACAGTGGTGCGGCCTGGCTGTTGACCCGCAGCGATGCCGCCTTTGAAGGTGGGGCACGCCGCCTGGACCTGGACACCCTGGCCCTCGACCCGCAACCGAGCCACAACCCGGACTTGTCGCAGCCCTCGGACAGCGTGGCGTACATCATGTACACCTCCGGCTCCACCGGCACGCCCAAGGGGGTACTCGTGCCCCATCGCGGCATCACGCGCCTGGTGCTCAACAACGGCTATGCCGATTTCAATGCCAGCGACCGCGTGGCCTTCGCTTCCAACCCGGCGTTCGACGCCAGCACCATGGACGTCTGGGGGCCGTTGCTCAACGGCGGCCAGGTGCAGGTGATCGACCATGCAACCTTGCTCGACCCGGCGGCCTTCGGCGTGGCCTTGCAAGGCGCCACGGTGCTGTTCGTCACCACTGCGCTGTTCAACCAGTATGTGCAACTGATCCCCGAAGCCCTGGCCGGCTTGCGCATTCTGCTGTGCGGCGGCGAGCGTGCTGATCCGGCGGCGTTCCGCAGCCTGTTGGCGCAGGCACCGGCACTGCGCCTGGTGCATTGCTACGGGCCGACCGAAACCACCACCTATGCCACCACCTATGAAGTGCGCGAGGTCGGCACGGATACGGGCAGCGTGCCGGTGGGGCGACCCATCTCCAACACGCAGATCTATGTGCTCGATGCGCAGTTGCAACCGGTACCGCTGGGCATCACCGGTGAAATTTGCATCGGTGGCGAGGGCGTCGCCATCGGCTATTTGAATCGCCCTGAGCTGACCGCCGAAAAGTTCGTGCAAGACCCGTTCAACCCCGGCGCGTTGATGTACCGCACCGGCGACCTCGGGCGCTGGACGGCCGACGGATTGCTGGAGTGCATCGGGCGCAATGACGACCAAGTGAAGATCCGTGGTTTTCGCATCGAGCTGGGTGAGATCGAAGCCCGGCTGGCGACGTTCGGCCCCATCCAGGAAGCCGTGGTGCTGGCCCGTGAAGACGTGCCGGGGGACAAGCGCCTGGTGGCGTATTTCACCTGGGCGGGCGACCCCGTCGGCATCGAGCAGGTGCGTGCTTACCTGCACGCGCAATTGCCGGACTACATGGTGCCGTCCGCTTATGTGGCGCTTGAGCAACTGCCATTGACGGCCAATGGCAAGGTCGACCGTAAAGCCTTGCCGGTGCCTGCCTGGGAAGCCTCGGCCAGCGGTACGTTCGAAGCGCCGGCCGATGCCCTGGAGCAGACCCTGGCCCAGCTCTGGGGCGAGGTGTTGAAGCTCGATCAAGTGGGGCGGCATGACAGTTTCTTCGAACTGGGCGGGCATTCGCTGTTGGCGATTCGCCTGGTCAACCTGCTCGACGAGGCCGGGTTGCCGGTGGCGCTGGCCGAGTTGTTCCAGCACGCCAGCGTGGCCTCGGTCGCGGCGCTGCTGCGTCAGCGCGGCGATGCAGCGCTGCCTGACACAACGGTGATCACCGTGCGCAGTAGCGGCTCCCAGGCGCCGTTATTCCTGGTGCATGAGTTCAGCGGCCTGGACGTGTACTTCCCGGCGCTGGGCCAGCACCTGCCCGGCGATTATCCGATCTATGGCCTGCCAGGCCTGGCGCTTGGCGAGGCGCACCTGGACAGCATGGAGGGCTTGGCGGCGCGCATGGTCGGGTTGATCCGCGAGAGACAGCCTCACGGCCCGTACCGGGTAGCGGGCTGGTCCTTTGGTGGCGTGCTGGCCTATGAAATCGCCATGCAACTGCTGGGGCTGGATGAGGCCGTGGCATTCCTCGGCTTGATCGACAGCTACGTGCCGCGCATGACCGATCAGGGCAAGGCGCGCTGGAGCGGGCCGGATGCGCTCAAGCGGCATCTACTGTTGCAGTGCACGGCGTATTGGAATTCACAGGGAGGTGTGGATGAGCTGGCAAGCCTTGAACAACTGGAGGCACAGATTGGACAGCTGGACTTTGCGGCTCTGCTGCAACGCTGTCGCGATGAAGGTTTGCTATACGCGCAAATGGCGGCGGCGACGGACGCGGACCTGTTGAGCTTCATCCAGCGGGAAGTCGGGCATGGGCATGCGTTGGCCCACTACAGCCTGTTCCCGCTGCCGATTCCGGTGCACCTGTTCAGCGCCGAGCAACGTCCTACCGAGCTGTCGCGGCGCAGTGTGGCACTGGGTTGGGACGCTGCCTTGGCGCCTGGGCAACTGCGCCAGGTGCAAGTGCCGGGGGATCACCAGAGCATGATGCAGGCGCCGCATATCCAGGGGCTGGGCCGGGCGATGACGGTGGCGCTGGCGGCGAGTACGCCGGTCAGTTGCGCGGTGCATCAACCGTTGTTGCGTATCCAGAGTGGTCGCGTGGGGCATGCACCGGTGTTCTGCATACCGGGGGCCGGGGACAGCGTGACCGGGTTTGTGGGCTTGAGCGAAGCGCTGGGGCGTGACTGGCCGCTGTTTGGCTTGCAGCCACGCGGCCTGGATGGCGAGGCGGTGCCTCATAGCCAGGTTGAGGCGGCGGCGCAGTGTTATCTGGCGGCGTTGGAGCAGGAATGCCCGCACGGGCCGGTGCACCTGGTCGGGCATTCGTTTGGGGGCTGGATCGCGCTGGAGATGGCGCTGCGCTTGCAGGCGATGGGGCGTGAAGTGGGGTCGTTGACGGTGATCGACAGTGAGGCGCCGGGGCGTGGCGGCAAGCCGTACACGTCAACGGCGGCGTTGTTGCGGTTGATTGAGGCGATGCAGTTGGCGGCCGGGAAGTCGCTGGGGATTGATCCGCTTGATTTCGCCGGACGCGATGAAGTGGCGCAGCGACAGTGGTTGCATGCGGGGATGGTCGGTGTCGGCTTGATGCCGGCGCGTGCAGCTGTGGATGCGATGGATGGGCCGGCGCGCACTTATGCGGCGGCGTTGCGTACGGTTTATCGGCCGCAGGCGCGGTACAGCGGGGTGGTGCGGTTGGTGTTGGCGCAGGATCCGGCACTGGATGCGGCGGGGAACCAGCGTGAGCAGGGGTTGATGATCGAGGGGTGGCGGCGGCAGGGGAGTGGGTTGGAGGTTTGGTATGGCGGGGGGAATCATTTCACCTTGCTCAAGGAGCCGAATGTGTTGGGGTTGGCTAAGTGGTGGGTTGAAGGTGTTGGGGTTCGGGAGGTGGTTTCGTGAGTGGGGGCATATCCGTTGCTGCGGTAACGGCGACTTATGGTTCCGCTCTTACAGCGGGTCACTTTTGGAAAGGCCCAAAAGTAACCAAAAGGCCTTCGCCCCACCACTCGGCACCTCGCCTAGGCTCGGTGTGCCCGAACGCAGGCTTTGGAGCGTGGGCCGCCGCAATGGGCCATCCCTGGCCCAGTGCGGCTAACCCGGCGTCCTGCCGGGTTGCCCACGCTCCAAAACCTGCGTTCGGCCAGCGTGGTTTAACGGGGCGATTCCAGATCAAAAGCAAAGCGCGGCGGCCTTATAGCCGACCGGTTGGTGAGGCCGGGTACCGTAAGAAATGTGGGAGGGGGCTTGCCCCCGATAGCCATGGGTATTTACACCGCCTTGTAGTGGCCGCCGGTAACCACGATACGAAGCGAGCCGCTCTTGATCTTGCTCTGCTTTTGATCTCAGGCGGCCCCCCAAATCCATGTCGGATTACGGGCACACCGAGCCTAAGCGAGGTGCCGAGTGGTGGGGCAAGAGCCTTTTGCTTACTTTTGGGCTTTTCAAAAGTGAGCCGCTGTAAGAGCGGAACCCATAGCAGCCGTTACCGCAGCAATGGATATGTACTCGGTCTGATCCAACATTCTGGTCGGCTGTCAGGCCGCCATCGGGAGCAAGCCCCCTCCCACATTGTAAGCCGCGTTCACCCGGGTAACGGATTTGTACTCAATCAAGAAGCCCACTATGCAAACGTCTAAATTCCGCAAAATCGGCATACTTGCAGTCTTGGCCATAACCATCGGCCTGGTCATTTACACCGTCCAGGCCCCGGCCGACGCCCCCCAATACCTAACCGCCACCGCCGAACGCGGCGATATCGAAAACGCGGTATTGGCCACCGGCCTGCTCGAAGGCATCAAGCAAGTCGACGTTGGCGCCCAGGTCTCCGGCCAGCTCAAGTCGCTGAAGGTCAAAGTCGGCGACAAGGTGAAAAAGGGCCAGTGGCTGGCCGAAATCGACCCGTTGATCCTGCAAAACACCCTGCGCAAAGCCCAGGTCGATGAAGAGAACCTCCAGGCCCAACGCCGCGCCACGGCGGCCCAGCTCAGGCAGGCCAAGTCAGTGTACGAACGCTACAAGGGCCTGCAGGTGGATGAATCCGTGTCGCGTCAGGACTTCGAAGATGCCGAATCGAGCTTCCAGGTGCAGCAAGCCAACCTGCTGTCCCTGGATGCGCAGATCAAAAGCGCGCACATCCAGATCGACACCGCCAAGGTCAACCTGGCCTACACCCGTATCAACGCGCCCATCGATGGCGACGTGGTGGGCATCGTCACTCAGGAAGGCCAGACCGTGATCGCCAGCCAGTTGGCGCCGGTACTGCTCAAGCTGGCGGACCTGGACACCATGACCGTCAAGGCCCAAGTCTCGGAAGCCGATGTGATTCATATCAGCCCTGGCCAGCAGGTGTACTTCACCATCCTCGGCGAGGCGGATAAACGCTATTACGCCAAGCTGCGCGGCACTGAGCCGGCGCCGCAGAACTTCCTCGAAACCCAGACCGCCGGCACGCCCAAGCAGAACACCGCGGTGTTCTATAACGCGTTGTTCGACGTGCCCAACCCCGACCACCGCCTGCGCATCGCCATGACTGCCCAGGTGCGCATCGTGCTCGACACCGCCCAGGCCGCGCTGATGGTGCCGGTAGCGGCGCTGGGGGCGCGTAATGCTGATGGCAGCTACTCGGTGCGCGTGCTGGATGCCAAGGGCAAGGCGGTAGCGCGTAACGTCAAGACCGGTATCAATAACAACGTCAAGGTGCAGATTCTCGACGGCCTGGTCGAGGGCGACAAGGTGGTGATCGGCGACGCCACGCCTGCCGTGGCGGGGAACTGAGCCATGACCCAACCCCTGCTGGAACTCAAGGGCATCACCCGCAGCTTCATGGCCGGCGAGCGTGAATTCATTGCACTCAAGGGCATCGACCTGACCATTCATGCCGGGGAAATGCTCGCGATCATCGGCGCCTCCGGGTCGGGTAAATCGACCCTGATGAACATCCTCGGCGGCCTGGATTACGCCACTGCGGGCAGCTACAAGATCAACGGCATCGAAACCCGCTCCCTGGGCGATGAGCAACTGGCAGAGCTGCGGCGCGATTACTTCGGCTTTATCTTCCAGCGCTACCATTTGCTCGCGCACCTGAGCGCATTGCACAACGTGGAAATGCCGGCTATCTACGCAGGCTTACCGCAGAGCCAGCGTCACAGCCGTGCGAGTGAGCTGCTGGCACGCCTGGGCCTGTCGAGCCACACCAGCCACCGTCCGAGCCAGCTGTCCGGCGGGCAACAGCAGCGGGTGAGTATTGCGCGGGCCTTGATGAACGGCGGCGAAGTGATCCTCGCCGACGAACCCACCGGCGCCCTCGACACCCACAGCGGCAAGGAAGTGATGCGCATCCTCGCCGAGCTGCACGCGGCCGGGCACACGGTGATTATCGTCACCCATGACCCCAAGGTCGCAGCCAATGCCCAGCGTATCGTCGAGGTGTGTGACGGCGAGATCATCAGTGACAAGGCCAATGACAGCGCCGACCTGGAATTGCCCAGTGAAGCGCCGATCGAGCCCAGGCGCAGCGGTGCGCGGCGCCTGGTGGCGAGCCTGGGGTTGTTCAAGGAAGCCTTCAACATGGCCTGGGTGGCGCTGATTTCCCATCGCATGCGCACCTTGCTGACCATGCTCGGCATCGTCATCGGCATCACTTCGGTGGTGTCGATCTCGGCCATCGGCGAGGGGGCCAAGCGCTATGTGCTCAAGGACATCCAGGCGATCGGTAGCAACACCATCGATATCTTTTCCGGCACCAGTTTTGGCGACAGTCGCGCGTCGGCCATCGAGACCTTGATGCCCTCGGATGTGGACGCGTTGAACCAGCTGTATTACGTCGACAGCGCCACGCCGGTGGTGGGTCGCAGCCTGCTGTTGCGCTTCGGCAATATCGACCTGGATGCCCAGGTCAATGGGGTGAGCGATCGCTACTTCAAGGTCAAGGGCCTCAAGCTCGAAGCCGGCATAGCCTTCAGTGAAAGCGATGCGCGGCGCCAGGCCCAGGTGGTGGTGATCGATCACAATACCCGGCACCGATTGTTCGGGCCGAACATCGACCCACTGGGCCAGGTGATCCTGGTGGGCAACCTGCCGTGCACGGTGATCGGGGTGACGGCGGACAATAAAAACATGTTCGCCGCCAGCAAGGCGCTGAACGTGTGGGTGCCCTATGAAACCGCGGCGGGGCGTCTTCTGGGCCAGCGCCATCTGGACAGCATCACCGTGCGCATCAAGGACGGCCAGCCGAGCAAGGTGGTGGAAGACAACGTCAACAAGCTCATGCTGCAACGGCACGGCACCAAGGACTTCTTCACCAACAACCTCGACAGCATCATGCAGACGGTGCAGAAAACCAGCCGTTCCCTGGCGCTGCTGCTGTCGTTGATCGCGGTGATTTCATTGTTGGTGGGCGGCATTGGCGTGATGAATATCATGCTGGTGTCGGTCACCGAGCGGACCCGCGAAATTGGCATCCGCATGGCCGTGGGTGCACGCCAGTCGGATATTCGCCAGCAGTTCCTGGTAGAGGCGGTGATGGTGTGTTTGATCGGCGGGATCATCGGGATCTCATTGTCCTACGCCATCGGCTATCTGTTTTCGCTGTTTGTGAAGGAATGGGAAATGGTGTTTTCCGTGGGTTCGATCATTACCGCGTTTGCCTGTTCAACGTTGATCGGCATTGTGTTTGGGTTTGTGCCGGCGAGGAATGCGGCGCGGTTGGACCCCATAGAGGCGTTGGCTCGGGACTGATCCACGACCGGCCGATGACGCTCAAATGTGGGAGGGGGCTTGCCCCCGATGGCGGTGGGTCAGTCACAGATGTGTTTACTGACACTCCCTCATCGGGAGCAAGCCCCCTCCCACATTTGGATAGCGGTGCATCAGTTGGATAGTCGTTGGCTGTCAGGCCGCCACAGGGGCAAGCCCCCTTCCACAATTTTGATCTACGTAGGCTTAAGCGCTTGTGGCGTCTTCAGTGGAATACATCCACCGCAACAACGAATGCCGCCCACTGATCCCCAGCTTGATTGCGGCGCGCTTGAGGTAGCTCTCGATGGTGTTGACCTTCAACGCCAACTGATCAGCCAGCTCCGGCGCGGTGCGCCCGGCCAGCAGGCCAACGCACACCTCCAGTTCACGGTTGGACAGGGTCATCCCCGATTGCACCAGGCGCTCCTGGATACGTCGGCGCAGGGTTTCGAGGCCCTGGTGTTCCGGCACTGCCGGCGGGTTGTCCTGGCGGCATGGCTGGATCGCGGTAATGTGCTTTTCCACCATGGGCAGCAACAGCGTGGAAAAATCCTCGAGCATGCTGCGCTCCTGGGCGGAAAAGCTGTCGGATTGGTGCGAGCGGTACACCGACAGCACGTAGCGCACATCGTCCTTGCGGCGCGTGAGGTGCAATTGTGCGGCGGGTTGCTCTGCACCCAGGGCCGCTACCGAATCGGTATAGACCGGGCTGATCTTGCGGCGGCTGTGGCCTTCGCTGCTGACTCGCAGTTGGGTGATATGGGTGGCGTCCACTGCCAGTTGGGTGAGGATGAGGTCATGCAGCATGCGTGGGAAGTGGCGGCTGCCGGTGCTGGCGATGACCTTGCCTATATGTGGGAACAGGTGTGAGTTCATCAGTTCGTCCATGAGTTTGGAGTGCAGGTATCCAGCCTTATAGCGACGGGAGTTAAGAAGCTAACCAGTGTGAATAACCCGCAGTGATAATGCTTCCCGCCGCAACCATGCTAGTACAGGCTGGCGAAAGGAGGGGGATCCAATCTGCAAAAAAACCAGATTAAAACGGCTTAACGGTGACCGGATCCGTCCGACCACCGTAGAGGGAAAAATAACCCGGCGTTTAGGCGTTATCTCACAGCATGGGTCACCGTCGCGCGCTGACGCACTGGCGAACGGCCGCACTTGGCCAGGGCTTGTTGCACATCGGCCAACAGGTCGGCTACATCTTCAAGCCCTACTGACAAACGCACCAAACCTTCACTGATACCGTGCTGCGCGCGTTGCTCGGGCGTATAGGTTGAGTGAGTCATGCTCGCCGGGTGTTGGGCCAGTGACTCGGCATCCCCAAGGCTCACGGCGCGGGTGAACAGTTGCAGTGCATTCATGAAGCGCCGGCCCATCTCGATTCCGCCCTTGAGTTCAAAGGCAATCATGCCGCCGGGCAGTTTCATCTGGCGGTTCGCCAGTTCGTACTGGGGGAAAGACCGCAGTCCAGGGTAGGTCACCCATTGCACCGCCGGGTGCGCTTGCAAGGCTTCGGCCACTGCCTGGGCGCTGCTGCAATGACGGTCCATGCGCAGGGCCAGTGTCTTGAGGCCGCGCATCAGCAACGATGCATCCTGGGGCGACATCACCGCGCCGGTCAGGTCCTTGAGCCCCTGCAGGCGAATGCGCTGCGCCAGGGCCTGGTTGCTCACGGCGATGCCCGCGGTGATGTCGCCATGGCCGCTGAGGTATTTGGTGGCCGAGTGCACCACCACGTCCGCGCCCAGCTCCAGCGGACGTTGCAGGTAAGGCGTGCAGTAGGTGTTATCGACCACCACGGTGATATTCGGTTGTTGATGGGCAAGCCTGGCCACGGCGGCGATATCGATCAGGCGCAGGTTGGGGTTGGCCGGGGTTTCGCAATAGATCATGCGGGTGGCCGGGGACAGAGCTGCTTGCAGGGCGGCCAGGTCGGTCAGGTCGACATGCCGTACCTTGATGCCGAATTCGCCAATGCCGTGGTGCAACAGGGCGAAGGTACAGCCATAGAGTGTCTGGCTGACGATGATCTCGTCGCCTGGGCGCAACAGGGTCCAGAACGTCGCCGCAATCGCGCCCATGCCGGAGCTGAACGCCACCGCGGCCTCGCCGTTTTCCAGGGTGGCCATGCGCGATTCCAGCAGGGCCAGAGTCGGGTTGGAAATGCGCGTATAGAAGTGGCCGCTGGCTTCACCGGCGAAGCAGGCAGCGCCATATTCGGCGGTGGGAAAGGCGAACGTGGCCGACAGGTAGATCGGCGGTACGAGGGCGCCGTGGTGATCCTGAGGGTCGTAACCGTGGTGTATGGCGCGGGTAGAAAAGCCGAATGTGTTGTGTTTATTGTTCATGTCGGGCGCTCCTTATTTCCTACAATGCTATGCTCATAACCGCAGATGAACCTTGCAAAAGATGCTGGGAAAAGCCGCGTTTGTGGATCAAACACCGATAAAAATAATGTTTAGAGGCACGTTATGCCCATCAAGCTGGACCGCACCGATAAAGCCCTGTTGAACGCGTTGCAAGGCAATGCCCGCCTGACGGTGGCCGAGTTGGCCGAGCGGGTTGCCCTGACCACTTCACCGTGCTGGCGGCGAATACGCACCCTGGAAGAGAGCGGGGTGATCAGTGGCTACCAGGCGATCCTCTCGCCCAAGGCGCTCGGCTATGGGGTGACGGCATTTGTCAGCATCATGATGGAGAGCCACACCCAGGAAATCGCCCGGGCGTTCGAGCAGCGGCTGTTGGAAATTCCCGAGATTGTGGCGTGCCATAACGTGTCGGGGCGCTATGACTTTTTGCTGGAAGTAGTGGCCAAGGACCTGGAGTCGTTCGGCGAGTTTGCCCGGGAGGTCTTGCAGACCTTGCCCTGCGTTAAGGAAATCTATTCGAGCTTTTCCTACAAGTCGGTGCGGCCGTTGCGGGTGATTCCGCTGCCGGGGTGACGGGCTTCTCGGGCAATCCGCTTCCATCAGGGTTACGTCCCAGCGGGGGGCGTGCTCTGAGCGACACCCCGCAGCAACAGCGCCTCGAACACCCGCTGCACCCGTGGCTCATCACTGTGGGCCACATTGAAGCGCATTGAGTCGCGATGGGCCGGGTCGTAGCCAAACAGCGCGCCGGGCGCGAGCACCATGCTGCGTTTCAACGCCTCCTGGGCCAACAGTTCGCCGTTTACGCCAGGCGGCAGGCGCGCCCAGATGAACATTCCGCCTTCATAGGCCATCGGCAGTACGCAGCCGCAGCGCTTGAGCCATTGCTCGACGCGCCCACCGGCCTCCATCAGGCGTTGCACCATGCGCTTGCGATGTTTGGCATAGCTGCCTTCGCTGAGCATGCGGTAAACAATCTGTTCGAACAATTCCGAGGTCACGCCACCGCTCATCAATTTCATGTTGGTCAGGTTGGCGGCCAGTTGCGGCGCAGCCACCACGTAGCTGACTCGGGTGTTGGCACTGAGGATCTTGGAGAAGCCCGACAGGTAGGTGACCTGGTCCAGCCCCGCGACGGCGGCCAGGCGCGGGGGTGGGTTGGGGTGCAGGTCGCCGTAGAGGTCATCCTCGACGATGTGGCAGTGGTACTGCTGGGTCAGTTGCAGCAGGCGAAACGCCTGGCTGGGGCTGAAGGAGTGGCCGGTGGGGTTATGCAAGACGCTGGTGGTCAGGTACAGGCTGGGGCGGTGTTCGGCCAGCAAAGTTTCGAGGGCGTTGAAGTCAAAGCCGTCGGGGCGGCGCTCGATGGTGATGACCTTGACGCCGTGCAGCGCCAGGTTGGCGTGGAAGTTGAAGTAGCAGGGTGCGTCGAGCAGCACGGTGTCGCCAGGGCGGGCCAGCAGGCGCATGAGCATGTCCAGGCCCTGCACGGTGTTGGGCGTGGTGATGATTTGCTCCACCGGCACCGACAAACCTTCGCCGTGCAGTTTCTGTTGCAGTGCCTGGCGCAGCGGCAGCAGCCCGGCCGGTGTGCCCAGCCCGGCAATGCGCAGTGACGGCGCGCGCACCACGCTGCGCATGGCCTGGCGGATTGCTTCGCCATTGAGCCAGTCCTCTGGCAAGTGCCCGCCACCGGGGCGCAGCTCGCCACCGGCGGTGACCAAGGGGCGGCGCAATACGCTGAGCAGGTCCTGGGGCAACAGGTCGACCCAGGTCACCGAGGCTGGACGGGGGCAGTCCATCGCCACGAAGTAGCCCCGGCCCTGGCTGGAGGTGAGCAGGTGGCGCCCGCGCAGGCGGTCCAGTGCTTCATTGAGGGTGAACTTGCTGACGCCCAGGGTCTGGGTCAATTCGCGTACCGACGGCAACTTGCTGCCCGGTGCCCATTCGCCGCTTTCGATGGCCTGGCTGAACGCCTCGACGATCTGCTGGACCTTGGGTGTGCCTTGCACAAAAGCGATGGCAGATACAAACATGACGCGTCCTTGTGTTTACTGGTGCTTTTACCGGTGAAGTTAGGCCGGATTAGGCATCACTTTACCTGCCTTGTGCAATGCAACTTCCCTAGACTGCGGGCCATCTCGCCAGGAATTGGCGAAATTTCCTACAAGCGAGCAATGGATTCTGCATTCTCATGAAGACTTATATGTGCGCCCCCTGCGGTTTTATGTACGTAGAAGAATTGGGTATTCCGGAGGACGGAATACCTGCAGGCACCCCTTGGGAAGAGGTGCCTGAAGACTGGACATGCCCGGATTGCGGCGTGACCAAGGCCGATTTCATGGCCATCGAGCTCCCTGACACTCCATCAACGAAAGGAATCGCCCCATGGAAAGTAAACTGATCAACGCTAGCGTGCCGTTCTGTACCGGTGTGGCCCACCAGAAATACCTGGGCGCCGAGAAGGGGCTGGAAACCGCCATCGAAGGCAATTGCACCCACTGGTACATCGACGGCAGCCTGTTTGGCGAAATGGTCGACGACTGGACCGATGCGCGCATCGAAAGCCTACAGGCGCAAATCGCCGCCACCGGCGTTCGGCCGATCTTCCACGGCAACTTCAAGGCGCCGCTGGGCAGTGACGTCGAGGCTTTTCGTGCTGCGGCGGTGGAGTATGTGAAGAAAGAAATTGACATTGCGAGCCGCCTGGGCGCGCCGTTGATCATTCACGGCGGCTGCATCGTCGAGCCGAAAATGGTGCTGATGGCCAAGAAGGTTGCCCTGGAGCATTACCTGAAGGCGGTGCAGGAACTGGCGCGTTACGCCGAGGCCAAGGGCACGGATATCTATCTGGAAAACCTGTCCAACTACGTCAACTATCGGCCATTCCACTACATCTTTACTCATGAAGCGGAATACGCCTTTGTGTTCGAGCGCCTGCAAGCCCACAGCAACGTGTACTTCTTCCTTGATGCCGGCCACGCCAACATCGAGAACGGCCAGCCAGCAGCAATCGTGCGCAAGTATCACCACCTGATCAAGGGTATTTCCTTCAGCAACAACAACGGCGTGCAAGACCAGCACTTCGGCATCCACGACGGCAACTGTGACTACGCCGATGTGGTGCAGGCCATCGTCGAGACCAACTGGAAGGGCCTGGTAGCGTTCGAAACCCGTAACCAGACGGCCAAGGCTGCCCTGGCTGACCTGGCGGTGATGTACCGCGAATCCCTGACCACCGAAATCGCTGTTGCCTGATCGGCCCAGGGGCGAGCACTTGCGGCGCTCGCCCCGTTGTTGTTTTTATCCATTCAAGGTCCCCGGCCATGACAAGTGCGTTAACCCTGTCTTCGTTTCTCTACTTCCTGCTGTTTTGCGCCACCATGACCTTCAGTCCCGGCCCCATGACCCTGCTGCTGCTGAGCCTGGGCTTGAAGGACGGCTTGCGTAGCTCGATCCCGGCGCAGATCGGCGCCAGTGTGTCGTACCTGATTTCCATCCTGATCTTTGCCGTCGGCTTCTCGGAGTTGATCAAGGGCAACCTCGCCATTACTCAGACCATCCAGTTTGTCGGCGTGGCGTACATTCTCTACCTGGCCTACAAACAGTGGACCAGCAGCGGTGTGTCAATCAATAAAGCCGGCGCCGTGGAGGGCTCGCGCAGCCTGTTCGGCAAAGGGCTATTGACCGGGTTTTCCAACCCCAAGACCATCATCATGTTCAGCGCCGTGTTCCCGCAATTTGCCGGGGCTGGGGAGCACAGTTCGGCGGCGGATATCGCCATCCTCGGGGCGACCTTCCTGTTGCTGCAGTTTGCCAGCGGGTGCCTGTACTGCTATTTCGGCCAGCGCATCAAGCACGTGCTGGAAAACCCCAAGAGGCGGGTGTTGTTGCAGCGCATCACCGCCGTGTTGCTATTGGGCGTTGCGCTGATGCTGGCGCGTGGGTTTTCACACTGAAGTATTAGCTTCCAGGCGGTAGTGGCGATCTGCCGGTGCCCTGATAGACTCCAGGCACCCACCCAGGATCGCACCCACCATGCCAGCCGTCGGAGGAAATGGACGTCCGCTCGCTTCGCGCTTGTACAAATCGCGCCTATTGGGGCTGACGCTCGGCTTTATCTGCGTCGCGTTTGGCATGTATCCGCTCAACCCCTCCCTTTGGGTGTGGGTCTGGATGCTGATCAACGCGTTTGTGTGGCCGCATGTGGCGTTTCAATTGTCGTTGCGCGCGGCCCATACGTTGCGCAGCGAGCGCCGCAGCTTGTTGTTCGATTCCTATTGCGGTGGGTTCTGGGTCGGCGCGATGCACTTCAACCCGCTGCCCAGCGTCACCACGCTCTCGATGATGACCATGAATAACGTCGCCATTGGCGGGCCGCGCTTCATGCTCGCCGGTTGGGTGGCGCAGGCCCTCGGGATCGGCACGGCGCTGCTGATATTTGCCCCTGCATTCATTGCCGTGACCACCCAGGCCCAGCTGTATGCCTGCCTGCCGATCCTGATGCTGTATCCCCTGGCCCTGGGCTGGATCTGCTACCGCCAGGCCGTGACCCTGGCCAGCCACAAACGCGAATTGCTGGCCCTGAGCCGGACCGACAGCCTGTCTGGTCTGCTCAACCACGGCGCCTGGAAAGACCACCTGGACATCGAGTTCCAGCGTTGCCGCCGCGGCCCGGCTGGGGCAGCCATCGCCTTGATCGACATTGACCACTTCAAGACTATCAATGACACCTATGGCCATGTGACCGGCGATATCGTATTGCGCCAGTTGAGCAAAGTGCTGCGCCAGAACCTGCGTACCACCGACCTGGCCGGGCGTTATGGCGGCGATGAGTTCTGCGTGATCCTGCCTGACATGCCCCTCAACCGTGCCACTGAAGTGATGGACGCCTTGCGCGACCGTTTCAATGCCCTGGCGTACGCCCAGGACCCGACGCTGCGCGTCAGCTTGAGCATCGGCCTGGCGCCGTACCAGCCGGCCCACGCCGACTCCATCAGTTGGCTCAACGATGCCGACCAGGCGTTGTACGAAGCCAAGAGCAGCGGGCGCAACCGGGTGAGCTCGGTGCAGGAGAGTTGGTTGCGGTCGATCTAGTGGGGTAGGGTGGCGGGGCACCTTCCAACAAAAAAACAAGGATCGGCCCATGCTCTTCACCTTCCCGCGTACCCTCCTGGCCGCCACCCTGGCCTTGTCCTTCGCCCTGCCGGCCTACAGCGCCGAACCCCACAAACAGATCCAGGCGGATGCCGAGCAGTACAAGGCCGACGCCCTCAAACTGCTGGAGCGCCTGGTGAACATCGACTCCGGTTCCGGCTACGAGCCGGGTCTGACCCAAGTAAGCGACATCGCGGTGGATGAGTTGAAGCAGCTGGGTTTCAGCATTGAACGGGTGCCGGACAAGGCGGCCAACAACAGTCATGTGGTCGCCACCCTCAAGGGCACCGGCAAGGCCAAGATCCTGCTGATGGCCCATATGGACACCGTATTCAAGGAAGGCTCGGCCGCCGAGCGCCCGTTCCACATCAAGGACGGCCGCGCCTATGGCCCCGGCGTGATGGATGACAAGGGCGGCATCGTCGCCGGCATCTATGCGCTGAAAGTCCTGAAAAACCAGGGTTTCAAGGACTACGCGCAGATCACCTTCCTGCTCAACGCCAGCGAAGAAACCGGCTCGGAAACCGCCTCCGAACTGATCCGCAACACCGCCAAGGGCCACGACGTGACCCTCAACCTCGAACCAGGCCGCCCAGCCGACGGCCTGGTGGTGTGGCGCAAAGGCAGCGCCACCGCCGTGGTCGAAGTCAAAGGCAAGGCCGCCCACGCCGGCGTCGCCCCAGAATTGGGGCGTAACGCCGCCATGGAAGTCGCGCACCAGATCCTGCAACTGGGCAAGCTCGGCGACGAAGACAAGAAAACCACCATCAACTTCACCGTACTCAAGGCCGGCGACCGCACCAACGTCATCCCCGACCAGTCCACCGCCAAGGCCGACGTACGCGCAGCCTTGCCGGAAGAGTTTGACCGGATCGAGAAGGACTTGGCGCGGGTTTCAGCGAACAAATTGATTCCGGAAACCGAAGTGAAAACCAGCCTGCAACGCGGCCTGCCCCCCATGCCGCAGACGGCCGAGTCGGACAAGTTGGTGGCAATTGCCCAGGGTATTTATGGAGAGTTGGGGCGTAAGTTGACCATTGAAGGCAGTGGTGGGGCGGCGGATGCGAGTTTGTCGGCCGGGGTAGGCACGCCGACTCTGGATGGGTTTGGGATAGTGGGTGGGAATATTCATACGCCTGAGGAATATGCCGAGGTGGAGAGTGTGGTGCCACGGGTTTATTTGTTGAGTCGGATGATTATGGAGCTGGCCAAGCGCTGATCGGATCGCGGGGTTGCAGAACGAGGCAGATTTGAATGTGGGAGGGGGCTTGCTCCCGATGGCGGTGGGTCAGCTTGCATATGCATTGACTGACCCACTGCTATCGGGGGCAAGCCCCCTCGCACATTGGATGTTCAGATCTCTAGGATTAGGGGATTTACCTGAACGGCATCAAGGCTGTATGAAGTATAAATTAGAGGTGGAGCCTTCGATTTTCCTGGCTTTGCTCTTTTTTAGGTACGCGTTGAATTCACGTTCCAGGGATTCTCTATTGGTGTATTTTTTGTACTTGCGTGGTGTTTCGCATGCGTACATATACAACCGCCAAGAGTCGAAGCCGTCGACCCTTTCGTCCGGGCCATAATCAAAGTCAATACATGCTTCAGATAGATAAACACGGCAACCAATTCCATGTAGCTCGTAGGTGATATCGCCGGTGACTGATCCTTGTTGCGGAATTTTTTTGGAGCGCCATAGCCTCAGAATATTTTTGGTTCCGAATGATTGCTTAAGTAAATCTGTCGCTTTTTTTACGTGCGCTAAATATTCAGCTATCAAATCTTCCAGGGTTTGAGTTTTCATCGTCTTGGCTTGTCCAATTTATCGATCCCAACTGCATTTGATGTGTTTGTTGTGGAAGGGTGATGAATTCATTTAATTGTAAATGTTGTTTGCGGTACTTAAACTGGTCTATCTGCTTTGTGTTGCTATAATGCCAATGCAGCTTTTATCAAATTATTCATCCGCTGCTGCTTCAGTTCTATAACGAATCAGGCACTCAAGTAGTGTTTTCATGAGCGCTCAATTTTCGATGATATCATTCTCGAAGTAAGTGTCGAAAAGCTCTGTTAACTCTTTTGGCTTGTTAATCTTTTTTGAGGCGATGATTTCTTCTCTTTGAGAGTTTTTAGTGTTTTCGATGCACTATGTAAGTAGCAGTCCTTGAAGTATTGATAGATGTGGTTGTCTTTTCATGTTTAATAATCCGTGCAAACAGTGGTTAGTTTTTTCTTTACTTGGATGCAACTGGATCTTCGTGTTTTTCATGTTCTGGTGTTTTCCATTTGTCCATTTTACTAAATGAATCTGTCTCTTTTATGATTCTTCCATTTTTTGACTTGCGCTGGCCTTTAGGTTGTAGTGTTTTAAGCGGCGTAAAAGTACTTGCATGAATTTTCGCTGGTCGATTATCTCGGTGCTAAAATAAGTTGCCATTTTTTCGAATACACTATTGAAGCTGTCACCAGCCGCCAAGAAATGCTCGATTGAGTCAATAAACCAATTTTGTTCTAGGTGGGTATACATCAGGAACTCGGGTCTGGTCAGCTTGTTGAAAAGCTCGGCAAGTTCTTTTTCGTTGTTTACGTTTATTGAGGCGATAAGCTCCTCTCTTTTAAGGTCATCCGTGTTCTCGATGTCGTAAGTGAATAGCAGGCCGCGAATTATTGACATGCTAGGTGGTTTTGTTTTCATGTTATTTGCTCGCGGAAGCCTCTGTTATGTAGTTCTGTAAGCAGCTTAATAACACGTGCATGAATTGCCTGTGGTCAGTTATCTCATCATCGAAATAGGTGTCGAGAAGATAAAAAACGGAATTAAAATTTTCATCAGTATTTAGGTAGTGTTGAAGTGTTTCAATATGCCATTGTTGAATTTCAAATTTGTATGATAGGAATTCTGGTTTGGTCAATTTTTCAAAAAGCTCAGCGAGTTCTGTTTCGTTGTTGACATTTTTTGAGGCGATGAAGCGCTCTCTTTCTGGATCGTCGTAGTTTTCAATGCTGTAGGTGAATAGTAGGCTTTTGAGTATTGATAGTTCTGGTGTGAGCTTCATGTTTAGAATCCGTGTACGCAGTAATTGGATCGCGCTTATCAGATAGCCGGATTGCAGAATGAAGCAGATTTAAATGTGGGAGGGGGCTTGCTCCCGATGGCGATGTGTCAGCTTGTATATACATTGACTGAGCCACTGCTATCGGGGGCAAGCCCCCTCCCACATTGGGCATTCAGTGTGTCCAATACTGAGGTTCACCATGTGGATGGGTCCTCGAGGCTGGCTTTTTGGAGATCTTCTTTCCAGACATCTTGAGCGAGAATATAGATGTCCATTAAGAAACCCCTTGGGTCATCAAGCGCATACCACTCGGCTCTCGGCCACGATCCAGTTTCATTTTCGTCTATCTCAAATAAATTGTCGAAGTTATGCTTTTCGTCCTTCAATTTGCTTTTTAAGCTTTCAATTAAAGTGTACTTGTGTCTGTGTGATAGATAATTCAAGCTCAAAGCATAATTTGTTATAAGTTTTTCTCTGTCAGATTTTTTATTTGGATCATATTGCGCAAGCTCCATGCCGAGCCCTTGCTCACGGTAATAAATATCAAAAGCCCCGATAAACCACATCAGGCTTGGATCAAACGGTTCGTTTAAGAATGGGTCTTTCAGCATTATTTTTTCTCAGCAGGAAACGCGGTAAATGGTCGAGAGATATTGTTTTTATCAAACTTTATTTCAAACCAATTCATGTTTTCATTTAGGTGTGGATTTTCAGGATTTCTGTTATTCGGCCTGTATCCTCGACCTGCTCCCGGTAACTCCAATTTGAGCGTGGGATTTCTATTGTGATCTTGGCCATTGAATGGATCGAGTCCGAGAGATTTGCGTGTCAACGCCTTATTCAATGCATTCAGCTGCATTTTCCAGCTATGAAACTGAGAGCTTAGATTGCCCCTTCCATCCGGTCGGGGCAATCCGGTGATCGGATCTGTTCCGTCGATAGCCCTTTGCTTCAATGCGGCGTCAGTTATTTCAGGTCCATGCCCAGCAACGACGGCATATCCGCTGCATGACTGACCGAGTCCAGCGCACGCGAGTACCAGGCGCCCATCTGCTGGCGGTACTCCACCAGGCTCTGATGGAAGCCATCCAGCTCGTGTTCGATATGGGCAATTTGGGAGGTGTGCGTCATCCGCGAGGACTTCCCACTGGGGAGGGCCACGCGACCAATGCGCTAACGAAAAAAACCATCTGCAATCCCTCGCACTGTTTGATCAGGCGAGGGACTTTGCAGAGGTTTTCAGGGCAGGGGAGTAGAGCTTATCCGGCGGTTGCGTGGGACGTTTCAGCAACCTTGTCGCGCAGCACCAGGCTGCACAGCGCCGGCAGGAACAACAGCGTCAGCACCGTGCCCACCAATACTCCGCCGATCAGCACATAGGCCAGGGACGACCAGAATACCGACAACGTCAGCGGAATAAACGCCAGCGCTGCCGCCAATGCGGTAAGGATCACCGGGCGTGCACGCCGCACCGTGGCTTCGATGATCGCTTCGCGAATCGGCATGCCGTGGTCCTGGTTCTGGCGAATCTGGTCGGTGAAGATCAGCGTGTTGCGCATCAGGATGCCGCCGATGCCGATCAAGCCCAGGATCGCGTTAAAACCGAACGGTTGGTTGAACAGCAGCAAGGTCGGTACCGCACCGATCAGGCCCAGTGGCGCGGTGGCGAAGACCATGAACATCACGCCAAAGGAACGCACCTGGAACATGATCACCGTAAGGGTCAGCAGGATCATGATCGGGAACAACGCCGCCAGGGCCACGTTGGCTTTGGCACTTTCTTCCACCGGGCCGCCGATGTCGATGTGGTAACCGGCCGGCAGCTTGGCGATCAGGGGTTGCAGGTCTTTGTACACGGCCATTTCCACATCGGGCGGTTGTACGCCGTCGATGATGTCGGCGCGCACCTCCACAGTGGTTGCGCGGTTGCGGCGCTTGAGGATCGGTTCTTCCATCACCGCCTGGAAATGCCCGACCTGGGCCAGCGGCACCGAAGTGCCGGTGCTGTTGGTCAGCGTCATGTTATCGAGGTTGGCAAGGTCTTCGCGCTGGCTGCCTTGGGCACGGGCTACCACGGAGACGGTGCGGTTGCCTTCGCGCACTTCGGTGATCGGGTTGCCGCTGAGCAGGGCGTTGAGTTGGGACTTGACCTCTTCGGGCGTGAAGCCGAGCAAGCGCAGGCGATCCTGATCCAGTACCAGGCGATATCCGCTGGCGCGCTCACCCCACTCAAGGAAGGTGTCCCGGGTCAGCCGATTGCCGGCAACCACTTGGCGCACTTGCTCGGCCAGCCCGCGCAGCACCTCCAGGTTCGGCCCGGACACACGGAACACCACGGGGAACGGCACTGGCGGGCCGAATACCAATTGCGTGACGCGCACCCGCGCCGCAGGGAATTCGCCGGCAGCGATGCGCTCGCGCATGCGCACTTTCAAGGCGTCGCGGGCGTGGGAGTCTGGGGTTTGCACGATCAACTTGGCGAACGCCGGGTCGGGCATTTCGGGGTTCAACGAGAGGAAAAACCGCGGTGCGCCGCCGCCTACATAGGTGTCGACCATACGTGTCTGCGGCTCCTGCAGCAGGGCTTTTTCCACCTGCGCCGCCACCGTTTCAGTGCTTTTGAATGCGCTGCCGGGCGGCATATACACTTCCAGAATCAGCTCCGAACGGTCGGAATCGGGGAAGAACTGTTTCTTCACCACCGTCATGCCCAGGCCGCACAGCACAAACGCGGCCACCACCAGCCCGGTCACCAGCCAGCGCCCGCGTACGCAGGCTTCTACCAGGCGACGCAGTTTCTGGTAGTAGCGCCCGGCGTAAATTGCATCATGCCCGCCAGGCACAGGCTTGATCTGCGGCAGCAGCTTCACGCCCAGGTACGGGGTGAACACCACCGCCACTAACCACGAAGAAATCAATGCAAAGCCAACGATCCAGAAGATATTCCCGGCGTACTCGCCCGCACCGGAGCGCGCGAACCCCACGGGTAAAAAGCCGATGATGGTCACCAGCGTACCGGTCAGCATGGGCGCAGCCGTAGAGCTCCAGGCGTAGGTCGCCGCATGGATACGATCAAAGCCTTCTTCGAGTTTGACCACCATCATCTCGATGGCGATGATCGCGTCATCCACCAGCAAGCCCAGGGAAATGATCAGCGCGCCCAGGGTCACGCGGTCGAATTCTCGCCCCGTGACGAGCATGATCACGAACACGATCGACAGCGTCAGCGGCACCGCTGCCGCCACCACCACGCCCACGCGAAAGCCCAGGGCCAGCAGGCTTATTAGCATCACCACGGCGAGGGCGACGAAGAATTTGAGCATGAACTCATTCACCGCCAGGCTGATGTTTTTCGCCTGGTCGGAGACCTTGACGAAGTTCACGCCCAAGGGCAGGTCGGCCCGGATGCTGGTTTCCTGCGCCTGCAGGCTTTTGTCCAGTTCCAGGCCGTTCCAGTGCTTCTCCATGATCACCCCGAGCATCAGCGCCGGGTCGCCCTGATGGCGAATGCGGTAGCTGGGCGGGTCTTCATAACCGCGGCTGACGCTGGCCACATCAGCGATGCGCAGCACGCGGCCATTGACTTGCAGGGGCACGTTTTCAATCAGCGCCAGGCTGTCGAACGCCCCGTCGATACGGATATACGCGCGAGCGCCGGCGGTCTCGACAAAGCCCGACGGCGCCACGGCGTTCTGCGCGGCGAGGGCGGCAAAAATCTGCTCAGGCTTGATGCCCAGGGTCGCCAGGCGTTCATAGGAAAACTCGACAAACACCCGCAGGGCTTGCTCGCCGAGAATATTGACCTTCTTCACCCCCGGCAGGTTGAGCAAACCCTGGCGCAGAGTCTCGGCCATTTGCACCTGCTGGCGATGAGGCAGGTGCTCGGCTTCCAGGGCGTACAACGCAAAGTAGACATCGGAATATTCATCGTTGAAAAACGGCCCTATTACACCCTTGGGCAGTTTCGCCGCTTCGTCGCTGAGCTTTTTGCGCGTCTGGTAGAACAGCGCCTGGACTTCGCCAGGGCGCGTGGACTCCTTGAAGGTGATGCGCATCGACACAAAGCCGG
The DNA here is from genome assembly GCF_016405635.1 of Pseudomonas sp. MF6755. Lineage (NCBI taxonomy): Bacteria > Pseudomonadati > Pseudomonadota > Gammaproteobacteria > Pseudomonadales > Pseudomonadaceae > Pseudomonas > Pseudomonas sp. MF6755. The sequence goes on from NZ_JAEKDA010000017.1 coordinate 127,539, forward strand.
GTTGAGCGATGGTTTCGACGCGGTCGTAGTAGTCCAACTCCTGCAAGCGTTTTTCCAGGCGATCGGCGACCTGTTCCTGCATTTCCTCGGCTGTGGCGCCGGGCCAGGCGGCGGCGATGGTCATGACCTTGACGGTAAACAACGGGTCTTCGGCGCGCCCCAACTTGCCAAACGAGAACACCCCGGCGACGAGGATCGCAATGAGCAAGAACAGCGTGACCGCACGGTGTTTGACCGCCAGTTCAGAGAGGTTGATCCCGCGCATGCTCAGTGGTCCTGTTTGCGGTTGAGGGCGATTCGCACCGTGTCGCCGCTGTGCAGCAGGTGCGCGCCGAGGGCAACGATGGTTTGGCCCGGTGACACGCCGCTGTCGAGCCATGCGTCTTCCTGGCCGAGGCGGGCGACTTTTACCGGCGCGAAGGTGAGCCTGTTGTCATCGCCAATCAGCCACACGCCGGGGCCTTGGCCTGCGTCCTGCAGTGCGCCAATCGGCACGCGGGTTTGTCGGGCCTGGCCGTTACCTTGCAGGCGTACGGTGATGGTGGAGCCGAGGGCGAAACGCTCTACCGCACCGTGCAGCACATAGCGGGCGCGGTAGGTGCGGGTGGTCGGGTCGGCGCTGGCAGACAGCTCGCGCAGGGTTGCGGTCACGGCCTGGTCGGGGGCGCCGAAGGGGAAGGCCAGGGCCTTTTGCGAGGCTTGGTCGCGCTGGTTTTCCGGCAGGTTGACGATGGCTTCACGGGCACCGTCATGGGCCAGGCGCGCAACGATTTGCCCTTCGGCCACCACTTGGCCGTGGTCTGCGCGCACGTCGGTAATGACGCCGTCGCCATCGGCCTTGAGTACCGAGTAGGTGCGGCGGTTTTCAATCTGGCTGGCATCGGATTGCGCGGCGGCCAGTTCCGCCTCCGCGACGCGCAGGTTGGTGGCCGACTGGTCGAAAATCTGCCGCGACACCGCGCCGGTACTGGCCAGGCGCTGGTAGCGGTTTTCATCATCGCGGCGTTGACGCAGCTGGGCCAGGGCGGCGTTGACGCGGTGCTTGGCCGAGCGCAGCGCCAATTCGAAGTCGCCGATATCCAGCACCAGCAAGGTGTCGCCACGGGCAACGCGCTGGCCGGGGTCGACCTTGCGTTCGATCACCTTGCCGCTGACTCGGAAGCCCAGGTCGCTTTCGGTGCGGGCGGCGACTACACCGGTATAGGCACTTTGCTGAGTGTTGGCGGCTTCGACAGTGGCCGCCAGCACGGGGCGCGGCAGGGGCGTTTGAGCGGCATTGTCGGCTTGGCTGTTGCAGCCACCGAGCACCGTCAACAGGGCCAGGGGCGTGAGAAGACGCAGAGGGAGAGGGTGCATGGCGGGCTCCAGGGTGACCAGCGGGCAAAAAAATTACGGTCATAATTTTTAACTTATATTATGGTTGAAATATAAATTAATCCAGCCCCGGATAATCCCCATGGCAAATGCCTCGGCACCTTCACGCAGCACATCCAGTGCGTGGGACCGCAGCGGATTGTGGTGATAGGCGTGACAATGGTGGCGGTTAGCGGAGGGCTGATGTTGCCCGGTTGACGTGCTTGGCCTTTGTCGCGTTCGCTCTGTTGCGGCAGCGGCAAGTTAAAGCATTGTCCTATGTATAGAACGATGCGGGCCAGTTTTGCCGGCTAGTGCCCAAGGGTGAGGCGATTTATTGTGTACTCACTTTGGAGGTACACATGAAAAAGCTGATTGGTCTCTACACCAGCCCCCGCGCCCACTGGGTCGGCGATGGCTTCCCGGTACGCACATTGTTTTCCTACGACACCATGGGCAAGCACATCAGCCCATTCCTGTTGCTGGACCACGCCGGGCCGGCCGAATTCACGCCCACCGAACAGCGTCGTGGCGTCGGTCAGCACCCGCATCGCGGCTTTGAAACCGTGACCATCGTCTACGACGGCGAAGTCGAGCACCGCGATTCCACGGGTGCCGGTGGCAAAATCGGCCCCGGCGACGTGCAATGGATGACCGCCGCCAAGGGCATTCTCCATGAGGAGTTCCACTCCCAAGACTTCGCCCGTCGCGGCGGAGCGCTGGAAATGGTGCAACTGTGGGTCAACCTGCCGGCCAAGGACAAAATGGCCGATGCCGGCTACCAGACCCTCGTGGATGGCGATATTCCGGTGCTGCCATTGGCCAACGACGCCGGTCACCTGCGCCTGATCGCCGGTGAGTTCGCCGGTACCCATGGCCCGGCCCATACCTTCACGCCGATTGACGTGTGGGACTTGCGCCTCAACGCCGGTAAGGCGGTCACGCTGGACCTGCACGCCGGGCGCAACACGGCCCTGGTGATCCTCAGCGGCACCGTGCTGGTCAATGGCGAGGAAGTCGCACGCCAAGGGCAGTTGGCGCTGTTCGAGCGTGACGGTGATCGGATCACCCTGGAGTCGAATGAGGACGCCAAGGTGTTGCTGCTCAGCGGCGAACCGATCGACGAGCCTATCGTCGGCCACGGTCCGTTCGTGATGAACACCGAGCAGGAGATCCACCAGGCGTTCGCCGACTTCCAGTCGGGCAAGTTCGGGCAGATGCACGCCTGAATACTGGGTAGGTTTATAACCTCTGTGGGAGGGGCTTGAACCCGATAGGGGCTGTCAGTTTGAGTTTTTCTGACTGACCCACCGCTATCGGGAGCAAGCCCCCTCCCACATTTTGCTTTGTGCTATACCCGCGATCTTCATTTCATGCGATCTTCTCGGCATTCGCCCTGGAGTCGCCTGGATGCCCTCATTTATCGCTGATCACCCGATGCTGTGCGCCGTCGCGTTGATCTTGATCGACATCGCCGTGTGGCGCCTGATCTCTGCCGACCTGGCCAACTGGAAACTCGCGGCGCGGCTGGTGATCTTCGCGGTGTTCAGTGCCGTGCTGTTCAACGACGGCATGAACCCCATGCAAGCGGCGCCTTATGCCGACGACACCACTCTGCACCTGGCTGCCACGGCGTTGCAGATCGGCTGGTGGTTGTTCGGCGCGCGCACCCTGACGGTGTTGCTCGGCGCGGTGATGATGCAGCGGGTCGGCCATACCGGGCGCCTGTTGCAGGACCTGATGGGCGCGGTGATCTTCCTGATCGCGATTATCGCCGCCATGGCCTACGTGCTCGACCTGCCGGTCAAGGGCGTGCTGGCCACCTCCGGCGCGGTGGCGATCATCGTCGGCCTGGCCTTGCAGAGCACACTGAGCGACGTGTTTTCCGGGATCGTCCTCAATACCACCAAGCCTTACCAGATCGATGACTGGATCTCCATCGACGGCACCGAAGGCCGCGTCACCGATATCGATTGGCGCGCCACGCGCCTGCAAACCTCCCAGGGCAGCCTGGCGGTGATTCCCAACTCCCTGGCGGCCAAGGCCAAGATCATCAACTTTTCGCGCCCGGCGGATATGTTCGGGCTGACGGTCAGCCTGCAAGTCAGCCCCCATGCACGCCCGCAAACCGTGATCGACGCGCTGGAGCGTGCAATGCAGGGCTGCCGGCCATTGTTGGCCCAGCCGGCCCCGAGCGTGGCGTTCAAGGCGTCCACCAGTGGCGGCGCCGAATATGAGATCAGCGGGTTCGTGCCGGCCATGGGCCTCAAGCGCGAAACGCGCAACCTGCTTTACGACCTGGCGTACCGGCACTTACAGGCGGCGGGTGTGGGCCTGCTGTCCGCGACTGAAGGCAGCACGCCGCCAGCGCTTTCCGGAGCCCGGGCGTTGCTTGAACGCTCGCCGATCTTCTCCACCTTGCGCCAGGAAGAAAAAGACACCTTCAGCCACAACATGAGCCTGCACACCTACCGCGCCGGCGAGATGATCCTGGCGGCGGGGGAGGTCAGCGATCATCTGTTCATCGTCGAGTCCGGCGTGGTCTCGGTGCTGTTGATCAAGGACGGGCACACGTTCGAGGCCGGGCGCATGGGGCCGGGGGAAGTGATCGGTGAGGCGGGGATCCTGTCCGACCAGGCCGCGCTGGCGGACTTCTCGGCCAAGACCTTCTGCACGCTGTACCGCATCGAGAAGGAATACTTGAAGCCGTGCCTGGACGCGCGGCATGACATCGGCGAGGCAATGAAGGCGCTGCTGGATTTCCGTATGCATGCCGCCCAGACACTGACCCAGGACGCGCCGGTGGTACCGGTGAAGAAGGGCTTTTTGCAGTGGCTGAGGAACCGTGGCCTGTAGATTGGTCACCTGTTCTTCGCCCGGATTGGCTATTCCTCCAGAACGCTGCGGTGACTAACCTGCTCACCAATCCCACCGTTCTGGAGCAATACCATGCAAACCCGTACCGATTTCTACACCGCCTCCCCGGACGCCATGAAAGCCATGCTCGCCCTGGAGGCGGCGGTCGGCAAACTCTCCATCGAACTGCCGCTGCTTGAGTTGGTGCGCCTGCGCGTCTCGCAGATCAACGGCTGCGCGTTCTGCCTCGACATGCATACCGCCGACGCACGCAAGGGCGGTGAGACCGAGCGGCGCCTGTACACCGTGTCGGCCTGGCGCGAAACGCCATTCTTTACCCCGCGTGAACGCGCTGCCCTGGCCTGGGCCGAAAGCCTGACGCTGCTCAGCCAGACCCACGCCCCGGACGAAGATTTCAACGCGCTGGCCGAGCAATTCAGCCCACAAGAACAGGTCGACCTGAGTGTGGCCATCGCCACCATCAACAGCTGGAATCGCCTGGCGGTGGGCTTTCGCAAGATGCCTAAGTAAACCCTTATTCCGGTAGGGGCGGGTGAATCAGAAATTCACCGACGCACTCAAGCGCGCCGTCAACGGCGCGCCCTGGAACAGATAGTCATCGCCCATGTACTCGCCCGCATCGCGCCAGTAGCGCTTGTCGAACAGGTTGTCGACGCTCAGGCGAAACACCGTCTCATACCCATCGACCTTGGTGGTGTAGCGGCTGCCGACATTGACCACTGCGTAATCACCCACCTCCACATTGCCGTTGCGGTTGGCGTACTTCTTGGCGCTGTATTGCACGCCGCCCAGCACCGCCAGCCCATTGACCCACGGCAACGCATAGTCGGCATACAAGCTGGCGCGCAGCTTGGGCACGTTGATTGCCTGGTGGCCTTCATAGTCGGGTGTACCGCTGCCACTCACCCGCGCGCGTATCGCGGCGACGCTGGTTGCGATTTGCAAGCGGTCAGTGGCCCAGCCGTTGGCGGACAGCTCCAGGCCGGTGTTTTTCTGCTGGCCCTGTTGCATATAGGTAAAGTTGCCCGCGCCATCTGGCCTGGAATACTGATAGGCCTGGCGTGTCTGGAAAACAGCGGCGGCGAAGCTGATGCGGCGCCAGTCGTATTTCACACCGGCTTCAATCTGCCGTGACGTGGTGGGCGCCAGAGTGTCGCTGCTGTTGCTTGCAAACCATGGTGCGGTGCCGCCCAGGGACAGGCCCTTGCTGTAGCTGGTGTACAGCGAAACGTTTTCCACTGGTTTGTAGATCAACGACGCCTGGGGCAGGAACACGTATTGCTGGGTGTGGCGGGCCTGGTTGCCCTGTTTGTCGAAGGCTTTTTCATCCAGGCGCACTTCGCGCCCGCCGAGGATGGTTTGCCACTGTTCGTTGAAGCGAATGCGGTCAGTGACAAACAGGCCGTACTGGCGGCTGTCGAGGTTGCGATGGCTGTCATTCAGTGGCTTGTCGGTAGGTGAGAAGCTCGGCGCGTCCTGATGGATATTGCCGCTGCCGATGTACTCGTTGACCGAGTCGCGCTTGTCGATCACCCGGCGAAACGCGCTGGTGCCAAAGGTCAACTCATGGCCCAGGCCCGCCGTGTCGAACAGCCCGGTCATGGCCGCCTGGATTTCATCGTCGCGGCGAGTGTCGTCGGGGCTGCGGTAGTCGTAGATGTCGTAGTCACCTTCGGGGCTGAAGGTGTTGGCATTGCAGGTGCTGACGTAATAGCAGCCCCAGGCAAACGAGCTGTAGTCATCAATCACCACCTTGCTTCGCGCCGCGCTGATATTACCTTTCCACTGATCACTGAAGCGGTACTCGAACTTGCCGTTGAGGTTCAGCGAATCAATTGCCACCTGCTTGCCGCCGCTCTGATGCCCCAGCAGTTTTTTCGGCGAGGCACCCTGGGGCACTTCGGTACCGCCCAACAGTTGGTAACCCGGCACCGAACGCTGTTGCTTGTTCTGGTATTCGGCATCCAGTTGCAGCACGGCGTCGGGGCTGATGTTCCAGTCGAAGGCCAGGGATACAAAATCGCGCTGGCCGTTGGCGTGTTCTACATAGGAATTGAGGTCTTCATGGGCGACGTTGGCACGCAGACCGAATTGTTGCTCGCTGCCAAACCAGCCGCCGACATCCGTGGCGATATAGCCGCTGCCGCGATCATCGGTGGAGACGGTCACCGAGCGCACATCCTCCGGGCGCTTGGTCACATAGTTGATCACGCCGCTGGGTTCGGAAATGCCGCTCTGCAACCCGGCCAGGCCCTTGAGCACTTCCACCTGCTGCTTGTTTTCCAGGGCGACGTTCTGCTCGCCGGTGATGGTGCGCCCGTTGATCTTGTAGCTGCTGGCCGCGTTCAGCGAGAAACCGCGCACCAAGAAATTTTCGTAATAGCCAATCGGTGCATAGCTTTCACCGACAGAGGCATCGTTGCGCAACACTTCACTGAGCAGGCGCGCTTGCTGGTCCTTGATCAGCGCGGCGTTGATCACCGTGATCGAGGCGGGTGTGTCCAGCAGCGGCGCTTCATTGAAACCACCGACCAAGGCGGTGTCTGCGCGATAGCTGCCGGGTGCTTCCCCCTGGATGGTGACCGGGGCCAGTTCGAGGTTCGCGGCCTGGCTCACGGCCACGCCACTGCACAGCAAGAGGCTGACGCTGTGCAGGCTCAGGTTCAACAGAGAGGAAGGGGGACGAATAGCCATCGAGGTTTCCGTTTTACAGACAGGTGGCAGCGAACGCGCGGGGCGCCGGGAAGGGTCGCTACGCTAGGGCCAAATGACTGCTTTTACAAGTTGTCGAGACTGCTCAATGGCTGATTGCGCGACATTCTTAGCCCTCCTTTGATTGATAGCCTTTTAATCTATCAATAGAAGTTGCAGAGAAAGTTATTGGACTAGTCTCGTATCTAGATGTGCAGCCAAGGATGGACGTGCTGGCTGACCCACTGCAAAAGTGGCTTTGGCATCTGTGTTTTTTATCTTCAACTCTTTGAAATAAGTGATATTTCCATATTCGCTGATGTTTTTATCGGCAGAGTCTTCCTGTGTTTTTTTGTCGGACCGTCGCACTGCATCAAAGGGAATTCGCCACAGATAGCGGCTTGTTGAAGCCGCCGCCACGGACAGGATCGATCATGAAGATCGTCGAGAGTGCGTTGCATGCTTTCTATGCCAAACATCCAGGTTTTGACCTGGCCACGTTTGATTTCATTGCCCAGGACAGTGCGCAGGCCCGCAAGAAAAAAGGGGCTGGCAAGACGCGAGTGTCCAAGGCGGAGCAGGTCGTGCGGGCGTACCAGCGACTGTTACACCTGAGTGGCAGCGAGAGTGCGGCGCAACGCCTCGTGGAGTTGGGATTCCATAGTGCCCATCAGATCGCCGCCATGCCCGAGTCGGTGTTCCTCGCCAGGATTGGCCAGGACATGGACCCCAACTTCGCCGCGCAACTGTACGCCAATGCCGCGCATACCAAACATCAAGTCAGCCATCTGTGGGCCAACCTGGTGGCCTCACGGCCACAGTCGGCGGCGACGATGCTGCGCGCAAGCACCGTGACCGAAGATACCTTGGCTGAACTGCAAGCGCTGCCCAGTTACGCGGCCATGTTTGGCAACCAGAACTTCTGCAGCTGTGAGGACTGCAAGTCGATCTTCGGGCCCGCCGCCTATTACGTCGACATCATGCGCATCACCGATGCCTATGTCAGCCAGGTCAACAAAGACAGTATTCCAGCGAAGTATCCCTTGGCGGTCCGGCGCAATGACCTTTTCACCTTGCCGCTCAGTTGCGCGACCACCCATGATCCGCTTGCGTACCTCGGTATCGTCAACCGGGTGCTGACCGACAAGTTGCGGGTCGAGACCCTACAGGCTGATATTCCCTGGCTGCTGGCGACCACCACGTACCCGTTCAGCACTCCGTTCAACCCTCACCGGATGTACGTCGACCTGACCTTGCAGGCCCTGGACCTGAGCTTGGCGCAGATCTACGGCACCACTGCGGGCTTTGCGTCTGCCGACCCCTATGCCCTGGCGCTGGCGGTGCTGGCGTTATCCCGGGAGCAGGCCACGTTTGGGGTGACGCCCCTGGCCACCGAGGCGCAATTGAAGACTGCCTGGGGGCTGCGTGCCGACAATACGCTGGCGAGCCTGTCGGAGCTGACGGTGTTCTCACACCGTTCGGGGCTGCCACGGGCAGCTGTGGTCGAGCTCACCCGCCAGGGCTTGACGGCCGAGGAACTGGAGGCCGGCCTGGCTCATGGGCTGTGGTTCAACCAGTCGCTGCCGGCGGGGCAGTCGGTGCAGATTCAACTGGGCGATGACAGCCCCGATACGCTGACCCACCTGACGCCCACCACCCTTGACGCGGTGAACCGTTATATCCGCCTGGCCCGCTGGAGCGGGTTGGGGTTTACCGATCTCGGCTATGGCCTGGGTAGTCTGGGCCTGAATCTGTTGAACGCGGATACGCTCGCGACGCTGGCCATGGCCCGTGGTGTGGTGCAAGGCCTGGGCTGGACCTGGGCGCAGGCCTCGGCCTTATGGGCCGGCATGCCGACCAGCGGTTCGGGTGGCGCGCCGGGCACGCCTTCGCTGTTTGATCAGGTCTGGAACAACCCAGTGGTGCTCGGTGCCGATGGCCGGGTGTATCACCCCGAGGACCCGTCCAATCCGCTCTACACCGATGAAGTCGCCATTTGGGATGTCATGGCCGGGCACACCGACCAACCCGGCTTTGACGCGGCGCGGTTGCAGGCCGGCCTCGGAGTGACCTCGGCCGATCTGCAGGCCTTGGCGGCGTTGGCGTTTCCCGATGACGACGAGGTACGCCTGACGGTCTCGAATCTCTCTTGCCTGTACCGCCTGGCCGCGTTGGCGCGGGCTATGGGCCTGGGCGTGGATGCGTTGCAGGCTACGGCGGCCTGGGTGCAAATCGATATGACCCAACCCATCCCGCCGCAGGCCCTGGCACGTTGGTTGCTGGTCCCCAACTGGCTGGAGCAATGCCATCTGAGCGTGGATCAGGTGGAAGCCTACCTCGATCCCCAGGCCCCGTTGCTGGTCGAAGCGGCCTCTGTTCTCAGTCATGCCGCGCTGCTATCGATCTGGACCCAGGCCCAGGGCAGCCTGTTCACCCCGGCCGCGCTGGTGGGCAATACCGTCAGCGAAGTCATGGCAGACACGCTTTACGCGCAAATACTGGCCTTGAGCCCGGCTGTCGTGGTGGATGTACGCATGGCATACCATCGGCACATACCCAATGCGCCGGATATCGCCGTTGCCCTGGTACCGCTGGCGGTCACCGAGGCGGCGCTGGCGGCCCTGGGCCTGAGTGAGGAAGAAACGCAGGTGGTGGCCCAAACGCTCAATCGCATGCACCGCAGCCAGGCGCAGGTCCTCGACAGCGGCCTGGCAACCTTGGCGGGCGTGAGCGTCGAATTGATCGGTGCCGTGGGGGCAATGGTTTCGGCACAGCCCGAGCGGTCAGCCTGGCTGACGTGCCTGCTTACCCCGAGCGCCGACGGCGATGCTACCTGGCAGGTCAGCAGTCAAGCCTTGCTCGACGCCAGCCGTTTGCTGTTGGTCAGTGAAGCGCTGCCCCTGGATGCACCCGTGTTGACCGCCATGCTGGCCATGCCGACGGTGTTCGGCGTGATGCCGGCGGCGCTGTTCAGCCTTGACGCTTTGCAGGCCATGGGCGTGTATGTTCAGAGCCGCCAAGCCCTGGGGCTTTCCGATAGCAGCTACCTGGCCTACCTCTCGATGCCCGCCGACACCGCCTGTAGCGACGGTCAGAAGGCTGCTGCGTTGTGCACGTTGACGGGATGGTCGCAGGCCGACCTGTGCGGTGTGCTGGCAGCGCTGCAAACCACTGACCTGTTGTACGACACCACCCATGGCCTGCTGCGCCTGGTAACTATTTTTTCGATGCTGCGCCGTGGCGGTTTCGGTGCCAGTGCTTACCAAGCCCTGCTGCACAGCCGGCAGTGGGCCTTGAGCGGCAGTGCCGCCACCGCCGACTGGCAGGCCTGGGAGCAACTGGCCAACACGCTGGCGGGCGCTGCGGCTGCACACCTGCGCGGCGCCTGGGCTGAAGTGGGTGGCGGTATCGACGCGCGGTTACTGGAGGCCCGGCGCGATGTGCTGGTGCCCAGCCTGCTGTGGTATTACGAGGTCAGCCTGCCGTCAGTGCGCACGGTCAATGACCTGTCCGGTTACCTGTTGCTCGATGTACAGATGGGCGGCGCGAATCAGACCTCCGAAGTGGTACTGGCCTTGGCCTCGGTGCAGATGTACCTGAACCGGGTGCGCGCTAATATCGAGCCGGGTATCACCCAGCTACCCATTCCCCAGGTGTGGTGGGAATGGCTCCCCACCTACCGGATGTGGGAAGCCAACCGTCGGGTGTTCATCTACCCGGAAAACTACCTGGTCCCGACCTTGCGTTCGTCGCGCACCACATTGTTCCGTGAGTTGGAAGCGGACCTGCTACAGACCAACATCACCCCTGAACGGGTGGAAAGCGCGTATCGAACCTACGTGCAAGGCCTTTCAGGGTACGCGTCGTTGCAGTTTGTCGATGCCTTCCGTGGCACCGTCAGCGACCCGCGCCGCGGTGAGATCGATACATTGTTCGTGTTTGCCCGCAGCGCCACCGAACCCTATTCCTACTATTGGGCCAAGCAGGAGCACGAGGCCAATTGGTCCCAGTGGACCGCCATCGATGTGACGATCAAGTCACCCTATGTAACCCCGGTGTATGCCTTCGGCCGCCTGTTTGTGTTCTGGGTGGAAACCAGCGTGGTGTCCAGTACCGCCATTGAAACCACCCAGGGCAATACCCAGTCGAGCAACAGCGTGGTGTACAAAGCCGCGATCCGCTACAGCTTCATGGATGCCAGCGGCACCTGGGTCGGCGACCAGACCCTGGCCCCCGAGCAGGTGATTTTCGCCGGGCCCAATAACGTCAAGTTGTCCACCCAGTCGGGTTACGACCTGTTCAATATCAACAGTCTGTTCTGGCAGAAGTGCAATGTGCTGCTGTTTGCCGGCACCGCGCCGATCGGCCCGGAAAACGATGTGCGCATCGACGAGAAAATCGCGGTGCTCTACGGGCCGTTCCTGGAAAACACCTCCAATGGCACGCCGATCGACACCTCGGTGCTTGCGCCCAGCGGCAGCCAAGTCAACCCGGCGGTGGCGCAGTTTGAAATCCAGGTGTACCAGCGCAGCCGCATCGTTAACCAGGCTATCGCCTCGGGCTTTCGCGGCCTGGTGGGGTTACGCGAGCCGCTGTTGCTCAACCGCGAGTTGCTCAAGGACTACCTGTTCCAGCGCACCGAATTCCTCAACCTGGCGGACAACTATGCTTTCGGCGTGCCGCCCACGGTGCAGCCGCTGTATGACTATGCGATGAACCGCTTGTATGCGCGCGGCACGCTCAATCCATTTCGCACCAACTACTATGGCGACTGGAATAACAGTGTCGACACCGCGCTGTTGCGCACCCCGGTCACCCCAGCCTTGGTGAAGTTCAGCGGGCTCGAACTGGCGGGAGCGCAGCAGTTGATCCTCGACCTGGTAGCCGCCGGTTACCTCAAGGCCGGCAGCAGTTCCGCCAAGTACGTGGTGCAACCGGGTTTCAGCAACAACGCCGATTTCCGCTTCCTGTTCTTCGGCGATGACAGTCGCGATGTGCAGATTATTCGCCTCTGGGCCAAACACTGCCTGTTGCAGGCCAGCATTGAAAGTCGCGAAGTGCAGGCGCAGACCTTCCTGATGACGCCCCTCGGCCAAGGTGCGGCCGACCAGGCCATGCTCGACCTGCGTGCCGCGGGCATTCTCGACAGCGGCGATTATGTGCGGTCCAGCTTTACCTCGGCCACGGACCTCTCGCAGATCCTTGACGGCGCACCGGATCATGCCTCGGTGGAGTTCGCCATTCGCCAGCAACTGTTCGTTGCCATGGGCGATGCGGTGCTGTTCGCGCGCCTGTCCAACCGGCAATGCTCGACCTTTGTGATCAAGAATCAGCCGTCGCACTTCGTCGGCAACGTCAATAGCGAAAGCTTCCTGGTGACCCCGGATACCTCGCGCGCTCCTGCGTTGAACGAGAAATCACGCGCGATGGGCCTGGAGACCGCGCAGTCGGTTACCAATACGTCGTTTATCAGCAGCGATATTACGGCGGCGGAGTCCATCGCGGTGTTCAACCTGCTGGTGCAGCACGGTGTGATCGACAACAAGGGGCGCCTGAGCGAGCCCTTCCTCAACAGCGATGACTTGAGTTACCTGTTCCCGGGCGAGCCGTTGCAAAGCCGCCAGATCAAGACCGCCCAGGTGCGGGTGGTACTGGTGGATCTACCGACCATGACCCTGGTGTCCTACTACGCCGAAGACGACCGGGTCATCATCACGGTGCAGTCGTTTTTGCGCCTGGGGATTTCCCAGAGCCAGGCCCAGTACGTCTTCGAGACCTTGAAGGCACGCCAGGTCATCGGGGCCCAAGGTTACATCAGCGCCAACTATGACCCCCTGGATGACCTCGACGACTTGTTCCCCGACGAGCCTGCCCAGAAAGCTGCGCTGTTGACCGCCGATGTCGCGTTGATCCTGCGCGTCTACTACGACAATACCTGGCGGCGCAGCGTGCAGGATCTTTATTACCGCTTCACACGGCTCACCACCGGCGCAGTGCCCAGGCTTGCCGCCGCTTTGCAGCAAGGCGGGGTGCCTGCGTTATTGAGCCTGCACCAGCAACAGGCGCCGGTGATTGCTACCACGCCGTTCAGCAGCTATGCGCCCGGCGAGCGGGTGCGCCCACCGGTGTTGAGCGACGCCACCCAAGTGGATTTCGACGGGGTCTACGGCCTGTACTACTGGGAGCTGTTTTTTTTCACCCCCCGGCTGATCGCCGATGCATTGTTCCAGGCCGGGGATTTCCAGGCGGCCCTGGGGTGGTTGCAATACATCTTCAACCCCACCGAGCGCCTGACCTCACTGAGCCCTCAGGATTTCCAGACCCCGGATATCTCACCCGAACAAGCCGATGCCGCGTTCCTCCTGCTCAAGGCCACTGCGGTGATCACTGCGCAGAACCACGTGGCTGCCGACTACAGCCGGTTCACCGACCTGAGCTTCTTGTTCCCCCAGGTGGCAGACCCTGTCTTGCGCACGCGGATGATCGAACAGGTGCGTGCGGTGCTGTTCAACCACCAGACTGCCAGCCTGGCCTGCCAGTTCTGGCGTTTCCAGCCGTTTCGCAACCACACCCAGCAGTCCCTGGTGCAGACCCTGACCAGCCCCGTGCAGATTGCGGTGTACAACAGCGATCCTTACGACCCGTACGCCATCGCCCAACTGCGCATAGGAGCGTTCGAGCGGGCGACATTCTGCAATTACATTGACCTTCTCGTGGCCTGGGGCGACAGCTTCTTTGCGCGCAAAACCCGCGAATATCTGAATGCCGCCTACCTGCTGTATGCCATGGCCAGCGACCTGCTGGGGCCGCGCCCTGAAAGCGTCGGGCCCTGCACTGATCAATTGCCGGTGACCTTCAACGAAATCTTGCAACGCTATGGGGACGATCCCGCGGCCATTCCGCAATTCTTGCTGGACATGGAAAACCTGCTGACGGTGCGCGGCGCAGCCCTGGACGAAGCGGTGCCGATGGCTGGCGGGGCTTTCAATGAAATTGACGCGCTGTTCTGCGTGCCGCAAAACGACCAACTGATGGCGCGCTGGGACGGTGTCGAAGACCGCCTGTACAAGCTGCGCAACAACCTCGACCTGGACGGCAACACCTTGCTACTGCCGCTGTTTGCCGCGCCCATCGACCCTATGGCGCTGGTGCGGGCCGCTGCGGCCAATGGCGCGGGTGCCGGCTTTGCCGAACTGGCAGTGCGCCCGCCAACGGCGCAGACATTGCGTTTTGCCGGTCTGCTCATGAACGCCCGAGCAGTGGTCGGCGACCTGCAAATGCTCGGCAGCGAACTGGAGCAGGCCTTGACCGCGCAAAGCAGCGAGCAGTTGATGCTGTTGCAATCGACCCACGAGCAACGCCTGACTGCCGCGCAATTGCTCTCGTTCGAGCAGCGCACCCAGGCTGCCCAGCACACGTTGGAAGCGGTGCTCGCCACGCGGGCCACCACCGAACAGCGCAAGCAGTATTACGACGGGCTGATCAGCCAGGGCATGATCGCCGCCGAGATCGTTTCGATCACCCTGGGGATTGCCTCGCGGGTTGCCAGCTTTGTCGCGATCGGCTTTGAGACCGGCGCGGCGATTGCGGCCCTGGCGCCACAGGTGGGTTCGCCATTCGCTATGACCTACGGTGGCGAGCAGATTGAAACCGGGCTGCATCGCACGTCGGGTATCTGGCGCCAGGTCGCCGAGGTGGCCGATACCGCCAAGGACTTGAGTGACACCGTTGGCCAGTTCCAGCGCCTCAAGGCCGGCTGGGAGCAAGAGTCGACCCAGGCAGGTCTGGAACTCAAGCAGATCGATCAGCAGATCCTTAACGCTCGTTGCGACTTGGCGAGTGCCAAGGCTGACTACGCCGGCTACGAGATCGGCCTGAAAAACGCCGAGGCCCAGCAGGCGTTCCTGTTGAGCAAATTCGACAATCCGGACTACTACGCCTGGCGCGTCAGTCGCGCTACGGCCCTGTACTACCAGTTCTATCAATTGGCCCTGCAGTCGGTGGATGCTGCCCAGAGTGCGTTGCAATGGGCGTTGGGCGACACCACCGCTTACCTCACCAGCGATCCCTGGGACCCCAGGCGCCGTGGCCTGATGGCCGGGGCCAGCCTCAGCCTGGTGCTGGACCGCATGGACTATGTGTTTGCGCAGAAAGACGTGCTGCGACAGGAGATCGTGCGCGAGGTGTACCTTTCGCAACTCAACCCGGCGCAGTTGATTCGCCTGCGCGCCGAGGGTATCGCCGACTTCACGCTGAGCGAAGCACTGTTCGACTTCGATTTCCCCAGCCACTACTGCCGCCGCATCAAGACCGTCGCGGTCACCGTGGTCAACACGGATGACGCCTTGCCCAGTGGTATCCACGCCAACCTGACCCAGACCGCCAATAAGATCCTGCTCAAGCCCAACCCGGTCGGCCTGCAATACATGCTCGACGGGTCCGGCCACCCCGGCGGCGATGTGTGGGTGGACTGGCGCTCCAACCAGAGCGTGTCCCTGAGCCGCGCCGCCGCCGATGAAGGGGCCTTTCTGGAGTACTTCTCCGACGTCGAGAAGTTGCAGCGTTTCGAGGGCACCGGGGCGGTGTCCAATTGGCGCTACCAGTTGCCCAAGAACACCAACCAGTTCGATTTTTCGTTGATCGAGGACGTGCAGTTCAGCCTGCGCTATACCGCCACCGACGGCGGCAAGACCTATGGCGAACTGGTGCAAGGCAAACTCGCCGGAAGCACCTACAGCGCGGCGCTGATGGTCAGCCTGGCGACCGCCGAGCCCGAGGTGTGGGCGGCGTTTCTCGACGATACCGGCGACCCGCTGACCCAGGCCCTGGTGTTTGACATGCCCGCGCAATTATTCCCTCCCAACACCCGCGATCTGGTGGTGGACAAGGCATACCTGGCCCTGGTGGTGAGCAGCGGCGTCCAGCTACCACCCAGCGCCAGCTTCCTCACCCTGACCGCCGGTGGTCAACCGGCACAGGCAGTGACCACGGTGGGCCTGGCGGGTGAGGCCGCCTACGCGAAAATCCCCCTGAAGCAGATCGCCGGGGAATGGCGTGTGCTGTTCGATCTGCAAACCATGAAATCCAACCCCCTGTTGGCCGCTTTGCTCGATGGCAACGGCCATATCGATGGCGAGTCCTTGCTCAATCTGTTTGTGTCGGTGCAGTTCACCGCCAGCGTGTTCAAGTGAGCAGTCTTGACCTTCACGTGTTTGAAAGGAGATCACCGTGAGCGACCAATGTAAAAGCAGCCTCGAACCGGGTCAGTCCCTGTGCAGCGTGACCCACTGCGAAAGTTATCGCCAAAGCTCGGCCATGGCGCGCTGGTGCAAGTGCAAGGATTGGCAAGGCAATCCGATGCCCGACTGCACGCCCATGGGCGGCAACTTTCCCGTGGAAACCTACAACTGCTTCAACAAAACGACCAAGGAGCGCCGTGCCATCACCCAGGATGCCTGCCAGATCCTGCGCGACGACAACCACGACTGGTCGTGGCAGGCTTGCTACTGCTGCTGTTCCTGCTTTGCCTGGGGAACCCGCGTCACCGTGGCCGAGGGTGAATACCGCACGGTGCAATTCATTGGCCTGGGCGACCCGGTATTGACCAGCACGCTGGAGGTTGTGGGCGGCAAGCCCCGGCTCAAATGGGAAAGCCGCGCCGTGACGTTTTCCGACGGCATGGTCGCCGCGCCTCATCAACCGGCAGTGCTACTGCAATACGGTGACCAGGGCGAATTGGCGGTGACCCTTGACCAGCCGATGCTGCTTGCCAATGGCAGCCTCAAGTCGGCAGATCGCCTGACCCTGGATGACGAGTTGGTCGACCGTGACGGCAAACCCGTGAAGCTGCATGCGGTGGTGCTAGGCAAGTTCACCCTCGGCTTTCATGCACTGGCAACCCAGGACTTTTCCCAGACCGAGTTTGTCGAGCGCTACCTGGAAACCAATGGCGTAATCGCCGGCGACCACCTGGTCATGGCCATGCAGGACGATGACAAGCTGGCTTCGCGTTATGTCAAAGGGCATGACGCCTTGCCTCGTATCGGCTCGTCGGCGTACGCCAAGACCCGCAAAGGCAGTTCTGATTACTCCCAGCTGAGCAGCAAGGCACGGGAGATCGCCAACGATGCGTTCCTGTCACTGGAAGAGTTGCTCACCGGTCGTTCGGCGGTGCCCTATGGCGCTTCGCCCTACATGACCCAGAAACAGGCGGCGGATGTGGCGGTCAACGGCACCTTCCGCGGCCTGGGGCAAAGCTACCTGAGGGCTGAGTTCAACTACATGGAGAAATTGTTCGAGGCGTTTTACCCCAAGATCAATTTTTATCTCGACTGGGAAGACCTGCACCCCAACCAATACGCGTTCAAGGCCTATGGTCAGGACACGGTCTACCTGTCCGGTCAACTGTTGCGGCTGGAGGGCATGCACAAGCAGGGGCTGGCATTGATCATGGCCCAAGGCGTCGGGCGATTCGTCAAAGCGTCCTATACCAATGACGAAGGCCTGACCTGCACGGGCCTGGCTGATTACTTTGGCACCAACGAGGTCTTGCAAACGGTGTTCTATGGCACCTGGGGCGCCTGGGTGAACCCAGGGCTGGAACAGGTCAAGGCGCTGTTTTCCCTGATCAACCCGGTCAATCTCATCGGCCATGAAAAGTGCTCGACACCTTCGATTCCTTGCCGTGTAGAAAGTATGCAAGCCGCGCTGCTTGGCATGCCTTTACCGGCGTGCGCCGGAGGCCCGGTGCCCAACTCGCTGACATTGGACAGCGCCCAATGGACCACCTACGAAGGTGCACTGGCCGTTCTGGTCAGCTTCAACCAGCGACTGAATATCCTGAGCGCGAAGATCCCCGCTAACTACGAGCTCAAGGCGGATGAGCAGCCGATTCCGGTCGCCCTGGTACAAATGGACAACAATCTGCCGTGGCAGGCATGGCTGGTGATCGATGAGCGCTTCAAACCCAGCGGCCAGGCCACGCTCACCGTGCGCGATATTCGCTCGGACAACGGCTCGACCCTCGACCCTGATGCATCCAGCGTGGTGGTGGAGGGTACGCCATGAGTGTCTTGGGCCTGGACACAGCGCAGTCCGAAAGCCAGATGTGCGCTCAATTCGCTGAACTGCTGGGCTTGCCCGAACCGGTCAGCGCCCAGGTCTTGCAGGCGGCGCTGCACAGCGACAGCTATGCCCGCAGCCTGCTGGCCAGCCGTCGCACCCCGGGGATGCTGCAGATGTTGCTGGCGTCACCGCCACACAACGTGCGCCCCAAGGCCGAGCACGGCACGGTCCAGTTGCTCCAGCGCGGCAGTCGTTCATTGGTGAACTGGGCCAAGACCGGGTTTTCCACCACCGATCCCCGGGAGCGCGAGCTACGTAGCCAGGCCTGCAGGCAATGCCCGTATCGGCAGGCCCCCGGCGCCAGCCTGTTGCAGGCCACCCGTTCGGAGCTGGGCATCTGCGGCCTGTGTGGTTGTCCGCTGTCGCGCAAGGTCTCGATGCTCTCGGAAAGCTGTCCCGGCGAAATGCCGGACAACCCTGGCGTCAACCGCTGGGGGCAAATCGTCACCGCGAGTCAACCGATGTACCCATCCAGTGAAAAGGAGTTGTCATGAACACATCTCACACACGCTCTGAGACATCTGTCGCAGACACCATGGCCGGCCTGTTGAGCGGCGAGATCCTCAACCAGAACTACCCAGGCGGGTTGCACGCCGCAGCGGGCAGCGCAGGCAAACGCAGTGCTTCCGCAGGCGGTGGGACTGAAGTGCAGGGCACCACGGCCAAGACCTGCAAGCCCACCCGCAACCCTTGCTGCAAGTCATCGGACGATTCCGCGCCGGGCGGCCAGGGCGGCGATGAGGTGCAAGCCACGAAGGCCAAGACCTGCAAACCCACACGCAACCCATGCTGCAGGGGCTCTGAAGAATTGGTGGATGACACCGAGCAAGTGCAGGCCACCACGGCCAAGACGTGTAAGCCGACCCGTAACCCATGCTGCAAGGAAAGCTGATTCGCAGCGCGACCCATGGGGCGGCGTGACGCCGCCCCATGGCGCATCATTCTGGGGGGCACTGAATGATTCTGACCCGGCACAACACTGCCGTCTTTCTGATCAACCACGGGTTGCTCGATATCCGCAGCCTGCTGGACCAGGTCATCGCCATCCGTAGTCATAGCCAGCGCAATCGTGGCTTCAGCGTGTGCTGGCCGGATGGCCGGGGCTACTACATCAAGCAGCACCAGCCAGACGCCGGCCCCTGGGAAAAGCGCTCCAGCGTGGCCCATGAGGCCGCTATGCTGGAACGTCTTGCCGGGCTCGCAGGCGTACCGTCCCTGCGTTTTTATGAGCCCCTGCGCCAGGCGCTAGTGCTGGATTGGCTGGCCTCGAGCGAGGGCGCCGAGGCCCGTGCGATGGTCGGCGGTGTGCCAGACCTGGCGGTAGCGCAGGGCTTGGGCGGGAGCCTGGCGCGACTGCATCAAGGGCTGGTGGGCATTGCGAGCGATGATCTGGCGGGAGACCCGCCCTGGATCATCCGCCTTGACCGTCTGTACCCACTGGCTGGCGAAGACCAGAGCTGGGGCCAAGCGCATCTGGTGGCGCAGGTCCAGGCGATGGGCGAGTGCATGGCTGCATTGGCGACACTGGCGGCCCACTGGCCGCGCGCGCAATTGATCCACGGCGATATGAAGTGGCAGAACTGTCGGTTGCGCGGGCACGACTGCATATTCATCGATTGGGAACTGGCTGACCGTGGCGATCCCCTGTGGGATATGGCCGGCCTGTGCCAATCCTGGCTCAAGGACTGGATCGACCGCCAGGCGACGCAGCCGGATGCGGCTGAGACCACCCGGCAGGCCGCAAGCGGGTTCGTTCCCTATCAACGGGCACTGGCCCGGTTGTGGCAAGGCTACTGCCAGGCACTGGAGGCTAATCCTGACCCCGAACGGCTGATCGCACTGTGCGGCGCCCGGCTGCTGCAAACCCTGTACGAAGACCTGGCCGGTGAGGCCCAACTGAGCGCTAGCCACATCCTGCTGTTGCAACTGGCGCGCAATCTGTTGGTGGCCCCTCGGGACGCCGCCCGGCAATGGCTGGTGCAACCATGAACGCCATGAATCCAACCCCGCCGGGCTGGTGGGCCACCTTGAGCGCGGCTTTGAGCGGCCTGGCCAGGGATGAGCAAGGCACGCTCTGGCTGGACGGCCTGGCATTCACCGCCGCACCCCTGGCGCAGCAGGCCGACCGCGTCGGCCATCACGATGACCCGCGCATAGAGCGATTGCAGCAGTACCTGTACCGGCGCTATTACGCGGCGTGTGTGGATGACCCCAGCCCTCAGCCCATGTGGTATCCGCCCGCGGTAAAGGCATGGGATGGCGGCCGTTGGCAGGTCCTCGAACAGTTGGGTAATGGTGCGCTGGCGGTGCAGCAGGGCAGGGTAGCCAGGCGTGTGGAAGCCGGGGAATACCTGTTCGATGGCGTACCGGCTCGGGCGATGCGCGGCCAGCACGTCACGGTCCAGCGGGCAGCCTGGACAGAGCAACTGGACCCGGCGTTCATCTACCTGTTCGGCGAAACCCCGCAGGACACCTGCAATGACGATTGCCAGGTGCGTTACTACCTGGCGCCGCAGCCTGCGCGGCTAGGGGACGTGGTGCAGGCATTAAGTAACGCCCTGGACCAGGCCTGCTTGCCCTACCTGCTCAAATACCCCAGCGAGCCTGCGGCTTGGCTGCGTCAGGATGCGGTGGTGCTGTACGTCGCGGCTCGACATGGGCGCCATGTGCATCGCTTGCTGGGGCATCAGGCCGATTGGCTGCGAACACGCCTGCGCAGTACGTCGCCGCTGTGGACGTTGCCGCTGCTGCCGGGCTTGGGTTTTGCCCAAGACCCCGACGACGGGCGCAGTTTCGGTGAAAGCCGCTGCCGCGCGTTGGCCCTGGGCCTGTTGGACGCCGCCTGCCACGGCGCGGACCTGAGGCAAGCGGTGCAGGCGCAGTTCGACCTGTGCGGTATCGACTGGGATCACCCCCACCTGGAGGCCGACCCCGAGGACCGTTACGGTTTGCACCATTTGCACTTTGTCATGGGCGCGCCCGCCAGCGTCACGGCGGTGGCGCAGCCGCTGCAGGAAGCCATCCGCATCGGTCACCACGTGTGCGCCGAGGCCCTGTGGCTGGGCGAGCGCTGTACCTGGCTGAGCGATGACGCCGATGATAGCGATGGCCCGCTCAAAGCTTTTGCCTGCAGCATGAATGCCAGCCTGTACGACGGTACCGTGGGGGTCGCTGCGTTTCTGGTGCTGCTGGCGGAGCAGAGCGTGCAGCCCGCTTTCGTCGATACCGCCCGGGGAGCTTTGCGGCACGCTCTGGCATTCGCGGCGGGGAATACGCTGAGTCTCTACGAAGGGCGCCTGGGCACCGTGACCCAAGGGTTATGGCTAGCCCGTCGCCTGGGGGATGCAGAGCTGGTGCAAGACTATGAACGGGCGATCACGCCGTTGTTGCAGGACCTGCAAGGGTTGCCTGCCGACCCACAACCGGTGGACCTGATGCACGGCCTCGCCGGTGCGATCATTGGCCTGCTTGGCCTCGCCAACCAGGCGCCGGCGCTGGCCCCCCAGAGCCGCGTCATCGCACAGGCGCTCGGCCTGCGCCTTGTGCAGCAGGCACAGCGCACGCCACACGGCTGGCATTGGCCGGAACACGGCGCACATCTGGGATTGTGCGGGCTGTCCCACGGTAACGCCGGGATAGCCCTGGCCTTTGCGCAACTGGCCCGGGACTGTTCGGGCCTTGAATGGTCGCAGGCTCTGGCGCACACCCTGGCCTATGAAAGCCACTGGTTTATTGAAGAGCAGGGCAACTGGCCCTATCTGTTTGCCGAAGATGCCCGGCACCTGGATGACCGGGTGTCCCATTGCGGCATGGCCTGGTGCCATGGAGCGCCAGGCATCGCCTTGTCGCGACTGGCACTGTTGCAAATCAGTGGCGAGCAACACCATCGCGCCATTGCACGCCGGGCCCTGCAAACCGTCGCGGCTGACCTGATTGCTGTCACGTCCCTGGCCGGCAGCAGCTACACCCTATGCCACGGGCCGGCTGGCAATGCCGACATTCTGTTGACCGGGGCAGCCCTGTTGGGCGAGCCGGCCTGGGCCGAGTGCGCGCGGCAAGTAGCCAGTCGAGGCCTGGCCGCCGAGCGTGGTGCCTGGCGCAGCGGCTTGGGCGTGGCACAGGGGCAGTCGATGGGGTTGATGTTGGGCCTGGCGGGCACCGGGTACTTTTTATTGCGTTGCGGTGCGTCGGCGCCGGTACCGAGCCTGCTATTACCCTTGGGCCTTACGCCCATGGGCGATGTTTGAGGGTTTCACTGGGTAACTCCTTGAACAATGCGCGGTAGCTATGGGAAAACCGCCCCAAATGCCAGAACGACCAATTCATCGCCACTTCGGCGACGGTGCTGCTGGATGAGTTCAACAACTCCTGCCGCGCCCCATTCAACCGGCGCAACCTCAGCCACTGCGCCGGGCTCATCCCGGTGTAGGTCTTGAAGCCTTGCTGCAGTTGGCGCAAGGGCACGCCGGCAATTTGCGCCAGTTCCAGCAAGTTGACGGTTTCATCCGGCGCATCCGCCGCCCATTCGCCGATGCGCGCCATTAGCCGGCGCTCCTCGCTGCGTTTTTGCAACGAACTGCGGTCCAGGCACACGCAGGCGTTGTCGAGGATAAACAGGCAGTCGTCGAGCAGTTGCTGGGTGAGGGCGTCGCGGCTGATGGGGTCGGTGAGTGCTGACAAGCGCGTGAGGGTGCCACTGAGCCAGCGCGTGAACAAACCGTTCTGCTGGCAGGTCAGCGGCGCCATGAACAAGCCTTCGAGCCTGGCCATGTCGAGCCCATGGCGCTGCACAAACTGCGGGCCGAAAACCACTGCTACTTCACGGTAGTTTTCCGGGGTGATCCAGGTGTTGCGGCTTTCGCCATTGAGCAGGTACAGCGCGTTGTCGCTGCCGTCGAAACAGAACGCCAGGGCGCCGGGCGGTGCGTTGAAATGCTGTTCCACGCGGGTATTCATGCACTCTTCGTACACCTGCACGCCTTGCAGGTCGAGGTAGCGCACCCGACCGGCAAAATGCCCCGGAGACATCTGCTGGTATTGCTGTACCCAACCGGGTGTCGCACTGCATTGGGTGGCTACATCGCCGGTGGTGAAGGCCTGTACGCGCAAAGCGGTTGCCTGTGTCATGGGTGATCCGTGCGCACTCTATTGGTGCGTTGTGCTGCGTGCAAAGTGGATAGATGCCGTTTCAAGGCTGGCCCAAGATAGACCTCAATGCGCCGCGAGTACAAGCCGGCGTCGCATCCCACCCAAGACGAGGTCTTTATGAACGCCCCCTTCGATCAGCTTTCCACCTGGCTGAAAGAACACAAGATTACCGAAGTCGAATGCGTGATCAGTGACTTGACTGGCATCGCACGCGGCAAGATTGCACCCACCAACAAGTTCCTGCATGAGCGAGGCATGCGCCTGCCGGAAAGTGTGTTGCTGCAAACGGTAACCGGGGACTTTGTCGACGACGATGTCTACTACGACCTGCTCGACCCGGCCGATATCGACATGATCTGCCGCCCGGTGGCCAACGCCACCTACGTGGTGCCGTGGGCCATCGAACCCACCGCCATCGTGATCCACGACACCTTCGACAAACAGGGCAACCCCATTGAACTGTCGCCGCGCAACGTGCTCAAGAAAGTCCTGCAGCTCTACACCGACCAGGGCTGGCAGCCGATTGTCGCGCCGGAAATGGAGTTCTACCTGACCCAGCGTTGCGAAGACCCGGACTTGCCGTTGAAGACGCCTATTGGCCGTTCCGGGCGTGCCGAAACCGGGCGCCAGTCGTTTTCCATCGACGCCGCCAACGAGTTCGACCCGCTGTTCGAAGACGTCTATGACTGGTGCGAAGCCCAGGGCCTGGACCTCGACACGCTGATCCACGAAGACGGCCCGGCGCAGATGGAGATCAACTTCCGCCACGGCGATGCCCTCGACCTGGCCGACCAGATCACCGTGTTCAAACGCACCCTGCGTGAGGCCGCGCTCAAGCACAACGTCGCCGCAACCTTTATGGCCAAACCGGTGGCCGACGAGCCGGGCAGTGCCATGCACCTGCACCAGAGCGTGGTGGATATCGCCACCGGCAAACCGGTGTTCGTCGACGCCGACGGCCACATGAGCCCGCTGTTCCTGCATCACATCGGCGGCTTGCAGAAGTACATCCCCAAGCTGCTGCCGATGTTTGCGCCCAACGTGAACTCGTTCCGCCGCTTCCTGCCGGACACTTCGGCACCGGTCAACGTCGAATGGGGCGAAGAGAACCGCACGGTCGGCCTGCGCGTGCCCACCTCCAGCCCCGAGGCGATGCGGGTGGAAAACCGCCTGCCGGGGGCCGATGCCAACCCGTACCTGGCCATTGCCGCCAGCCTGTTGTGTGGCTACCTGGGCATGATCGAGCAGATCGAACCCAGTGCGCCGGTGGAAGGCCGCGCCTACGAACGGCGCAACCTGCGCCTGCCGTTCACCCTCGAAGATGCGCTGGCGCGCATGGAGGACTGCGACACGGTCAAGCAGTACCTGGGCGAAAAATTCGTGCGTGGCTACGTCGCGGTCAAACGCGCCGAGCATGAGAATTTCAAGCGGGTGATCAGTTCCTGGGAGCGTGAATTCCTGCTGTTGAGCGTCTAAAACAATCATAAAAGGGGTGACGATATGCGTCTTGTGAACAAGCTTCTCCCGCTGGCCCTGGTGGCGGCGTTCAGCAGTGTCGGGCAGGCCGCGCCGACGGTGAGCGTCTACAACTGGACCGACTATATCGGCGAGACCACCTTGGCGGATTTCCAGGCCAAGACCGGGGTCAAGGTGATCTACGACGTGTTCGACTCCAACGAAACTCTGGAGGGCAAGTTGCTGGCCGGGCGCACCGGCTACGACGTGGTGGTACCGTCCAACCACTTCCTGGCGCGCCAGGTGAAGGCCGGTGCGTTCCTCAAGCTCGACCGTGCGCAGTTGCCCAACTTCAAGAACCTTGATCCCAAGTTGCTCAAGCTGCTGGAACAGAACGACCCGGGTAACGCGCATTCGGTGCCATACCTGTGGGGCACCAATGGCATTGGCTACAACGTGGACAAGGTCAAGCAAGTGCTGGGCATCGATCATATCGATTCGTGGGCGGTGCTGTTCGAACCGGAAAATATCAAGAAGCTCAACCAGTGCGGTGTGGCCTTCCTCGACTCGGCGGACGAACTGTTCCCGGCGATCCTCAACTACATGGGCAAGGACCCGCGCAGCGAGAACGCCGAGGACTACAAGCAGGCCGAAGCCAAGCTGCTGACGCTGCGGCCGTACATCACCTACTTCCATTCTTCCAAGTACATTTCGGACCTGGCCAACGGTGATATCTGCGTCGCCTTCGGTTATTCCGGCGATGTGTTCCAGGCGGCCAACCGCGCCAAGGAAGCCAAGAACGGCGTGAACATCGCCTATTCGATTCCCAAGGAAGGCTCCAACCTGTGGTTCGACCTGTTGGCCATTCCGGCAGACGCCAGCAATACCAAGCAAGCCCATGCCTTTATCAACTACCTGCTCGAACCCGAGGTGATCGCCAAGGTCAGCACCTCGGTGGGCTATGCCAACGCTAACCCGGCGTCCAAGCCGTTCATGGCCCCGGAACTGGTGAACAACCCCGAGGTGTACCCGCCCCAGGCGGTGCTCGACAAACTCTACATTTCCACCACGCCAACCCCGGCGACCATGCGCGTGATGACTCGCGCCTGGAGCAAAGTGAAGACCAACAAATGACCCTGTCCAATGACCATGCCCACTCCTATTACCGCGCCTCGGCCCATGCCCTGCCTGAGCGCGCCGCCCTGGGTACTGACCTGAGCGCCGATGTGTGTGTGATCGGCGGCGGTTTTACCGGGGTCAACACCGCCATTGAACTGGCCCAGCGCGGGCTTTCGGTGATTCTGCTGGAGGCACGCCGCATTGGCTGGGGAGCCAGTGGGCGCAACGGTGGGCAGTTGATCCGAGGCATCGGCCATGATGTCTCGGGGTTCGCTAAATATGTGGGCGAGGAGGGCGTGCGTTACCTGAAACGGGCCGGTATCGACTCGGTGGCGTTGGTAGGCCAGCGCATTGCCGAGCATGGCATTGATTGCGACCTGCGCTGGGGCTTCTGTGAACTGGCCAACACCCCGGCGCAGTTTGCTGCGTTCAAGGGCGAACAGGCGCATCTGGCGGCCATGGGTTACGCCCATGAAACACGGCTGGTTGCCGCCCAGGACATGGCGCAAGTGGTCGGCTCGACGGTGTATGCCGGTGGCCTGGTGGACATGGGCTCCGGGCATCTGCACCCACTCAACCTGGTGCTGGGTGAAGCACAGGTAGCCGAGGCCCTCGGCGTGAAGATCTTTGAACACACTGAAGTGCTCGAACTGATCCATGGCGACACCGTGCAGGTGCGTTGCGCCGGCGGCAGCGTACGCGCCGCCCAGTTGGTGCTGGCGTGCAATGCGCATCTGGAAGACCTGGAGCCGCGTTTGAGCGGCAAGGTGCTCCCGGCGGGCAGCTACATCATCGCCACCGAGCCGCTGCCTGAGCAGGTGGCCGAGCAATTGATCCCACACAACCTGGCGCTGTGTGACCAGAAAGTGGGGCTGGATTACTACCGGCTCACCGCTGACCGGCGCCTGTTGTTCGGCGGTGCCTGCCATTACTCGGGGCGCGACCCCCAGGACATCGCCGCCTACATGCGCCCGAAAATGCTCAAGGTATTCCCGCAACTGGCCAACACCGCCATCGAGTTCCAGTGGGGCGGCAAGATCGGCATCACCGCCAACCGCTTTCCCCAGGTCGGGCGATTGCAGCAGTACCCGAATGTGTTCTATGCCCAGGGCTATTCCGGCCATGGGCTCAACGTGACCCACTGGTGCGCGCGATTGTTGGCCGAGGGTATTCATGCAGGTAGCAGTCGTGGCCTGGATATTTTCAGCCAGGTGCCGCACATGACCTTCCCGGGCGGCAAGGCATTGCGCTCGCCGCTGCTGGCGCTGGGCATGGCGTGGTATCGGTTGCGCGAGATGATCTGATTGCACGTTTTGTTAGCAGTTTGCCGAAAGGGAGAAGTGCTTTTTTCAAGGCGCTTTTTCGGTCATTTGCCTACTGACTGTATGGTTGTGGCGGGCTCAGGGCCGTCCGGGAGGTTGGGGTTTTTGACTGAGTACATATCCGTTGCTACGGGCCCCATCACTCGGCACCTCGCTAATGCTCGGTGTGCCCGAACGCAGGCTTGAATCCGTGGGTGCGGGTCAGTTAAGCGAACTAAATGCTCTAGGCAGCGAAGATCAAATGTGGGAGCGGGCTTGCTCGCGAAGACGGCGGCCCAGCAAACAGTGAAGTTGACTGACCCACCGCTTTCGCGAGCAAGCCCGCTCCCACAGGGGGGACGCGCACGCCACAACGATCAGGTCGGCTACAAGGCCGCCTCGCTTTTGCTTACTTTTGGGTCCTTTCAAAAGTGAGCCGCTGTAAGAGCGGAACCCTAAGCGGCCGTTACCGCAGCAATGGATATGTACTCGGTCCAACCACCCAACCACCCAGTCAAACAGCCGTAGTTTCAGTCAACACCTTGCGAAACGTCTCCACTAACGGCCGCAGGTTGACGCGGTGCCACGCCGCCCACAGCGGTGTGGTGTAAGTCATCCACGGCAATTGGCGCAACACCACGCCGGGCGGTGCGTTGCGGCTCAGGCCCTTTTGCACCATCGCCACTCCAAGCCCCGAGGCCACCAGGCCCAATGCGGTAAAGGGCTCGCTGGCTTCCATGGGAATCTGCGGGGTGAACCCGGCACGGATGCAGGCGGCGACGAAATCATCAGCAGGGTTGGCGCCGGCTTTGCTCTGCACGCCGATCCATTGTTGTTCGGCCAGGTGTTCAGGCCTCAACTCACTGTGTGTAGCCAGCGGATGGTGTGCGGGCAGGGCCAGCAGCATCGGGTCGTCGAGCACTTGCAAGGCGGTCAGGTCCGGGTCGTCGGCGGCAGGCGGTTCGCCCACCAGGGCGATGTCCAGGCTGCGTTGGCGCAGGCCCTCCAATTGCTCCAGGGAAGGCAGGTTATACAGCTTGATATGCACGGTGGGCCGGTCATCGCGCAGGATGCGCAGGGCATTGGGCAGCACGCCGGCATGCATGGCATTTTCGATATAGCCGATGCACAAGCCGCCTTCTTCACCACGGCCCAGGCGCTTGCCCAGGGATTCCAGGCGGTTGGCGTGGGTCAGCAGCGCCTTGGTTTCGGCCAGGAAGGTCTGGCCGTCGCGGGTCAGGCGGATGCGTTGCTGGCTGCGTTCGAACAGGGTCAGGCCCAGCCGCTCTTCGAGCTGGGCGATCTGGCGGCTCAGGGGCGATTGAGAGATGTGCAGGCGCTCGGCGGCGCGGCCGACGTGTTCTTCTTCGGCGACCACTTCGAAGTAGCGCAGTTGGCGTAGATCGATCATGTAAGACCTCTGGGGACTCAAGTTGGTCGCAGTATGTCTTGGACGGTCTGATCAACGCAATCTAGCATCTGCTCAACGGTCACAACCCCCTTGAACCGATTGAGGATTCCACCATGAGCTTGAAAGACAAACTGCCCGGCGTACTGGGCTTTGGCACCGCCCCCCTGGGCAATATGTTCCGCGCCATTCCTGAAGATGAAGCCCAGGCCACCGTCGAGGCCGCCTGGAACCACGGCGTGCGTTACTTCGACACTGCACCCTTCTACGGCTCGGGCCTGTCGGAAATCCGCCTGGGCCAGGCCCTGTCCAATTACAACCGCGATGACTACGTGCTCAGCACCAAGGTTGGCCGGGTGATTCTGGATGAAGTCGAAGCCGGCTCCCGCGACCTCGGCGAAAAAAGCGGTGTGTTCGAACACGGCCGCCCGAACAAAATGCGCAATGACTACAGCGCCGATGCCACGCTGCGCTCGATTGAAGACAGCCTCGAGCGCCTGCAAACCGACCGCCTGGACATCGTGTGGGTTCACGACATCGCCCAGGACTTCTACGGCGACCAATGGCTGGAGTACTTCAACCAGGCCCGCACCGGCGCGTTCAAAGTGTTGACCCGCTTGCGTGAAGAGGGCGTGATCAAGGCCTGGGGCCTGGGCGTCAATCGCGTCGAGCCTTGCGAACTGACCCTGGACCTGACTGAGGCCCAGCCCGACGGGTTCCTTCTGGCCGGCCGCTATACGCTGCTGGACCACGAACGCGCGCTGCAACGCTTGATGGATGCGGCGTTGGCTCAGCACGTCGAGATTGTCGTGGGTGGCCCGTACAGCTCCGGGATCCTTGCCGGCGGCGCACACTTTGAATATCAGCCAGCCAGCCCGGCGATCATCAGCAAGGTCGAACAGATCAAGGCAATTGCGCAGGCGTTTGGCGTCAGCGTAAAAGCCGCAGCGCTGCAGTTTTCCCTGGCGCATCCGGCGGTGGCGGCGGTGATCCCGGGTGCCAGTCGTCCGGGGCGGATTGCCGAAGACGTTGCGGCGTTGTCAGAGAAGATTCCAGTAGCCTTCTGGCAAGCGTTGCGCGAGGCCCGACTGATTTCGGACCGTGCGCTTTTGCCCGTCTAATTACTAAGGAGTTCAAGCATGAACATTGATGTGAGCGGCAAAGTAGCCATCGTCAGCGGCAGCACCGCCGGTATCGGCCTGGGCATCAGCCAGGCCCTGGCGCAATCCGGCGCCACGGTGGTGGTGATCGGGCGGGACGCGAGCAAGGTCGACGACGCCTTGGCCAGCATTCGCCAAGCGGTGCCCGCCGCCGAGTTGCGTGGGCTGGTGGCGGACCTTGGCACCCTCGAGGGCGCCGAGAAACTGTTCGCCGCCGAACCGCGTGCCGACATCCTGGTCAACAACCTGGGCATCTTCAACGATGTGGATTTCTTCGAGGCGCCAGACAGTGAGTGGACGCGCTTCTACGAGGTCAATGTGATCTCCGGCGTGCGCCTGGCGCGGCATTATGCGCCGGGCATGGTCGAGCAGGGCTGGGGCCGGGTGATCTTTGTGTCGTCGGAATCCGGTGTGGCGACGCCGGCCGACATGATCAACTACGGCGTCACCAAAAGTGCCAACCTGGCGGTCTCCCATGGCCTGGCCAAGCGCCTGGCAGGCACCGGGGTGACGGTGAATGCGATCCTGCCGGGGCCGACCTTTACCGATGGCCTGGAGCAGATGCTCAAGGCGGCCACCGCCGAATCCGGCCGCAGTGCCCGGGACGAAGCGGATGTGTTTGTGCGCCAGGCGCGGCCTACCTCGATCATCCAGCGCGCGGCAAATGTGGATGAAGTGGCGAACCTGGTGGCGTACATTGCTTCACCGCTGTCCTCTGCTACGACCGGTGCCGCGTTGCGGGTCGACGGCGGCGTCGTGGATAGCATGGCGATCTGATTTTTTCCTGTTTGGAGTATTTATCGTGGCAACAGCTTCTTCTGTGATTGAAATTGCGGTATCGGCCGACCAGGTCTGGCAACTGATCGGCGGCTTCAACAGCCTGCCCGACTGGCTGCCCTTCATCGCCAAGAGCGAGCCCGGCGATGGCGGCCGCGTGCGCCACCTGCACACCGCCGACGGTGGCCAGATAGTCGAGCGTTTGCAGACCTTCGACAACGTGGCGCGCACCTACAGCTACACCATTGAAGCGTCGCCGTTTCCGGTGAGTGCCTATCTTGCGACCGTGCTGGTTGAAGCGCTGACTGAGACGTCGGCGAAAGTGACCTGGTCCGGCGTGTTCACACCTGGCGCGGGCACCACGGATGCGGCGGTGGAAGAATTGTTTGCCGGCGTCTACAACGATGGCCTCAAGGCGCTGCGCGGCAATTTCCCTGGCTGAACCTGGCTAAAGCTCGACAGCTCCCCCATTGAACAGATGCGTGTGGGCTGTCGCGACTGCCTGTTCCGGTGTCATCCGCGCCGTATCTAGCCTGAACGGTAGCTCATCCCAGCTTTCATACTCATGCGCCAGCACCGACTGCCACGTCGGCGGCACCAGCCCGGGAATATCGCCCACGCGGCTTTCCACACGGCGCCGGTGCTCCTGCTGATCAGAACACACCACCTGGATATTGATCAGCTCTACGCCAGCGGCCGTCGCCACTGCCTGCCACGCGTGGCGGCTCTCCCTGACCGGGTTCACGCAATCAGCGATAACCCGTTGGCCCACGTGCAAATTACTCAGCGCCAGTGCATTGGCCACGCTGTAGCCGCTGGCCCCCACATCGCCCGCCAGTACTGCTGCGTTACGCAGTGCCTGTTCGATCACATCCACGCGCAGATAAACCGCACCGGTCTGTCGCGCCAGTTCCCTGGCAATCGTGGTCTTGCCGCTGCCTGGCAGGCCGCTGAATACAATAAGCATGGTCAAACCTCCGTTAGTGCAAGGCAGGTGCTAGAACATCACGGTAAACGTGGTGCCGGCCGTTGCACAGGAACTCACCGCCACATCGCCGCCATGCACCTTGGCCAGTTCGCGCACGATATACAGGCCCAGGCCCACGCTACGCACCTCGCTGCCCTGGTCGGTGCCACGGGTCATGGGTTCGAACAGCCCGGGCAGCAGCGCTTCGGGAATCGCCGGGCCATGGTTGTGGACCGAGATGGCACAGGCGTTGTCGCCCAGGCGCGAGGTGATGGTGATCGGTTGCAGCAGGTCGCCATAGGCTACGCTGTTGGCGACGAGATTACCGATGATTTGTTGCACACGGTCAGCGTCCAGGCACGCCTGGCCGTGCCCCTCGGCCTGATGTACCAAGGTGGCGGTGGGGAAGGCCACCCGCAGTTCGTCCACTGCATGCTCAATCACGCCGTGCAAATCCAGTGGCACCGCCTTGATGGTGATGCCCTGGCCTACGCGGGCCTGGGTGAAGTCCAGCAGGTCGGCGATCATGCGATGGGCGCGTTCGGACGACTGGCCGATATGTCTCAGCAACTGGCGCTCCTTGGCCGTGCGCTCGCCGCGCTGGAGAAAGTCCGAGGCCATACGGATGGCGGTGAGGGGGTTTTTCAAGTCATGGCTGACAATCGCCACCATCTGTTCGGCAAACAACGCCCGGCGCTGGGCAATGGCATACGCCGCGCTCAGTTCGGCCTGGGCCTGTTTCAGGGCCAGTTCGGTGGCGGTTTTTTCCTGGAGCAGGGCTTCGGCCAACTTGCGCGCATTCAGCAGCTCACGTTCGTACTTGTCGCGGTCGGTAGTACCGAACAGCGCCAGGTCATACACCACGCCGTCGGGCTGTTGGCGTTGGTTGGCATTGAGCAAGACGGTGACCTTGTGCCCGGCGCAATGGCGGATGTCGAGTTTCACCTCGGTGACACTGCCGTGCATGCGCAGCATCGGTGCCAGGTGGGTCTGGTAGAAAATCCGCCCGCCCATGGTCAGCAGGTCCTGGAAACGCCGCCCGTGCAACTCCGCTGCGCTGAAGCCAAGCCAATCGCACAAGCGCAGGTTGACGCGCAGGATCGTGCCGTCCTCTTGGGTGACGGCCAGGGCGCAGGCGGCGCTGTCGAACAGCGACTCAGTCGGCATCAATTGTGGCCCACGGCGCCAGGAACCGGTCCATCGCCACTGCGCACGCCTGGGGCGCGCTCATGTGTGGGCAATGGCCGACGTTGTCCACCAGGCAATAAGTGCTGTTGGGCAGCACGGCGTGCAGGTATTCACCCACGGCAACGGGCGCGATCAGGTCGTCGGTCGATTGCAGGATCAACACCGGGGTGGCCAGGCCAAGCAGATCCTGGCGGTTATCCGACAGGAAGGTGACGCGGGCGAACTGCTTGGCGATGTCCGGCTCGGTACGGCAGAAACTCTCGGTGAGTTCGGTGCTTAGCGACGGTTGTGCCGGGGCGCCCATGATCACTGGGGCCATGGCGCTGGACCAGCCCAGGTAGTTGCTGTCGAGGGTGTCGAGCAGGTCTTCGATATCGTCGCGCTTGAAACCGCCGACATAATCTTCGGTGTCGATATAGCATGGCGATGGGCCGATCATCACGTGTGCGGCAACGCGCCCGGGGACAAAGCGGTCGGCCAGGGTACCGATCATCGCGCTGACCGAGTGGCCTACCAGGATCACCGGGCCTTGGGCGTAGGCGTCGATAATCTCGTTGAGGTCGCGGGCATAGCCGCCCAGGCTGCTGTATTTGGCCTTGTCGAAGGCACTCAGGTCCGACAGGCCGGCGCCGACCAGGTCATACAGCACCACGCGAAAGCGCTCGAGAAAGTGCGGCGCCAGGTAGTTCCACATCGCCTGGTTACAACCAAAGCCGTGAGAAAACACCAGGGTCGAAGGCCCGTGGCCCATCACACTGACATTGTTGCGGTGGCGTAGGTCCATGGCGTTCTCGTAGATGGCAAATAGCTATGTTGGCGTGGCAGCAGTTTAGATAGTCGCAGGCCTGGGGTCACGCGTTATACGTCGATAAGGTAGAGTCGGAGCCTTCAGGAAGAAACTTCAGGTAACAACGCATGTGGCTGGTATTGCGGCAATCCATCTTGAGTCTACTGGCCCTGTTGCTTGTCGGCGGGCTGAGCATAGCCCAGGCCGACACGTCGCCTATCGGGGTGGCTTTCGACCAACGGGTGATCGACCTCACCAACACCCTCGACGCCGCCACCACTGAGCGCCTCAAGAACCAGCTCGCCGACCTCGAACAGCGCACAGGCACGCAAGTCGCGGTATTGATCGCCGCGGTCACGCTGCTGTTGGCGATGTATGGCGGTGGCCGTGATTGGCCGGTGTACCTGATGGCGTTTCCGATTGCGTCGTTTGCAGCGCCGTTTATCTTTGGCAAGACCTGCGAGGGGGCCGGGTCGAGCTCAAGCGCAGGGTCCGGTTCGAGCTCCAGCGGCAGGGGGGCGGTGGCTTAAGTGGCGATGGTGGTGCATCGGGCAGTGGGTAAGGATTTGGCTGATGTCCCCCATCCAACTGTAGGAGCGAGCAAGCCCGCTCCTACAGTTGGACCGAGTGCGGCCTGTAGCGTACCCAGCCTTTCGGAAATCAGTGGGGCGCAGTTTTACGCCTTGATCCAGCCGCCATTACCGTCGGATTTGATTTCGAAGTCGATGGCGTCACGCTTGGCGGAGACTAGCGAGTTGTCGATGGGCTTTTTGTCCGAGGGCAAGAGATCAGCGGCCGGCGGGCGTTCGGGGATTAGCGAGTTGTCGATGTTTTTTTTGTCGGTGGGCAAGAGATCGGCGGCCGACTGGCGTTCGGGGACTAGCGAGTTGTCGATGAACTTTTTGTCCGTGGCTGGGAAGTCGCGCTCTAACCGATTGCGGTTGGCGTGGGCCCGGGACTCGTCGCCGGCGCTTATCCGACCGTCCTTGACAGTGAACACTTCTGCATCTTCCCCAGCTGTTTTATCCAGGGGATTTTGCTTCGGTTTGTCGTTATCGATATGGCCTTTTTTTACGGGCTGGTACGCAGGTATGAACGGAACGGAATCATTGATTGAAGACATGATTGCACCTCTCTGATAGCTAGCAAATTGACCCGCCAGGACGTGGTCCCGGCCAGGCGTTTCGCAAGCTACAGCGCCATGAACTGTCGCTCAATGCGGCACATTTTGGGTGAATGTAACGGAGTGAAACCGCTGCGTGTACAGGTCACTGAATGTCAGGAGTGGCTGTAGGCACAGTCTGCGAGATCGTTTGCAACGCCAGGCTTGACGTCAGATAGCGCAGATGAATTCACGATTTTTACCCGTTGAAATGCATTTGTTCGCTGCGCGGTTTTTGGCGGTTTCACGCTTTGCAACATAAATACGATCACTGTCGTGGGGGGCGTCCTTCAAACACCATCACCATCTCATGCCACGCCATTCCACCGTGATCCGATGGCGATGGGCGCACATAGGTGTAGCCCATGCGCGTGTACAACGGCACATGCTGTTCCTTGCACATCAAGTGAATCGTCTGCTTGCCCAACGCGCGCATACGCTGCACGAACTCGCTCATCAGTACCTTGGCATAACCCTGGCCTTGATGCGCTGGGTCGACCACCACCGACATGATCACCACATTCGGCGCTTCGGGCGCATGCCCCACCAACTCCTTGAACGCCTCGTCCGACATCACCACCTCATGGGCGCAGCCCGAGTTGATAAACCCGACCACTTCGCCGTCCGCTTCCAGGATCAAAAAACCCTGGGGATACTGCGCGATGCGCGTGGCGATCTTTTCCAGGGTGGCGGCTTCGTCGCCTTCGTAGGCGGTGGTTTCGATTTCAAAGCAGCGGGCGGCGTCGGCGGGCAAAGCGTTGCGCAAGGTGGGGGCGGGCATGGGCGTTTCCTGGGGCATTGAGCGAAGGGCCACATCATAGAGAAACAATGGTGATTCATGAACATTCAAATGTGGGAGGGGCCTGCTCCCGATGACGTAGCAAGCCCCTCCCATACTCCTGACCGAGACTAAGCCCCGGTCATCAACTTGCCCCCATCCATGCGGCGCTTATACGCACTGTCCCGGCTAGCCAACCAGAAGTACAACGGCGACGTCACCACCAACCCCACCACCCAGGACAAATCCGCACCGTTGATGTGCTCGGAAATCGGCCCCACGTACAGCGGCGTGTTCATGAACGGAATCTGCACCGCAATCCCCACCGCGTAGGCCAGCAGCGCCTGTGGGTTGTACTTGCCGTAGATCCCGCCATCAACACGAAAGATCGAAGCAATATCGTACTTGCCTTTGTGGATCGCATAGAAGTCGATCAGGTTGATCGCCGTCCACGGCACCAGCACCACCAGCAACACCAGCACCATGTCGACGAAGTGGCCGATGAAGTCTTTGGAGGCGAATACGGCTGCAATCGCACAGGCAGCCAACACTAGAATCGAGATCACTGCGCGGCTTTTGGCGGTTGGAATCCAGCGGTAGGCGAAGGTCTGTACCAGGGTGATGATCGACAGCACGGCGCCGTACAAGTTGAGGGCGTTATGGCTGATCACGCTGAGCAGGAACAGTACCAGCATCAACGGGCCGATGGCGCCGGTGGCGAGTTTGACCGCGTCCATGGTGTCCATGCCCACCGGCGTGGCGAGCACAGCGACGGCGCCGAAGATGAAGGCCAGGCTCGAACCCAGGGCCGAGCCCAGGTAGGTGGTCCAGAAGGTTGAGGCAACGGGCACGTCGGCCGGCAGGTAGCGGGAGTAGTCCGAGACGTACGGCGCAAAGGCGATCTGCCACAGCGCGGCCAGGGAAACCGTCGCCAGCCAGCCGGAGATATTGAAGCTGCCGCGCGTCAGGAAGTCCGTTGTTTGCACGTGGGTGAAGATGTAGCCAAAGCCCAGCACGATACCGGCGCCCAACACCCAGGTGCCGATGCGGTTGAGCACATGGATAAAGCGGTAGCCGATGATGCCGATGATCCCGGAGCCGATGGCGCCGATGACGATGCCCACCGGCACGGGCACGGCGTCGACCACGCCGTGCAGGGATTTACCCGCCAGCACGATGTTAGAGGCGAAGAAGCCGATGTACATCACCCCGGCAATCACCACCACCAGCAACGCACCGAGGGAGCCGAACTGGGCGCGGCTCTGGATCATCTGCGGGATGCCCATCTGCGGGCCTTGGGCCGAGTGCAACGCCATCAACACACCGCCGACCAGGTGGCCGACGAGGATGGCGACAATGCCCCACACCAGGTTGAGGTGGAACAGTTGCACACCCAGCGCGCCGGTAACGATCGGCAACGGCGCGATGTTGCCGCCGAACCACAGGGTGAACAGGTCTCTTACCTTTCCATGGCGATCTTCCGGGGGCACGTATCCAATCGTGTGTTTTTCAATAAGCGGGGCGGAGGATGTTGCAGTGGTAACCATGACGAGCTCCAAGGCAAGGTGAGTACGTTGACGTACTTCGCTGTGCGGCGCGTGGGTGCCGCTTTGTTGTTGGAGTGATCATCTGCAATGGGCGCAGGCAGGTAAATTAGTAAGTTTGTTGCTATAGACCTTAAAAAAAGTATCTCGTGTGGATTTTTGCTCCGGTATGTTGCATGGACTTCAATTGCTTGAAAAACCGGTGTTTGTGCGCACCTGTTTGGGGCGAAATCCCACGTTTATGGAGGTGCCGATGGCTGCCTACAACCTGCGCCAGCTCAGATATTTTGTTACCACGGCCGAATGCGGCAGCGTCGCCGAGGCGTCGCGCAAGCTGTATATCGCCCAGCCGTCGGTCTCCACGGCGATCAAGCAGCTGGAAGACAGCTTTGGCGTGCAGCTGTTTATCCGTCATCACGCCCAGGGGGTTTCCCTCACCCCCAGCGGCGCGCGCTTTTATCGCAAGGCCCTGGAGCTGCTGCGGGTGGCTCATGAGTTCGAGCAGAACGCCTTGGCGGACAACGATGTGGTGGCGGGGCAGATCGATATCGGCTGCTTTGAAACCGTAGCGCCGTTGTACCTGCCGCGGCTGATCGCCGGCTTCAAGGCGCGTTGGCCGGGGGTGGAGATCCGCATTCGCGATGGCGAGCAGCAGGAACTGGTGCAGGCGCTGACGGCGGGCAGTATCGATGTGGCGATGCTGTTCGAGCACGACCTGGGCGGCACTATCGAGACCACGCCGTTGATGCCGCCGCAACAGCCTTATGCGCTGTTGCCCGCAGATCACCGCTTTGCGCAACAGGCCAAGGTGTCGCTGGCCGACCTGGTGCTGGAGCCGATGATCTTGCTCGATGTGCTGCCGAGCCGCACCTACTTCGTGAGCATCTTTGAAGAGCGTGGGCTGACGCCGAATATTGTGTTCAGCTCGCCGTCCATCGAGATGGTGCGGGGCATGGTGGGGCGTGGGTTTGGGTTCTCGATCCTGGTGACCAAGCCGTTCAGTGAGTACACCTATGACGGGCAGAAAGTGGTGTGTATTCCGTTGGCGGAAACGGTCACGGGGTCGGGGTTGTCCGCCGTTTGGCTGAGACGGGCGCCGCTGACCAAGCCGGTGCAGTTGTTTGTGGACTACTGCCGCGAAGAATTGGCGCGGTTACTCGGTTAAAGGAACACTGGGCAAAAGTGTGGGAGGGAGCTTGCTCCCGATAGCGGTGTATCAGTCAGCTTATGTATTGACTGAGCTACTGCAATCGGGAGCAAGCCCCCTCCCACATTGGATGTGTATTCACTTCAGATGCGAATCGAGTCCAGCATTCGCCGCAACATTGCATCGCAGCCGTCGAGCTGTTCCAGGCTCACAAACTCATCCGGCTTATGCCCCTGGTCCATGCTCCCCGGCCCGCACACCACGGTCGGAATGCCCACGGCATCAAACAACCCACCTTCGGTGCCAAACGCTACGGTGCCAAACTCCCGCGAGCCGGAAAACGCCGCAATCAGCTCCGCTGCCTGGCTGCGTTCATCCGTGACCAATCCCGGGTAGGCCGACAATTCAGTAAACCGGATCGAACTCTGTTTGCTCACGGCCTGCATGCGCGGCAATACCTGCTGCATTGCGTAGGCTTGCAACGCCTCAGCCACTTCGCCCGGGTCCATGGAGGGCAGGGCGCGTACTTCAAAATCGAAGCGGCAATCGGCGGGCACGATGTTCAACGCCTTGCCGCCGGTAATCAGCCCCGTCTGCACGGTGCTGAACGGCGGGTCGAACCTCGGGTCCTGGCGCGAGTGCAAGCGCTGGCCAATACGCCCCAGTTCGCCGATCAACTCGGCAGCATGCTCAATCGCATTCACCCCCGAAGGCGCATACGCCGAGTGGCACGCCTCGCCATGCACATCGCAGCGCATCGCCAACTTGCCCTTGTGGCCCAGTACGGGTTTGAGCTCGGTCGGTTCACCGATGATGCACAGCATCGGCTTCACCGGGCGCTGTTCAAGCACGGCGAGCAGCGAACGCACACCCAGGCACCCGACTTCCTCATCGTAGGACAGCGCAATATGCACCGGCAGGCGCAACGGCGCCTTGACCAGCTCAGGCACCAACGCCAGCACACAGGCGATATAACCCTTCATGTCGGCGGTGCCGCGCCCGAACAGTTTGCCGTCACGTTCGGTCAACTCGAAAGGCGGCAGCGTCCACGGTTGCCCGTCCACTGGCACCACATCGGTATGGCCCGACAGCACGATGCCGGGCAGGTCCACCGGGCCAACGCTGGCGAACAGGTTGGCCTTGCTGCGTTCTGCGTTGTAGACCAACTCACTGGCCACGCCAAACCCGGCCAGGTAATCGCGTACAAACTCGATCAACTGCAGGTTGGACTCGCGGCTGGTGGTGTCGAAGCCCACCAGCGTTTCGAGCAGTTCGCGGCTGCGGCTCATCGCTCGTCTCCGGCCACGCCGTAGCCGGGGGAACGGTCGGGGGCGAGGGCGCGGTCGATGTAGTCCTGCATTTGCGGGCGGTAGGCGTCCCAGAGTTTTTGCAATTCGCCAATCGGTGCTTCATCGGCCCAATCCACGCGCAAATTGATGATCGGCCAGGTCAGCTCGCCCACCACCACCAGCGCGGCGGAGTGCACCGGGCCGGCTTCGCCACCGGCGGCGATGGCGGCATGCATGGCCGCCAGTAGTCGGTCTGCCAGCTGCCCTTCACCCTGTTCAAAGGCGGTGACCATCGCTGAAATCACCTCGTGGTCGGCGAGCATATTGCCCGCCGCCACACATTGCTCGCCCGACACCGCATGGTGGGTGCCCAAGGTTTGGCTGCCACTGAAATGCACGCTGCGGCCCAGGTGATCAATCGCCGTCAGTTGCCGGTATTGGCTGTAGCCATTGCTCGTCAGGGCTTTGTCGATGGCGTCGGCCGGGGCCAGGCCCTGTTCCAGCAAGTCGAGTACGTCCGGGCCGAGGGCCGGCAAGGTGATGTTCTGGGTCGATACCGCGCCCACACCCGGGCGCAGCCACGGGCAGCGGGCGCCCACGGCGATGCTCGATGAGCTGATGGCGATGCCCAGTTGGCCGGTTTCCGCGCAACGGCCGACGATTGAAAAGGTCATGGCTAGCCTCCTTACTCTGGAATAACCGCGATCACATCAATTTCCATCAGCCACTGCGGCTGGCCCAGGGCCGAGACCACCAGCCCGGTGGAAATCGGGAACACGCCCTTGAGCCACTTGCCGACTTCCTGATACACCGGCTCGCGGTAGCGTGGGTCGATCAAATAGGTGGTGGTCTTGACGATATGGCTGAGGTCACTGCCGGCCTCTTCGAGCAGTTGCTTGACGTTTTTCATCGCCTGCTCGGCCTGGGCGCGTGGGTCGCCGAGGCCCACCAGGTTGCCGTCGAAATCAGTGCCCACCTGGCCGCGTACATACACGGTGTTGCCGGCACGCACGGCCTGGCACAGGTCGTTGTCCAGGCTCTGGTTGGGGTAGGTTTGCTTGGTGTTGAACATGCGGATGCGAGTGTGGGTAGGCATCAAAAAACTCCGGGAAAAAGTGATCAGGCGCTGACAGGGGTCGGGCGGACAAGCGGGGCGGCTTCGCGGTACTCAAGGTACTGACGCTGGATGGCGATGTGGTCGGCCACGTATTTGGCGTCGTGCCACACGCCCCAGATAAACGACGAGCCGCGCCGCGATTGCCACGGCAAACCGAGGAAGTAAATACCGGCTTCGCTGGCTACACCGCGTTGATGCTGCGGCTTGCCGGCGGCGTCAAACGCATTGACCTGCAACCAGCTGTAGTCCACGGCGAACCCGGTGGCCCAGATGATCGAGGTGATGCCGGCTTGGGCCAGGTCCAGTTGCAGGATCGGGTGCTTGATGCACTCGGCGTCGGGGAACACGCGCCGCGCTTGCGGTTCCAGGGGCAGGTCGAGACCGTTGCGCTCGATATAGGCGTCGGCCGCGTCCAACAAGGCCAGGTAATTTTCGTCGCCGCGTGCCAGGTTTTCCACCAGGTTGGGTTGGAACGTGGCCACGTTGCCGTCGAAGGCTTGGGTCAGGCCGACCAGGGTCATGCCTTGCTGGGCCAGTTCACGGAAGTCGATGGTCTTGCCGCCGTGGGCACCGCTCACTGCGATGGTCACGTGCTCACGGCCAGGTTTCATCGCTGCTTGGTCCCACTCGCCCAACACCCCCAGCCACCAGCAGAAATCCCGGTTGCGATAGGCGCGGGGCGGGCGGTCATGGGCGCCCACCGACAGGTACACCTGGCGACCGGAGCGCTGCAATTCATCGGCGATTTGCACACCGGAAGAACCGGCACCTACTACCAGTACAGCACCCGCCGGCAGTTGCGCGGGGTTGCGATAGTCGGCGGAGTGGATCTGGTGCAGCGCGGTGTCTTTCGGCGCGATGGCCGGAATCACCGGCTTCTGGAACGGCCCGGTGGCGGCCACCACGCGGTTGGCTTCGATCACGCCATCGCTGGTGTGCACGGTAAAGCCGGGGCGGCCGATGTTACGCACCACTGAGGTGACGTCCACACCGGTGCGGATCGGTGCATTGAACTTGCGGGCATAGGTTTCAAAATAGTCCGCTACGCGCTCTTTGGGCGCGAAGCCATCGGCAGGCACATCGTCGAATTCCAGACCGGGAAAGCGATCGTGCCAGGCCGGGCCGTTGGCGACCAACGAGTCCCAGCGCCCGGTACGCCAGCGCTCGGCGATACGGCTGCGCTCCAACACCAGGTGCGGCACGCCTTGCTTGCTCAGATGCTCGCTCATGGCTACGCCCGCTTGACCGGCTCCCACTACCAGCGTGTCTATTTTTGTTATTACTTCAGTCATGTGTCTGTCCTTGCGTAATGCAGTTGGATTCAGCTGGGCATGACGTCAAGTTAGGGGGCGGGCGGTGATAAATAAAATATTATTAAGTTGGGAATTGAGCATAAATATCGGATGCAGAGCGGCGTGTGTGAGGGGCTAACTGATGCTACTCGGTCAAATGTGGGAGGGGGCTTGCTCGCGAAGGCGTCGGCCCAGTAAACATTGATGTTGACTGACACACCGCTTTCGCGAGCAAGCCCGCTCCCACAGGGGGTACGCGCACGCAGCATCGATCAGGTCGGCTATAAGGCCGCCTCGCTGTGTTTTTGATCTTGATCTTAGGCGCCCCGTTAAACCACGCTGGCCGGAATTCGATATTGATTTGGGGGGTAAACCGGCAGGGATGCCGGTTTAGCC
>NZ_JAEKDA010000018.1:0-164960 GCF_016405635.1 Pseudomonas sp. MF6755
AGGATTACATCGCCTACTACAACCAAGACCGCATAAGCCTCAGACTGAATGGCTTGAGTCCGATACAATTTCGGACCCAGGCACTAAATCAATAGCGTCTCCTGTCCAACTTTTGGGGGGCAGTTCAACAGCGGGTCACTTTTGGGCTCTTTTCAAAAGTGACCCGCTGTAAGAGCGGAACCAATACCCGCCGGTACCGCAGCAACGGATATGTACTCGGTCAAAACCCCTAACATCCTGGTCGCTGTTAGGCCGCAATCGTCACACCGCCCCTCCTACATTTGCGCACATGACCCCACTGAAAAATTGCCCCCCACCCAATCCAAAATGAAGCTTTCATGACAAAAGTTCGGTAGCCCGCACCCACTCCTGTCTTGCCTATGTAACGCGCTGGAGGCGATCAAAGGTCCCCTCCAAAGCCGTCAGCAGCACGCCAGGAGGGGGCAAATGGGAACTATGGAACGCTACTCGAAAGTCGGTATGCAGGAGCTCGACCAGCGCCTGTCGAAGATCGTGGAAGCCGCACGCAAGAAGCCGGTTTCGGTGTACCGCTACGGTGCGCCGTGGGTGTGGATCGTCTCCCAGGACGACTGGCAGGGCGCGTTGAAGGAAGTGTCCAGCTACATCCCCACCGGCCATTCACTGGTGTTGCTGCGCCCGCAGATCGATGAGGTGCTCGACAGCCACCGCGACCAACTCCAGGCCGAACCGGGCATGTCGATCGCGCCGCATACGGTGGTGCACATCCTGCTCCTGCAACTGCTGTATTCGGTGCCCAGCGAGCAGCAACTGCACGAACAGCTCAATTATAACCTGCTGTTCCGCTGGTTCGTCGGCCTCGACCTGCACCAGAAAGTCTGGGGTATCCACGCGCTGCAACGGGACATTGCCACGCTGTTGGACAACCCGCATGCGGTGCAACTGATTCAGAAAATCATCGGTGAAGTGTTTTGTGGCGCCTTGCTGCACATGCCGGAGTTCTCGTTGAACTTCGCCTTGCTGCACACCTGGCTGGCCCGGCACAGCCATCTTTCGACCACCAGCAATTGAGCAGGCCGAACGCCGTGCAATCGGTGAAGGCGCAACACTTTAGACAACCAGGGGGCGGTGTGGAGCATCTGTTCAAGTCAACGTTGGCGCTGTGTTGCCTGG
This sequence comes from Pseudomonas sp. MF6755, assembly GCF_016405635.1. Taxonomy (NCBI): domain Bacteria; kingdom Pseudomonadati; phylum Pseudomonadota; class Gammaproteobacteria; order Pseudomonadales; family Pseudomonadaceae; genus Pseudomonas; species Pseudomonas sp. MF6755. Next base: position 1,153 of record NZ_JAEKDA010000018.1, read on the forward strand.
CGCTTGGGGCCACGTGCCAACCCGTGCTGGCCGAGGAGCAAGCGCCGGCGCGCCGGGTGGACGTCAATGAGTACTTCGTGCGCGGCAATACCGTACTCGACGCGCCCACTATCGAGGAGGCGGTGTACCCGTTTCTCGGGCCGCAAAAAACCCTCGACGATATCGAAGGCGCCCGTGATGCGCTGCAGAAAATCTACCAGGCGCGCGGGTACCAGTCGGTGTTTGTCGAGTTGCCGGAGCAGAAGGTCGATGACGGTATCGTCTACCTGCAAGTCAGCGAAACCAAGGTCGGCCGCGTGCGGGTGGTAGGCGCCAAGCACTACTCGCCGGTAGAGATCCGTGAAGAAGTACCCGCGCTGAAGGAAGGCGCGGTGCCGGATTTTGCCAGTGTGCAAACCCAGCTCGCGGGGCTCAACCGCGGGGCAGGGCGGCAGGTCACGCCGCTGGTGCGAGAAGGCCAGCGCCCGGGCACCATGGATGTCGACCTGCAGGTGGAAGACCAGAACCCCTGGCACGCCAGCCTGGGCCTGAACAACGACTACAGCGCCGACACCGAGAAGCTGCGCTCAGTCGCAACCCTGGGCTATGACAACCTCTGGCAGCTGGGCCACAGCGTTTCCCTGACCTACTTCACGGCGCCCCAGGACAGCAGCAATGCCAAGGTGTGGTCCGGCACCTACAGCGCTCCGCTGGATGAGCGCTGGACCGTGCAGTTTTCCGGTTACCAGTCCGACAGCAACATCGCCACCATCGGCGGCAGCAACGTGTTGGGCAAGGGCCATTCCTATGGTGTGTCGGCGATCTACAACCTGCCGGCCGCTGGCAGTTGGGCCAACTCGTTGTCCGCAGGCGTCGACTTCAAGGACTTCGACGAGCAACTCAAGCTCGGTGCCAGCAACGACCAGGTGCCGCTCAAATACGCGCCGCTGACCTTCGGCTACAACGGTTATCGCTACACAGAGCAATCCCAGTTGGGGCTCGGCTTGAACCTGGTGGTCGGCACCCGCGCATTTTTTGGTTACGGCAGCGACGCCACCGAGTTCGAGTACAAGCGTTACAAGGCCAGCCCCAGTTTCGCCGTGCTCAAGGGCGACGCGAACTACCTCTACACCTTCGGCAACGACTGGCAGTCGGCGAGCAAGGCCGGCTTCCAGTTGGCCTCGGGGCCGCTGGTGTCCAACGAGCAGTATTCCGCCGGCGGCGCAACCTCGGTGCGCGGTTACCTCGCGGCTGAGCGCACCAGTGATGAAGGGCTGTTGCTCTCCCAGGAGTTGCGCACCCCGTCCCTGGCCAAGTTCCTCGGCAGCTACGTACAGGAATGGCGTTTCTATGCGTTCGCCGAAGGCGCGCGCATGCGCCTGCATGAGCCGCTGCCCGAGCAGGAAGACGAATACAGCCTGGCCAGTGTCGGCCTGGGCACCCGCGCCAGTTTGAGCAAATGGTTATCCGGCAGCCTGGATTGGGGCTACCCGCTGCTCGATGGACCGAACACCCAGAAACAGGATTCGCGACTGCACTTCAGTGTGCAGGCGACTTTCTGACTTTTTCTTCCGGAGACTTCACCCATGCAACGCCTATTTCTGAGCCTGTTGATCTGCCTGGGCTTCACGCTGCCTGCCACCGCCCATGCCTGGTGGCAGGACGACTGGCACTACCGCAAGCAGATCACCGTGGACACCACCGCCCAAGGTGGCGCGATCAACCAGGCCCTGGGCCGTACCGCGCTGCTGGTGCGCTTGCACACCGGCAACTTCAGCTTTGACGGCGTCAAGGATGACGGCGCCGACCTGCGCTTTGTCAGTGCCGATGACAAGACCGTGTTCAACCACCAGATCGAAAGCTTCGACCCGCTGATGGGCATGGCGCTGATCTGGGTCGATGTGCCCAAGGTCGAAGGTGCCCAGCGCCAGGATATCTGGATGTACTACGGCAACCAGAAAGCCCCGGCCACCGCCAACGGTCAGTTGACCTTTGACCCCAGCTACACCGCGCTGTACCACTTCGATGGCGCCAACGGTACGCCGCCTCGGGACACTACCGCCTACGGCAATACTGCGTTGAACGCCACCGGCGCCAGTATCGACGGGGTGATCGGCCGTGCCTTGCAGTTCGGCGGCCAGGCGCTGATGTTGCCAGCCAGCCCGTCGCTGCAACACGCGGCGGGTGGCGCATTCACCTTCAGCGCCTGGCTGCGCCTGGACCAGGCCAGCGGCGAGCAAGTGCTACTGGCCCGTCGCGACGGCGGCCATAGCCTATTGCTGGGGCTTAACCAGGGTATGCCGTTTGTGGAGATTGACGGCCAGCGCGCAGTCTCGACCCAACCGTTGAACCCCGGTCAGTGGCAGCACCTGGCATTCACCGCCGAGGGCGAAAAAGTCGCGCTGTATGTCAATGGTCGCGAAACCGCGAGCCTGGCGGTGGCGTTGCCCGGGTTCAATTCGCCCGTGGCCATCGGCGCCGATTTGCCTGATGCGGCCACCGCGCGCTTGCCGTTCGCCGGGGCCATCGACGAGCTGCGCCTGTCCAAGGTGGCGCGCCCGGCCACGCTGTTGCTGGCCGATGCCAGTGCCCAGGGCGCCGAGTCGAAACTGGTGGCCTATGGCGTCGATGAAGAGCAGTCGGGTTTCGGCTTCGGCAGCCTGGGCTTCTTGCTCAAGGCGGTGCCGGTGGATGCCTGGGTGATCATCCTGGTGCTGGTGGCGATGATGTTCCAGTCGTGGTTCATCATGCTGCGCAAGAACCGCATGGTCAGCCGCGTGAGTGCGGCCAACGAGATCTTTCGCGGCGAGTTCGCCCAGATCGGCACGCGCCTGGAGATGTACTACGACGACGCGGTGCTGGCCGAGCGCTTGACCCATTCCTCGCTGTGGCGCCTGTACCGCGTGGCGGTCAAGGAGATCCGCACGCGCCGCGCCCAGGGCGCCGACACCTCGTCGGTCTCGGCGGCCACCATCGAAGCCATCCGCTGCTCCATGGACGGTGTGCGCACCCGCGAAAACCAGGCCCTGAGCGCCAAGCTCTCGACTCTCTCCAATGCTATTGCCGGCGGCCCCTACATCGGCCTGCTCGGCACCGTGCTGGGGATCATGGTGGTGTTCCTCGGCACGGCCATGGCCGGTGACGTGAACATCAACGCCATTGCCCCAGGCATGGCCGCGGCGTTGCTGGCCACGGCCATGGGCCTGTTCGTCGCGATCCCGGCGCTGTTTGGCTATAACCGCCTGATCACACGCAACAAGGAAGTCAGCGCCGACATGCGGGTGTTTGTCGACGAGTTCATTACCCGCCTGGCGGAGATGCACGGCGAGAGCCAGTCCCGTGAAGCGGCGCATCGCCTTCCCCAGCAAACGCCGGTTTCGGCCTGAGGAGAATCGCCATGGCTAACGTGAATGCCGCCCACGACGATGATGAGGATGCCGCTGTCGACAGCATCAATATCACGCCGCTGGTGGACGTGCTGATGGTGGTGCTGGTGATGTTTATCCTCACCGCTACCGCCCAGGTCTCCGGGATCCAGATTCACCTGCCCAAGGCCAGTGCCTCGGTGTCGTTGTCCGAGGCCAAGACCAAGGCCATCTCGATCAATGACGGCGGCCAGGTGTTCCTTGATGCGTACCCGGTGACCCTCGGCGAGTTGGAAGAGCGCCTGCGGATCGAGAAGGCCCAGAACCCGGACTTCCCGGTGATCGTGCGCGGTGACGCGCTGGTGCAGTACCAGAAGGTGATCGAGGTGCTCGATTTGCTGCGTCGGCTGGAGCTGTCCCAGGTCGGGCTGGTCACCGGCAAACCGAGCCAGGGGTGAGCCATGACCGCACAGATACCGATCCCACCCGTGCCTGTGAAGAACAGGTTGCTACGCCCGCTGAAGTGGGGCGCCGGCCTGCTGTTGGGCGCCGTGGCCGCCTGGTTCCTCTGGCAGTGGGCCAATGACATGAGTGGCGTACGCCGCGAAGCGCCGAAGGTGCCGACCATCATCCCGTTGCCGCCACCCCCACCGCCACCACCGGAAAAGCCCAAGGAACCCGAGCCTCAGGTTGAAGAAAAAGTCCCGGAGCCGGTGCCCACCCCTGAACCCGAAGAGGTCAAGCCAGCCGAGGAGGCACCGCCGTCACCGGCTGATGACTTGGCCAACCCGATGCAGATCGACGGCGACGCCCAGGCCGGCAATGACGGCTTCAACATCGGCGCGGGCAAGGGCGGTGGCATGGCCGGTTCCGGCGGTGGTGGCCTGGGTACGGGCACGTACAAGCAGTACCTGGCGGGGCTGTTCCAGCGCCTGCTCAGGGATGACCCGGAGTTACGCAAGAAGGCTTACGCCGTGCAGGCCGATTTGTGGTTGAGCGCCGAGGGCCAGGTGACGCGGGCTGAGTTGGTGAAGTCCAGCGGCGACGCCGAGACCGACGCGCAAGTGCTTGCGGCATTACGCGCCCCCCACGCCACTCAACGCGTGCCGGCAGCGGTGACGATGCCCGTGCGCCTGTCGCTCAAGGGCCGTCGACCGGATTGATCAAACCCTTTTTTTTGCAGTTTTCTACAGGAGTTGCGTACACATGATTTCCCCCGTGAATCGACTGACCCTGGCGGTCGGCATGGTCATCGCCACCCTGGTCGGCCAGGCGTCGGCAGCGCCGGTTGCGCCTTCGGAAAACGTCACGATCAACCTGATCCGCCTGCTGGTGCAGCAAGGTGTGCTCACCCAGGACACCGCTAACGGCTTGATCGCCCAGGCCGAAAAAGAAGCCCGGCAGGCGCGCCAGGCCAATGCCGCGCCGCTGGTCGCCAGTGGCCCGACGGCCGCGCCTGGGGATGTGCGTGTGCAGTACGTGCCGCAAGCGGTGCGCGACCAGATTCGCGATCAGGTCAAGGCTGAGGTGATGTCCACCGCCAAGCAGGAAAACTGGGCCCAGCCCAATACGTTCCCGGATTGGGTCTCGCGTATTACCTTTGACGGCGATATCCGCCTGCGCGATGAGTCACGCTACTTCTCGGGCAACAACAGCAATGAAATCGTCGACTACGCCAAGCTCAATGACAGCGGCCCCTACGATGTCAACAAAGACACCAACACCAAGTTGCCGCCGTTGCTCAACACCACCAAGGACCGCGAAAACCTGTTCCGCCTGCGCGCGCGCCTGGGCATGAAGGCGGTGATCTCGCCGGAATGGACCGCCGGCATTCGTATCGGCACCGGCTCGGACAACAACCCGGTGTCCACCACCCAGACCCTGGGCGGTGGCTTTGGCAAAAAAGACATCTGGCTCGACCAGGGCTACTTGAGCTGGAAGGCTGCGCCGGACCTGACCCTGACGGCAGGGCGCTTCGCCAACCCGTTCTACGCAACCGATATGATGTATTCCGGTGACCTCAACTTCGACGGTATCGCGGCCAACTTCAACCATGCGCTGAACAGCGACTGGGGCCTGTTCGGTACCCTTGGCGCGTTTCCGGTGGAGTACACCTCCGATGCCGCCAGCAGTAACGGTTTCGACAAGGAAGACAGCGACACTAAATGGCTGTTCGGCGGGCAGGTCGGCGCCAACTGGAAGATCAACCGCAGCAACAGCCTCAAGGGCGCGTTGGCCTACTATCACTTCGACGATATCGAAGGCCAGCGTTCCAGCCCCTGTTCGCCCTGGGCTGGCCAGCCGGCCTGCGACAGCGACGGCACGCGCCTGGCCTTTATGCAGAAGGGCAACAGCGTGTTCCTGTTGCGCGACATCACCCCCAACCCGGCCACGCCGGGCCTGACCCCGCAACCGCAGTTCGTGGGCCTGGCGTCCAAGTTTGATGTACTGGACCTCAACCTGGCCTGGGATGCCGAGCTGCCCAGCGACTTCAAGCTGCGCACCCAGGCCAACTACATTCACAACCTGGCCTACGACAAAGGCGAGATGCTCAAGCGCAGCGCCGGCCAGATCGTCAACAACATCAACCGCGGCGGCCAGTTTGAAAGTGGCGGCAACGCCATGCTGGTGCAGTTCACCCTCGGCAGTGCCCTGGAGATGCGCAAGCGCGGCGACTGGAACCTGTTGGCCGGCTACAAGTACATCCAGCCTGACGCCTTGCCCGACGGCTTCAACGACTCTTCGTTTCACCTCGGTGGCACCAACGCCAAGGGCTACTTCATTGGCGGCAACTACGGTATCGACAAGAACATCTACGCCAGCGCCCGTTGGTTAAGCGCATCCGAAGTGTACGGCGCGCCATTTGAAGTCGATGTGATGCAACTGGAACTCAACACGCGCTTCTGATGCGCAGGGAGATGCCACATGAACACGCGAATCTGTGGGCTGCTGTTGCTGTTGCTCGCCACCGGGGCCTCGGCCGAAGGCATGGAAGAGCGCCTGCGCACGCAACTGCGCAGCACCACCCAGCAGTTGCAGGCCTTGCAAAGTGAACAGGCCCAGGCCAGTGCCGCACGCCTGGCCGCTGAAGCCCAGGCCAAGCAAGCCCAGGCGCAGATCAAGCAATTGACCCTGGAGCTGGAAAAAGCCCGTGGCATGGCCGAGCAACTCGCCAGCCAGCAACAGAGCCTGCACAGCCAGGCGCAGGCCCAAGTGGTGGCGAGCAATGAACAGGTCGGCAAGTTCAAGAAAGCCTATGACGACCTGCTGGCATTGGCCAAGGGCAAAGAGAGCGAGCGTGCGCGCCTGCAAACGCAATTGACTGAACGTGACACACAAGTGCAGCAATGTGCTGCCAAGAATCAACAGATGTACGGCGTGGCCCAGCAATTGCTCGCGGCCTACGAAAAAATCGATGTGGCCGAGGTGATGAGTATTCGCCAACCCTTTGCCAGCGGCGCGCGGGTCAAGTTCGAGGAACTGGCCCAAGGTTTTGGCGATGAGCTATACCTTAATCGGTTTGATGCTCCGCACACCGTCGTTAATCAATGATCAACAAGGAAGAAACTTCATGAGCGATGTTCAACTGATCACCAGCGTTACTACCCAAAGCCTTACCGAGCTGTTGCAGGAAGCCGGCTATCGGGTCAACCAGACCGAACAGAACGGCATTGTGCAACTGCTCAGCGCCAGCCAGGGCATCGGCTTTGCCGTACGCTTCGGCAACCCGGCAGCCGAGCCGGGCAGCTATGTGGACTTCACCTACAGCTGCGCGCTGCGGGTGCAGGGTGAGTTGCCCGAGGGCCTGGCCCAGGTGTGGAATGCCTCGCGACGTTTTGCGCGGTTGTCGGTGCAGGGCGAGTTCCTGCTGATGGAGATGGACGTGGTGGTGGCCGGCGTCGGCGCCACGCACCTGCGCAGCCAGCTTGAGCTGTGGGACCGCCTGCTGCAGGAATTTATCGTCTACCTGCGCGAGTACAGCCAGCAAGCCGCCCAGTTGCAGGCCCAGGCCACAGCCGCGCCGGTGAGTGAAGAGGCGCCTGCCCTGTGAAAAAACCAACCCTGCTCGTCGGCGCAGGTGCGCTGGCCTTGCTGGTCGTGGCGGTAGGGTTGAGTCTGCGACCGGGCACTGGCCCGGTCGCCGCTCAGCAACCCTTGAACCCGCACGCTCTGAACCCGCAACCCAGCGGGCCCGCCGTGGCCCGCTTGGGCAACCAACAGATCGACGTGCCTGAATTGCAAAACGTGCTGGCGAGCCTGCCGACCGAAACCCGTGAACAACTGCGGGGTAACCGTGGCGCCCTGGAGACGTGGCTGCGCTCACGCCTGGCGCAAAAGGCCGTGCTCGAACAGGCCGACGCCCAGGGCTGGCGCCAACGCCCGGAGGTGGAACAACAGACCCGCGCCGCCACCGAGCAGATTGTGTTTCGTGACTACATGCTGTCGGTCAGCCAGGTGCCGGCCGACTATCCCAGCGCGGCAGAGTTGCAGCAGGCTTATGACAACGGCAAGGCACAGTGGATGACGCCACCGTTGTACCGGGTCAGCCAGATCTTCCTCGCCGTCAATGACCCACTGAGCACCGAGGCTGTGCGCCGCCAGGCCCAGGAATTGAGCCGCAAGGCCCAGGTCGCGCCAGGGGAATTTGCCGCGCTGGCCACGCAATATTCCCAAGACCCCGGCACCGCACAACAAGGTGGTGATTCGGGCTTGCAACCGCTGCAGCAATTGCTGCCACCGGTGCGCGAGGCGGTGGCACGGCTGAAGGTCGGTGCCGTGTCGGACGTGGTGCAAAGTGCGGCGGGTTTCCATGTGCTCAAGCTCACCGCCCAGCAACCGGCCCGCACCGCCACCCTCGATGAACTGCGCGGGCGCTTGACCGAAGCCCTGCGCGCCCAACGCCAGGAACAGATCGCCAAGGCTTATCTGGAAGGCATGCTCAACACCGCCACCTTGAGCATCGACGGTGCCGAGTTGAACAAGGCGCTGGAGTAACGGATTGGATGCAAAGACCCATCAGACAGGGAGTCACCCATGGCATATCTGGAACCGTCCGCTCCCCAGGGGCCAGGACCTTTTCGCGCACCCAGTGACTCGCGCAGTGCCTGGCTGGCATTGGCCGAGGAGATCGAACCGCAGGTTGCGCATTACTTTCTGGTGAGTGCGCGATGCGGGTGCTTCATGCAGGCCGCGCGCAGCTTGAATATCAAGGCAACGCTGCTGCGCAAGCGCCTGGCGCAATTGGAAGAACACCTGCGTCATTCGTTGTTCACCTACCAGGGCAACGGCTTGGTGCTCAGCCGCGACGGCCTGCAACTGCAAGCGCAACTGGCGAGCCTGGCCCTTGAGCGGCGCCTGCCGGTGCTAGAGCAGCCGCTGATCCGCCTGGCCGTGGCCGAGCCGATCCTGCATGACATCCTCGGTCGCGACTTGATCGCGTTGCTGCGGCGTAACGCCAGTGTGCGTCTGGAGATCATCTCCATTGACAGCCAACTGGCGCTGCAAGCCGTGGATGCGGACGTGGTGTTATGGCTATCGGAAACCGACGGCCGGGCATCCGGACCAAGCTTTGCCACCGAACCTCCACGGTGCCTGGCACGCTTGCAGTACCTGCCGCACATCGCCAAGCGTTATTCGCGCCTGACCACGCGCCCCGACAGTGTCGAAGACCTCAATGACTACATGCTGGTGCAGTGGCAACCGGACGTGCAGGTCGATGCCTTGCAGCCCTGGAACAACCTGGTGCAGCAGCGCCTGGCGGCGGTGGTGCAGGTGCAGGCTTATTCACTGATGCTGGAGATGATCCGCTGTGGTGCCTGCATCGGCTTGTTGCCCCATTACATGGGCAGTTTCGACCGTGGGTTGGTGGCATTGCCGGGGCTACTGGCGCAAAGCATGCAACGCCAGGTGTGGCTGGCGGTGAATACGCAAGCGGGGGAGGTTGAGGCGGTGCAGATGATTGTGCAGTTGATCGTGAGTACGTTCGAGGGGCGGCGGGAGTGGTTTGATTAAACCCGTGGCGCGGAGCAAATGCATCAGGTTATTCGGGGTGCTGTAACATACCGAAAACAGAGTGAATTGCGATGCTGGCCACCCGCTTGACCCTGATCTGCCACGCCGTCACCCCCTTGCAAAAACAAGGGCGCTTTCCCGACGACGAGTCCGTCGCCATGGACTGGCAGGGCGCAGCCTTATCCCTGGCCGGACGCTACAAAAAACCGCCACGCCTGCTGTGCGGCCCCGAGGCCAGAGCCCGCCAGACCGCAGGTTTGTTCGGCTATAACGCCGAAGTCGAAACAGCATTGCGCGACGCTGATTTTGGCACCTGGAAAGGCCAGGACATCGGCCAGCTTGATAGCGACGAGTTGACGGCCTGGACCACCGACAGTGCGAGCGCACCCCATGGCGGCGAGTCGGTGGATCAGATGTGTGCCCGGGTAGGCCAATGGCTCAAATCCCTCGAAACCCAACCTGGTCATGTAGTCGCAGTAACCCACCCATTCGTCATCCGCGCCGCGATGCTGTACGTCATGCAGTTCCCGATCTCAATGTTCTACCTGATTGATGTTGAGCCTTTGTCGTCGGTTGAGTTGAGGTTCAACGGGCAATGGCGGTTGCGTTTGGCGGCTGAATCAAGCGTGGCTTAACGCAGAGCAACGGTGTGTGGCAAAATGGCATTACTGCTCGATACGAGCGTTTGGCCCACGGATTGCGACTGTTCATATTTTGAACTGGCCGGATGACTGACGGGTTGCGTAAGGGATTCTATGCAAATTAACAAATTGATTGCGGTAAAAACGGGTGCGAATAAGTTTGAATTTGAGAACCCAGAGAGTCTCAAATGGAATGGCTTCTTTGACGTCGATACAATTCGCTTAATTCTTGGTAATAACGGGTCTGGTAAAACCGCCTTATTGTGCGATATAGCATCTTGCATTTCATCACCGCGCTCCCTAGACCGACGAGAAGTTTATGATGCTCGAAAGCCATCTTCGGAAAAGCTTTCCGATCAAGAGCTCGAAGGCATTGGCGTGATTTATTTTTCTCCTGTTCCCTACCGACGCAGGCTGCCCTTACGACACAGATTTTTCGACGCTTCTCCTCAGTTTGGCAAGGTGGAGAACTTTGGTCGAGTTGAGCAGTTTTACCAGGTGGCCAGTGATTTGGCGCTCAACTCGCGCTTGAGAGCTGAAGTGGGGTACGAGTTTGAGTTGTTCAAGACGATCTTGGTGCCGTCACTTATTTCAATGAGTCGCGTTAACGGCTTTGCAACCGATGCGTCCGTGATGAAGTTCTTGTCTGATTACGACAAGATTGAGAAAAGGCGTAAGTCGGTTAGCTCGAATTATTATGAAAGTGAGCGCTTAAGTAGTCGCATTGAAGGGTTACTGGATACATGCGTCCTTAGGTTGGAACACCACGTTTGCTCTAAGCTGCCGACAGACCAAGAGCGAGTGGTGCTCGCTGCCTTAACAGAAGTAACAAAGAAAGTAATTGACCCGCACCGGGTTGGACGATTTTTCTTTAATTTTTATGGTCTCGTCCATGATCCATCTTATAAAAAAGATGAGGAGTTGTTCGAGTTGCTGAACGTTACCTATCGCACCACTCGAAACTATATAAGCGCGAGGCAAGAGGGAGGCGTTCGTACCCACCCTCGCTCCTATTCTTTTGCCATACGTTCAGCAAAGGAAGCTAAGGACATAAAAAAAACGAAGGCAGCAGTTGAAGTCCGATGGACCGACCAAAGCTCCGGAGTAAGGGCCTTGGTTGACCAGTTTTTCTTGCTGCGCAGGGCTTTTGCAACCATGGCCCGAAAAAAATTCAACCATGTGTTGGTTCTGATTGATGAGGGTGATGCCTATCTCCATCTTGAGTGGCAGCGTAAGTACATTTCTCTTTTGAATAAATTCCTGGCAACCGTTAAGTCTGAATTTGGCATGGACATTGTGCAGGTGGTGATTGCTACGCACTCACCCGTCATAGCTGGAGATTTTCCAGCCTGTATGGTCACCAATCTGGACGAGAAGATCACACCTCAGAATACTTTTGCTGCCCCGTTGGAGGATATTATCCTTAACTCTTTTGGGACCACCGCGATTGGTGAGTTTGCGGCGAACAAGATAAATGAACTCAATGAACGTCTTGAGCGTGGGGATGTATCGGCATTGGATATGCTGGTGCTTGAGAGTATCGGCGATATTGGTATCAAGGAGGCGTTGTACCCCGCCCCAGAGAGACCGGGGCAATGATTATTAATATTGCGCAGGTGTGGGGAAATGTCTCGGCCAGGCACAGGTTGTTCTTGCAGTGGAAGTTACAAAAACTCACTAATATCTTGAGAGCCTTCACGGGGCCCGACATGACGCAGCATCTCCTCGTCGAGTTCTTGGATAAACACAAGGGTGCTATATGTGGGCGTGATCCGCTAAAACTGCCGGCGGTGATTGTTGCCTTTGGTCAGTCTTTTACGCTTGCTGCTGATGTCGAGTACGTGAAAGGTCTGCTTAAAAAATACCTGTGCTATGCGGAGTTTAGTGCCAAAGAAAGGATCGTTCTGTTAAAAACATGGGACGCCTATGCACTGTGTGCGTCCACAGCATTGAAAATTTGCCCTTATTGCCATATTTCACCGATTGATACTTATGTAAGCCCTGATGGGTTGAAAGCGTATCGGCCAAATATTGATCATTATTACCCTCAGGCCGAATTTCCATTTTTGGCATTGACCATTGGTAACTTTATCCCCTGCTGCGAAAAGTGTAATGGGCCGCAAATGAAAGGAACGACCCGGTTTGATTTGAAACCTCACCTGCACCCATTGGTGGATCCGGAAAACATAACGTTTAAACTTATGCATAAGGGAAGTGGCCTAGACTTAAATAAGTTGAGGCTTCAGGCCGACAGTTCGTCCTACGAGATTGAGCTGGTGGCAACCAATGGCAAATGCCTGAAAGTGGATAACTCAATTGCTACCTTTAACTTGATCCCGCGCTATCAGGTCTGTATACCCGATGCGTTGGCGGTGGCGAAACTCTCCCGGTTAGGTGGTAGATACAGGATCTTGCCCAAGATACTGGCCAAACTCAATTTCTCTGGTAAACACCCTCTGGGTTTCAATGAAACGGACGACAGCTATAAAAACGTGCTGATGGGTAAACTCAAACTCGACATCGCCCGGCAATACAAGGTGATTTGACTCAGCCGGCCACCGCCATAACATGGCAAAATCCACGCCCCGCACTGAGAGCACCCCATGAAACGCATCCTGATCATCGGCATTGGCGCCGGCAACCCTGACTACATCACGATGCAGGCCGTGAAGGCGCTGAACCGTACCGACGTGTTCTTCCTGATGGACAAGGGCCAGAGCAAGGACAAGCTGATCGACCTGCGCCGTGAGATTTGCGAAACCTACATCACCGAGCCCGGCTACCGTTTTGTCGAGGCCGATTGCCCTGAGCGCGTGCGCGGTGAGATCGACTACACCACCGCCGTGCAGGACCTCAACCGCGATAAGCAGCAGACCTTCGAGCGCATGATCAACGAAGAAATGGCTGACGGCGAAGTAGGGGCGTTCCTGGCCTGGGGTGACCCGGCGCTGTACGACAGCACCATTCGCATTTTGCAGGCGATCCTTGCCAGTGGCCGTTGCGTGTTCGAGTTCGAAGTAATCCCCGGTATCACCAGCGTGCAGGCCCTGGCGGCCCAGCATAAGGTGCCGTTGAACCGTATCGGCAAGTCCATCGAGATCACCACCGGGCGTCGCCTGGCGGCGGGGCAGGCGAGTGATGCCGATACCCTGGTGGTGATGCTCGATGCCGAAGACTCTTACCGCAGCGTCGCCGACAAGGACCTGGATATCTACTGGGGCGCCTACCTGGGCACGCCGGACGAGATCCTCATCAGCGGCAAAGTGGCTGAAGTGGCGCAAGAAATCGAACGGGTGCGCAAGGCGGCGCGCCTGGCCAATGGCTGGATCATGGACACTTATTTATTGCGCAAACCCTGAGGACGCTTCCCCATGCTCAAACTGTTTGCCCTGGCGCTGACCCTGCTCGCAAGTGCCGCCCACGCCGACTCCACCCTGCACACCGATTTGCCGCTGGCGTACCTGGAGCAAACCCAGAGCGATGCGCGCAACCAGCCACTGGTGATTTTCCTGCATGGGTTTGGCAGCAACGAGGACGATTTGTTTGGCATCAAGGACGCGTTGCCGTCGACCTGGACCTACCTGTCGGTGCGTGCACCGATGCCGGTGGACCCGCACGGTTATCGCTGGTTTACCAAGACCGATGAGCCCGACTACAACGGCGAGACTGCGGACTTGCAAAGCAGCGCCAAGCTGATCGAAGACTTTGTCGGCAAAGCCACTGCCAAGTACCACACGCAAAGCGACCGGGTGTTCCTGGTGGGGTTCAGCCAGGGCGCGATCATGTCTTACGAAGTGGGCCTGCGTCAGCCCGAACGGGTGCGCGGCATCGCAGCGTTGAGCGGCAGTGTGTTGCCGGTGCTCAAGGCGCAGCTCAAGCCCAAGGAATCATTAGGCAAGCTGGCGATTTTTATTGGCCATGGCACGTTGGATCAGGCGCTGCCGTATGCGTCGGGCACGCGGGCGAATGAGGTGCTGGTGGGGTTGGGGTTGAAGCCAGAGTTTCATGGGTATCCGGGGATGAATCACACGATCAGCGAAGTGGAAGTGCAGGATTTGAAAGCCTGGCTAGAGAAAAGCTTGAAGTAAATGCGATTAAAAATGTGGGAGGGGGCTTGCTCCCGATGGCGGTGGATCAGTTACAGATGTATCAACTGACACTCCCTCATCGGGAGCAAGCCCCCTCCCACATTTGATTTGTGTTGTCTGTGAAAATTGGGTTACTTACCGCCGGTAATCTGCTTTACCAACTGCGCATGCCCCTTCACATCATCAGCCCGGGAGATCGCCTGGATCACCAGCAGATGGTTGCCGGAACCGCCGAGGAAGGTCGAGTTCAAGGTCTTGCCACCGCCCTGGGTGGCGCTGCTGTCCACTTGGCGTAGGCCGAGGCCCTTGTAGGTGAGTTTCTTCTCGCCCAGCTTCTTGAAGTCGGGCAGGGCGGCGCTCTGGTCCTTGACGAAATCTGCCACGGCGCCATCGAGGAACTGCGGGTCATTATCCTGGATGGTTGCCCCATCGTTACGCACGGTTTCGGCGACGATCACCACACTTTTCGTCGTCGAGTTGGCGTACAGAGTACCTTGGGTGTCGGCCGTGCCGTCGTCAGCCTTACCGGAGGGCAGGGTGTCGGCGCTGTAGGCCTTGGGCAGGGTGAAGGTGAACTTGCCACCCAAGGTGGTGATCGTCTGCGTCGCCGGTTTGGCGGCAGCCAGCACGTTGCCAGCAGTCAGCGCGAGGGCCAGCAGCACTGCGGTCTTGGTGATCGTGGCCATGAAACACTCCAGGGATGAACGAAATTGCGGCGTATTCTGTCAGAAAATTCGCAATATCGTTCATCTCCAGCCTCACACCTTGTCGGACTCTTCCTCAAGCCTGTCCATCTCAAACAGCCGCGCCAGTTCCGTACGGGCTTCCTGGGCGCTTTGCATGACTTTGGCTGCGTCGTCGTACACCGCGTGTTGGGCGGCGAGCAGTTGCAGGTCGTGGTTCTTGAAGCGGTTGATGCGTGCATCGGCCTGGGCCTGGCTCAAGCCGAGGCCGACCAGGGTACGGCGGCTCATTTCCAGGCTGGAGTAGAAGGTCTCGCGTATCGGTGAGGCGTCCAGGTCTACCAGGCGGTGCACGTGTTGGCGGTTACGGGCACGGGCGATGATCTTCATATGCGGGTAAAGGCTGCGCACCAGGGCGGCGGTCTTGATGTTGATCTCCGGGTCGTCCATGGCGATGACGAAATACTCCGCCTGGTCGACCTTGGCCGCGTGGAGGATTTCCGGGCGCTGGGGGTCGCCGTAGAACACCGGCATGCCGCCAAAACTGCGGGTCAGTTCGATGGTTTCGACCGAAGTATCGAGGGCGATAAACGAGATGTTCTGGGCGCGCAGGATCCGCGCCACGATCTGACCCATCCGGCCCATGCCAGCGATGACTACACGGGGTGCATCGCTTTCGATGGCGCGGTATTCCTCGGGTACTTCCACCGGCTTGACCTTGGGCTTGAACAGCTTCGGGCACACCAGCAGCAACAGCGGCGTCACCGCCATGGACAGGGTGATGGTCAGTACCAGCACGTCGTAGAGGTGCGGTTCGAACAAGCCTTGGTCGCGGCCGATCTTGAACACCACGAAGGCGAATTCACCACCCGCCGCCAGCACTACACCCAGGCGCAAGGCGCTTTCGCGATTGAGATCGCCGACCATGCGGCCGACGGCGTACAGCAGCGGCAGTTTCAAACCGATCAGCAGCAAGGTCAGGCCGATCACCAGCAGTGGTGTGCTGAGCAGCAAACTGAGGTTCGCGCCCATGCCCACGCTGATAAAAAACAGCCCCAGCAGCAGGCCCTTGAACGGCTCGATCTGGGATTCCAGCTCGTGGCGGTATTCCGAGTCTGCCAACAGCAGGCCGGCGAGGAAGGCCCCCAGGGCCATGGACACGCCGACCAGCTCCATCAGCCAGGCGGTACCGATCACCACCAGCAGCGCGGTGGCCGTGGACACTTCGCGCAGGCCGGTCTTGGCGACGATGCGAAACACCGGGCGCAACAGGTAGCGCCCGCCGATGATCACCACCGCGATGCTGCCGAGGATCTGCAACACGTGTTGCAGGCCCTGCGCCTCGTTGGTGGGGTGATCGCTACCGGCCAGCAGCGGCACCATGGCAATCAGCGGGATCGCGGCGATGTCCTGGAACAGCAGGATGGCAAACGCCAGGCGCCCGTGGGGCTGGTTGAGTTCCTTGCGTTCGGCCAGGCTTTGCAGGCCAAACGCCGTGGAGGACAGCGCCAGGCCCAGGCCCAGCACGATTGCGCTGTTCCATGATTGGCCAAACAGCCACAACGCCACCGCGCCGATGACCATGCCGGTGAGCAGCACCTGGGCCAGGCCGACACCGAACACCGCCTTGCGCATCACCCATAGGCGCTTGGGTGACAGCTCCAGGCCGATGATGAACAGCAACAACACCACGCCCAGTTCCGAGAACTGCGCCACGCTTTGCGGGTTGCCGATCAGGCCCAGCACCGACGGGCCGATGATCACACCGGCGAGCAGATAGCCCAACACAGCGCCCAGTTGCAGGCGCTTGGCCAGAGGCACGGTGAGCACGGCGGCGAACAGGAACACCACGGCCGCTTGTAACAGGTTGCCTTCATGGGGCATTGCGAACTCCATTGTTTACTTGGATCAACGGCTGACCGCTCCTACGGGGGACGGAAATAGGGCGCTATTAAAGCGCTTTTTCACATTTTGAAACTTGTATTTCTGTCGCGAGAGTCAATGGATGTTGGCTGTCGTCCAATTCTTACGCCGGCTTTACGAAAGTATTAATACCATTTAATTCAATGACTTTTCCGCGGCTCTACTAATGTTTTCGACAACTGGATCAGTAGTCACCACGGTCAGGTTTTTCGAATTCGATGCGTGTGGATCATTGGGATTGAGCTTCTACGCATTCATGGACGAAACGCTTGGACCATAAGGAGTTGAACGTGGATAGAAGACTTGCGACTGCCGTTACACCTCGTATTTCTGCGCTCTCTCTTGCGATCCGCTTAGGGGTGGCCGGGCTGGTGATGGGCCTGGCGAGCCCGGATGTGCTCGCCGCCTGCACCCCAGCAAACCCTGCGGCCGGTGCGACAGTGACCTGTACGGGCACGCCGCCATTGCCGCTGCTCCCCAACACCTTCTCCAGCGCAGTCAACGACCTGACGGTCAATGTCGGCGCTGGCTCAGAGCTCAATACGCTGGTGGGCGGCAAAGCGTTGACCCTGACCGGCAATAACGCGACCTTGAACAACTCCGGCACGATTGACCCGTCGGTACTTGGCTTGGTTACCCTCCTGAGCGGTGGCGTGGTCATCGGTAACCCTGCGGCCAACGCGTTGAACATCACCAACACGGTCACCGGTATCATGCGTGGCACCGGCGCGCTGTTGGGGCTGAACCTGGCCTCTTTGGACGGCATGGCCCTGAACGCCACCAACGGTGCTGGCGGCATCACCACGATCGTCAACAACGGCACCATCGGCTCTTCGTCCTTGCTCGGCCTGACACTGTTCACCTCCGATACGCCGGTGGTGGCGGTTCAAGGCGGCGGGCAGGTCAACATGACCAACAACGGCACCCTGACCGGGCGCGTAGCGTTCGAAAGTTCCGCCCCTGGTAATACCTTCTTCAACACCGGGACGATTTCGGGCGGTGTGTCGATGGGGGCCAGCAGTAGCAATACCTTCACCGCTGTCACCGGGTCCAGTGTGACCGCTGGCGGTGGCATCGGCCTGAGCCTGGGCGGACTGATCGGCGTAAACCTGACGTTCGCGCCCACCGGCCAGGTGGATGGTGGTGCCCTGGGCAGCAACACCTTGATCCTGCAGAACAACGTCGGCGTCGGCGGTGGTAATACGGGCACCGGCACGGCGTCGAGCGCCAATTACGTCAACTTCAACAACCTGACCATCAACAGCGGTACCTGGACCCTGCAAGGTCCTTTGGTCAGCGGCAGCACCACGCTCAATGGCGGCATCTCGCAGTTCAATAACAACGCCACATTCGGCAGCGGCGTGTTGACCGCCAACGGCGGGACCATCGAGGCCAGCGGCAACGGCCTGACCCTGGCTAACTTGCTGACCCTGGGCACCGATGGCTTGACGGTGCAGGGCACCTTCACCGGGCTGACCCTGGGGGGCGTGGTCTCGGGCACTGGCGGCTTGACCAAAATCGGCACCGGCCAACTGATTCTCAGCGGTGCTAACACCTTCCAGGGCGGCACCACCCTGAGCGCCGGCACACTCACCCTGGGCAACGCAGCGGCGCTGGGTACGGGCGCCTTGACCGTGGCAGGCGCGGCGAACCTGGACAGCACTGCGGCACTGACCGCCAACAATGCAATTACTCTGAACGCCAACCTGACCGCCGGCGGCGCCAACCCCCTGAACCTGGGTGGCATCATCAGTGGCGCAGGTGGCCTGATCAAAAACGGCGCCGGCACACTGGGCCTCACTGGCGCCAATACCTATACCGGCGTCACCGCGCTGAACGCCGGCACCTTGAGCGTCGGTTCCAGTACGGCGTTGGGCAGCGGCGCGTTGAACGCAGCGGCGGGCACCACCCTGGATGCCAGCGCAGCGGTGAGCCTGGGCAATAACCTCAACCTGGGCGGCAACCTGACCCTAGGCGGCAGCAATGCACTGACCCTGGGCGGCACCATCGCGGGTATCGGCGGCTTGATCAAGAACGGCCCCGCCGACCTGGTCCTCAACGGGGTGAACACCTACCTGGGCAATACGGCGCTGAACACCGGCAAGCTGGTGGTGGGCGCGAGTGGCGCCTTGGGTTCCGGTGCATTGAATGCGGCGGCGGGGACCACCCTGGACGCCAGCACGGCGGCCAGCCTGACCAACGCAATCAACCTGGCCGGCAACCTGGGCATCGGCGGCACGGCCAATCTGACCTTGGGCGGTGTAGTGAATGGCGCCGGCAGCTTGACCAAGAACGGCACGGCCAACCTGGTCCTCAACGGTGCCAATGGGTTCCTCGGTGGCACTGCCCTGAATGCCGGCACCTTGACCGTCGGCAGCAACTCGGCCCTCGGCCTTGGCAACCTGACCGTCGGCGGCGCGGCGACCCTGGACAGCAATGCGGGCGTCAGCCTGGGCAATAACGTTACCCTGAACGCAGGCTTGAGCATCAGCGGTAGCAATAACCTGACCTTGGGCGGTGCGATCGACGGTGCCGGTGGCTTGACCAAGAATGGCCTTGCCAACCTGACCCTCAATGGCAATAACACCTACAGCGGCGGCACCACCCTCAATGCAGGGACCTTGACCCTAGGTAGCCCATTGGCACTGGGCAGCGGTGCCCTGACCGTCGGCGGCGCGGCAACCCTGGACAACAACCCGGCCCTGCAATTTGTCAACGATATTGCCCTCAACGCTGACCTGACCGTCGCCGGCAACAATAACCTGACCATCAACGGTGTGATCAGCGGCGCCGGTAGCCTGATCAAAAATGGCCTGGCCGATCTGGCGCTGTCGGCCAGCAACACCTTCACCGGCGCCGTGGACATTTTGTCCGGCAGCGTCACGCTGTTGAATGCCAATGCCCTGGCTGGCAGTTCCGGCACCAACGTCGCAGCCGGTGCCGCGCTGAACCTGGGTGTCGACTCCAGCCTGGCCGGCCTCAGTGGCACGGGCGGCGTGGCGGTGGGGGGTGGTTTCAATCTCAGCGTGGGTGGCCTCAGTACCAGCAGTACCTTTGACGGTAGCCTCAGTGGCCCAGGTGGCCTGATCAAGGTCGGCACCGGCACGTTGAATCTCACCGGGATCAATGGCATCACCGGTAACACCGCGATCAATGCGGGCACTCTGAACCTCACCGGTTCCCTGGGCAGCGCTGTGGTCGATGTCAATAACGGCGGCACCCTGACTGGCAGCGGCTCGCTGTTGGGCGATGTGAATATCAACAACGGCGGGCACCTGGCGCTGGGCAGTGGCGCGACCTTGTCCGCCGGCAGCTTGACCATGAATGCCGGCGCGAATATGGATGTGGCGCTCGGTGCACCTTCGCTGACCTCGTTGCTGAACGTCGGCGGCAATGTGAACCTGGCCGGCAACCTCAATGTCAGCGATGCCGGTGGCTTCGGCGCTGGTGTGTATCGCTTGATCAACTACACCGGTAGCCTGGGCGGCTCGTTGAATGTGAGCAGTGTGCCGGTGGGCTATGGCCTGGGTGACCTGTTGGTACAAACTTCGGTGGGCAACCAGGTCAACCTGGTGGTGTCAGCGCCGAACATTCGCTTCTGGGACGGCAGCAACAACGTGGCCAACGGCAGCGTTGACGGTGGCAGCGGCACATGGACAGCGGGCGGTACTAACTGGACCTCGGCCGACGGCATTCTCAACCAGACGTGGGGCGGCGGTTTTGCGGTGTTCCAAGGTGCGGCGGGTACCGTCAGCGTCGATGGCGCGCAAACCATCACCGGTCTGCAGTTCGTCACTGATGGCTACTCCCTGGTCAATGGCACCGGTGGGCAATTGAACACCGGCAGTGGCAACTTCGCGGTGCGCGTCGACCCGCTGGCGACTGCGACCATCGGCGTCGATGTAACCGGGGCAGGCGTCCTGAATAAACTCGATACCGGCACCCTGGTGCTCAATGGCGCCAACACCTACACCGGCGGCAGCTTGCTCAATGGCGGTACGCTGGTGGTCGGTAGCAATACCGCGCTGGGCACGGGCACCCTGACCGCTGCGGCGGGTACCACACTGGACAGCAATGCGCCCGTGACCCTGGGCAATGACGCGGTACTCAACGGCGCCCTGACGGTTGGCGGCAGCAACGCCTTGGCGCTCAATGGCGCGATCAGCGGCATCGGTGGCCTGGTCAAGAACGGCGGCGCCAGCCTGACCCTGGGGGGCAACAACACTTACCTGGGTTCCACCGCCCTGAATGCCGGTGGCCTGATCCTGGCTGCCAATACGGCACTGGGCAGTGGCGCGTTGAACGCGGCAGGCGGTACCACGCTGGATGCGAGCACTGCGCTGACCGTCAACAATGCAATCAACCTGGCCGGTAACCTGGGCATCGGCGGCACAGCCGACCTGACCCTGGGCGGTAACGTCAACGGTGTCGGCAGCCTGACCAAGAATGGCGCAGCCAACCTGACCCTCAACGCTGCCAATGGCTTCCTCGGTGGTACCACGCTGAATGCCGGCACACTGACCCTGGGCAATGCGGCAGCTCTGGGCCTGGGCAACCTCACTGTTGGCGGTGCAGCGACGCTGGATAACAACACTGCGTTGAGCGTCGGCAACAATGCCGTATTGAACGCGGCGCTGACGGTGGCCGGCGGCAATGACCTGGCGTTGGGTGGCCTGCTCACCGGCACCGGCGCGCTGGTAAAAAACGGCGCGGCCAACCTGACGCTCAATGGCGTCAACACCTATCAAGGCGGCACCACCCTCAATGCCGGCACCTTGACCCTGGGCACGGCAGCGGCCCTGGGGACCGGCGCCTTGACGGTCGGCGGTGCGGCCACCTTGGCCAACAGTACACCGCTGGTACTGGCCAATGCGGTCAACCTCAACGCTAACCTGAACGTGGGCGGCGCCAATAACAACCTGACCCTGGCCGGCGTGCTGGCGGGTAGCGGCAGCCTGATCAAGTCCGGCAGTGCTGACCTGACTGTGACTGGCAACAACAGCTTCTCGGGCCTGTTCGACGTGCAATCCGGCAGCCTCAGCACCCTGGGCAACGGGGCGTTGGGTGTGGGGGCGGGCGTGAACCTGGCCAGCGGCACCTCGCTGAACCTGGGTGGCTCGGCCAGCCTGGGCGCATTGACTGGCAACGGCCTGGCACTGGTGGGCGCCGGCAACACCTTGAGTGTGGGCGGCACTAACCTCAACAGCAGCTTCAACGGCATCCTCACCGGTGCCGGTAATCTCGCCAAGGACGGCACGGGCGCCTTGACCCTCGGCGGCGTCAGTGCGTTGACCGGGGATACCCAGGTCAACGCCGGCAGTCTGCTTGTCAACGGCTCGCTGGCCAGCGCGAATGTGGCGGTGGGCAACGGCGCGACCCTGGGCGGTACCGGCACTTTGCTGGGCAATGTGACCATCGCCGATGGCGGCCACCTGGCCGTCAACTCGGGCAATACCCTGACCACCGGTGCGCTGTTGCTCAACGCCAATTCCAACCTGGACGCGGGCCTCGGCGCTCCGTCCACCGGCGGCACCGCGCTGGTACAGGTCAACGGTAACCTGACCCTGGACGGTACGCTGAATGTCAGCGATATCGGCGGCTTCGGCGCCGGTATCTACCGCCTGATCGACTACACCGGCGGCCTGACCAACAACGGCCTGCAACTGGGCAGCCTGCCGGTGAATATCCCGGCCACCGACCTGGACCTGCAAACTGCCATCGGCAATCAGATCAACCTGCTGGTCAACGGCAATACCACTGTGCAGTTCTGGGACGGCAGCCAAACCAGCGGCAACGGTGCCATCGTAGGCGGCAGCGGTACGTGGAGCGCAGGCGGCAGCAACTGGACCGGCGTCAATGGCGCATTCAATACCGCCTGGGCGCCGAACAGTTTCGCGGTGTTCCAAGGCACTGCGGGCACTGTCACCGTTGACGGTGCGCAAGCCATCACCGGTTTGCAGTTCGTCACAGATGGCTACACCCTGGCCGGCGGCGCGGCGGGCGCCTTGACCCTGTTCAATGGCACCGGTGGCAATACCGCCGTGCGGGTCGACCCTGGCGTCACCGCTACCCTGGGCGTCACGCTCAACGGCGGCGGCACCCTGGCCAAGCTGGATGCGGGCACCCTGGTGCTCAACGGTGCCAACAGCTACACCGGAGGCACCGCGCTCAATGGCGGCACCCTGGTAATTGGCAATGACAGTGCCTTGGGCAGCGGCTTACTGACCACCGCCAATGGCACCACCCTGGACAGCAATGCCGCGGTCAACCTGGCCAACAATGTGAACGTCAACGGCACGTTAACGGTCGGTGGCAGCAATGCACTGACCCTGGCCGGCAGCGTGGCGGGCACCGGTAGCCTGATCAAGAACGGCATCGCCAACCTGACCCTCAGCGGCAACAACACCTACGCCGGCCCCACCGCACTGAACGCGGGCGGGCTGATCCTCGCATCCAATACCGCACTCGGCAACGGTGCCTTGAACGCGGCAGCCGGCACCACCCTCGATAGCAGCACCGCGGTGGCCCTGGCCAACACGGTGAACCTGGCCGGTAACCTGGGCATTCTGGGTAGCGCCGACCTGAGCCTGAACGGCTTGGTCAGCGGCGCGGGCGGCCTGACCAAAACCGGTACCGGCAACCTGACCCTCAATGGTGCCAATGCCTACCTTGGCGGCACCCAGTTGAATGCCGGTTCGTTGATCCTGGGCAATGGGGCGGCACTCGGCAGCGGTGCGTTGGCGGTCAATGGTGCGGCGACGCTGGACACCAGCACCGCGCTGGTCCTGGCCAACAACACCAGCCTGAATGCCGCGCTGACCGTCGGCGGCAGCAACGACCTTAGCCTTGATGGCGTAGTGGATGGCGCTGGTTCGCTGACTAAGGCCGGTGGCGCCAACCTGACCCTCAACGGTGCCAATACCTACAGCGGCGGCACGGCACTGAATGCCGGTACGCTGACCCTTGGCAACGCCACGGCCCTCGGCTCGGGCGCTCTGACCGTCGGCGGTGCGGCGAACCTGGCCAATAGCGCGCCGCTGGTGCTGGCCAATGCGGTCAACCTCAACGGCGACCTGACCGTCGCTGGCAACAATAACCTGACCCTGGCGGGTGTACTCGCCGGCAATGCGGCGCTGATCAAGAATGGCGCGGCAGACCTGCTGCTGACTGGCAACAACAGCTTCAGCGGCCCCCTCACTGTAGCGGGGGGCAGCGTGACCACGCAGGGTAATGGCGCGCTGGGCAATACCTCCGGCGTCATCGTCGGCACGGGCGCCAGCCTCAACCTGGGCGGCAATGCCAGCCTCAACAGCCTGGCCGGCAACGGTGCGGTGCAAGTGGCTGTCGGCAACACGTTGGCGGTGGGTGGCAGCAATCTGGACAACACCTTTGGCGGTTCGCTGGGCGGTGCCGGCAACCTGGATAAAAACGGCAGTGGTGTGCTCAACCTGACTGGCACCAACGGCATCAGCGGCGCGGCCAACGTCAATGGCGGCACCTTGAATGTCACAGGTTCCCTGGCCAGCGGTACGGTAGCGGTGAACAACGGTGCGACCCTGACCGGCAGCGGTGCCCTTGCCGGCGCCGTTACTGTGGCCGACGGTGGCCATATCGGCCTGAACGCTGGCAGCACACTGTCGGTAGGCTCGCTGGTGCTGGGCAGCAATGCCAACCTGGACGTCGGCCTCGGCATCCCAGCGGTGGGCGGCGGCAGCGGGCTGCTGAATGTCGGCGGCGACCTGACCCTGGACGGCAACCTCAACGTCACCGATATCGGCGGCTTTGGCAGCGGCCTCTACAACCTCATCAACTACACCGGGGCCTTGACCGATAACGGCCTGGCCCTCGGCACACTGCCGGGCAGCGTGATCCCGGGTGACCTGCAAGTGCAGACTGCGATCAATAACAAGGTCAACCTGCTGGTCACCGCGCCCAACACCACCGTGCAGTTCTGGGACGGCAATAACCTGATCGGCAACGGTGCCATCGACGGCGGTAACGGTACCTGGAGCGCCGGCAATACCAACTGGACCAATGTCGACGGCACCCTTAATCAGGGCTGGGGTAACAGCTTTGCGGTGTTCCAAGGGGCGGCGGGCACCGTGACGGTGAACGGCACGCAAAACATCACCGGCATGCAGTTCGTCACCGATGGCTACAACCTGGCCTCCGGTACGGCGGGTGTGCTTAACCTGGTCAATGGCGGCACCGGCAACACCGCGGTGCGCGTCGACCCGAACGTCACCGCGACTCTCGGCGTAACCCTCAACGGCGCCGGCACCCTGGCCAAGCTCGACAGCGGTACCCTGGTGCTCAACGGCGCCAATGGCTACACCGGCGGCACCGCGCTGAATGGCGGTACGCTGGTGGTCGGTAACAACAGTGCCCTTGGCACCGGCGTGCTGACGGCGGCCGGTGGCACCACCCTGGACAGTAACGCGGCGGTGACCCTGGCCAACACCGCGGTCCTGAATGGCGCCCTGGCGGTGGGCGGCCGCAATGCGCTGACCCTCAATGGCGGCATCAGTGGCAGCGGCAGCCTGGTAAAAAACGGCGCTGCGACGTTGACCCTCAACGGCACCAACAGCTACAGCGGCGGCACCGGCCTGAACGCCGGTCAATTGGTCCTCGGCAATAACGCGGCCCTGGGCAGTGGCGCACTGACGGTTGGCGGCGCCGCGCAACTGGACGGTGGCACTGACCTGCAACTGGCCAATGCCATTAACCTTGGCGGTCCTCTGAGCCTGACAGGCAGCCATGACCTGGCCCTCAACGGCGTCGTCAGCGGCACCGGCAGCCTGGTGAAAAACGGTAACGGCGCCTTGTTGCTGACCGGTGCCAACACCTACAGCGGCGGCACCACGCTCAACGGCGGCAGCACCACGGGCAACACCAACAGCCTGCAAGGCGCCATCGCCAACAATGCGACATTGACCTTCGAGCAAGCCACCGATGGCACCTACACCGGCAACCTCACCGGCACTGGTGTGTTGAACAAAACCGGGACTGGCGCGTTGCTGCTCAGCGGCAACAACACCTTCACTGGCAACACCAACGTCAACACGGGCAGCCTGCTGGTCAACGGCAGCTTGAACAGTGCCTCCGTGCAAGTCGCCAGCGGCGCGACCCTCGGCGGCAGCGGCACCCTGGGCGGGGCGGTGAGCATGGCGGACGGCTCAGTGCTCAAGGCGGGAGCTGCGGCGCCACTGTCGGTGGGCTCGCTGGCCTTGTCGTCGGGCACCACTCTGGACTTCGCCCTCGGCGCGCCGGGTGCCTCGAGCACGGCAGTGAATGTCGCCGGCAACCTGACCCTGGACGGCACGCTTAACGTCAGCGATGCGGGCGGCTTCGGTCTTGGCGTGTATCAACTGTTCCGCTACGGCGGCAGCTTGACCGATAACGGCCTCACCTTCGGCACCTTGCCCGTCGCACTCGGCAATGTGAGCCTGCAAACCGCTCTGGCCAACCAGCTCAACCTGGTGGTGCAAACTGCTCCAGGGCAGATCCAGTTCTGGAACGGTGGCACCACCAACCCGAATGGCAGCATCACCGGCGGCAGCGGCACCTGGGGGCCAGGCACCAATTGGACCGATCCGACCGGCACCCAAGGCCAGACGTCCACCAACCAGTTCGCCGTATTTGGCGGGCAGGGCGGCACCGTGACAGTGGTCGGCAACCAAGGCTTCACCGGCCTGCAATTCCTCGACGCCGGTTACACGCTGACGGCTGGCGCAGGGGGTAGCTTGAGCCCGACCAACGCGGCGGATGGCAGCCTGGCGGCGGTGCGGGTGAACTCCGGCGTAACCACTCAGATCGATGCACCTCTGGTGGGCACCGGCGGGATCAACAAGCTGGACTCCGGCACCTTACTGCTGACCGGCGCCAATACTTACACCGGCGGCACTACGGTCAGTGGCGGTACGCTGGCGGGTAACACCACCAGCCTGCGCGGCAATATCCTCAACAACGCCAATTTGCTGTTCGTCCAGCCCACCAATGGTCAGTTCAGCGGCACCTTGAGCGGCACCGGTGCCCTGGTCAAACAAGGCGCGGGCGCGTTGTTGCTGACCGGCAACCAGCCCTTCAGCGGCACCGTTGCTGTTGATCAAGGCGTGCTGCAAGTGGGTAACGCGGCCAACCCTGGCGCAGTGCTCGGCGGCCAAGTCACCGTGGCCAACGGTGCGGGCCTGACCGGCAACGGCAGTGTCGGTTCGCTGGTCAACAATGGCTCTGTGAGCCCTGATGGCGGCAAGTTGACCGTGGCCGGCAACTTTACCAACGCCAGCACAGGCGCGCTGAACCTGGTGATCACCCCATCCACCACTGGCTCCCTGGCGGTCGGCGGCACCGCCAACCTGGGCGGCACCTTGAATGTGATCAACCTGGCACCGTATGCCGGCGCGACCACCTACACGCTGCTGACCGCAGGGGCGGTCAACGGCACGTTCACCACCACCAACCTGGAGAACCTGGCGTTCCTCAATACCGCGCTGAACTACAGCCCAACCCAAGTGGCCCTGGCGGTCAGCCGTAACAACGTCAGCTACGCCAGCGTGGCGGCCACCGGTAACCAGCGCGGCGTTGCGGCAGCGTTGGGCAGCGGTGCGGCAGTCGGTGGCGCGGCGGTGCAGAACGCGCTGCTCAACACTGACGTGGCAGGGGCGCGTGCAGCCTTCGACAGCTTGTCTGGCGAGATCCACGCCAGCACCGCCAGCGCGATGCTCGAAGATTCGCGTTACGTGCGTGACGCGGTCAACGAGCGCTTGCGCCAACCCGGCTGCTACCGCGAGGACGACCCACGCAATGCCCTGGCGCCAAGCGAAAATCGCCTGACCAGCGCCGGTTGCCATGGCGAGATGGTCGGTTGGATGCGTGTGCTCGGCACCTGGGGGCATATGGGCGGTGACAGCAACACCGCCAAGCTGGACCGCAACCTCAGCGGCTTCCTGCTCGGCACCGACAAACAAGTGGATGACGCCTGGCGCGTCGGCGTAGCCGCTGGCTACACCCGCAGCGACCTGGATGCCAAGCGCCGCAACTCCAGCGCCGACGTCGACAGCTACCACCTGATGGCCTACACCGCGTACCAGCAGGAAGCCTTCGCCGCTCGCATGGGCGTGGCGTACAGCTGGCATGACATCGAAAGCAAACGCAACGTGGCCGTGGGCGGTGAGGGCCAGCGCCTGAAAGCCGACTACAAGGCACGCAGTGCGCAGGTCTTCGGTGAAGTCGGCTACACCATTCAAACCGGTAGCGTTGCCCTGGAACCTTTCGCCGGCCTGGCCTACGTCAACTACGACAGCGATACGATCAAGGAAAAAGGCGGTTCGGCTGCCCTGCGCGGCGATGCCGACCAGGACATCACCTACTCGACCTTGGGCGTACGCATCGGCCAGACCATCACCTTGGGCAACGGCTCGAAACTCACCCCACGAGGCAGCATCGGCTGGCGCCATGCCTTTGGCGATACCAAGCCTGACGCCGACCTGAGCTTTATCAACGGCGGTGGCTCGTTCAGCACCCAGGGCGTGCCGATTGCCAAGGACAGCGCGGTAGTGGAAGCGGGCCTGGACTACCAGATCAGCCAGAACGGCAAGCTGGGTCTGGGCTACTCGGGTCAACTTTCGCGCAACGACAAGGACCATGCAGTGACGGTCAGTTTCTCCCTCGGTTTTTGATCAAGGCCGAGTTTTTTGAACCGCCCGTGAGGGCGGTTTTTTTTGGAAAAAATTCTTGAAGTAATACGCTGGCGCATAAATGCATGGGGTTTATTGCTCACCCGCCTGGCTGAAGAATGTACACACAATTTCCTCTGGAGCGCGATTGGCTGGACAACCAGCGTCGGCCTAAAGTTATGCCCTTGAGTTTATATTCCTTGGGTGGCATATTTGCATGGTCTGGGACATTGAATACACGGATGAATTCGGAGAGTGGTGGGGTGGCTTGGATGCGAAGGCGCAATCTTCGGTGGCGGCCAGTGTTGATTTACTGGAGCTGTTCGGGCCGGGACTGCGCTTTCCTCATAGCAGCGATATCAAGGGCGCTCGACACGGCAACCTGCGAGAGCTGCGGGTACAGCATGCAGGGCGACCTTATAGAGTGTTATATGCCTTCGATTTTCGGCGCTGTGCAGTGCTGCTGATAGGTGGCGATAAAACCGCACAGCACCGCTGGTACCACGAGTACGTACCCTTGGCAGAGAAGCTATACGACGTACATTTAGAAACATTGCGTTAAGAGGGCCGTGACCATGGCTAAGAAATTCGCGGAACTGAAAGCTCGCATGACGCCCGAGTCGCGCGCCGATGCTGAGCAGATACTTCAGCAACATTTGAAAGAAATGCCGCTGCATGAGCTGCGCAAGGCCCAGCAATTGAGCCAGGCAAGCCTGGCGAAGGCATTGAACATCAATCAGGCGGCGGTTTCGAAGATGGAGCGTCGTACTGATATGTACATCAGTACATTGCGTGACTACATCCGTGCGATGGGCGGCGAGTTGGAAATCATCGCTACCTTCCCAGATGGCCAGGTCAAGATTGACAACTTCGCTTGCTGACACTGATGAACCACCCGTAAGCCCGGTCAAAGCCGGGCTTTTGGCTATCTGAGTTGTAGTGGGACGATCAAAGTCCCCGATTTCTGACAGGGTTATCTATCGCTAGGCACGAGCGCTTTTGCGATAAAGCCCAACTGCCAGCCCGATAATGATCACGGCGATGAAAAGTAAATGGAGCGTGCTAATGCGTTCGCCCAGGATCAGCATCGAGCTGGCAATGCCGAACACTGGAATCAACAGCGACAGCGGCGCCACGGTGGACACCGGGTATGCCTTGAGCAGGGTATTCCAGCCCCAATAGGCAAAATGCGTGGCCAGGTAGACCTGGAACAGGATCGATGCCATGGCGGTCAAGTCGAGCGCCGCCGGTACGCTGTCGAACGCGGCGCTGCCGTGCAGCCACCAGGCCATGAGGAACAGCGGAATCGGCGGGAACAGGCTGGCCCATACCATGAACGAGAAAATTTCCTTCACCCCCGAGATCTTGATGATCACATTGCCGATGCTCCAGGCCAACGCACTGAGCACGATCAACAATACTCCCTGCACGGCGTGGTCACCGTGCTGGGTAGCGATGATCCCCGTCAGGCCGATCAAGGCGAGAAAAGCGCCGAGCCACTGCGCACCACGGATTTTTTCCTTGAACAGCACACAACCCCAACCCAGGCTGAAAAATACGCTGAGCTGGATGAGCAACGAGGCAATGCCCGGGCTAACACCCCGTTGGATGCCATAGTTGATTACGCCCCACATGCCCAGGCCGAAGATAACGCCATAGGCCGCCACATAGCCGAACTTGACCGTCGGGCGGCGGATGATGAACACCAGTGGCAAGGCGGCAAGCGCAAAGCGAATGCCGGTCAGCACAAACGGATCGATTGAGTGCAGGCCCAGTTTGGTGATGGGAAAGTTCAGGCCCCAGACCAGGGTGACCAGGAGGGCGAGGGCCAGGTGTTTCTTGTGCATGGTGGTTCCTTGGGCGCGGGCAGGGGCATCAAAGGTGAGAATGTTAGGGGGCGACGCTGTGGCCCGCTTGCTATGCCAGGTCATAGTTTGACAATATCGGGCCATGATCCCGACCTTTGATCCCAACGACCCCGACGCGGTGGTCACCCTGCGCCAGTATCCCTGTGGCAGCGTGTTCGAGCGGCATACCCACGTGCGGGGTCAGTTTGCCTACGCTTCCACCGGCGCGATGAGAATGTTCACCGACCTCGGCAATTGGGTAGTGCCGCCGCAGCGGGCTATCTGGGTGCCAGCGGGTGTGCCCCATGCCATGCACATGCGCGGTGAGGTGGTCATGTTGAACACTTACCTGGATGACGAAGCTGCCCGCCGTGCCGGCTTGCAGGCGCATTGCCAGGTGTTTGAGGTGTCGCCGCTGCTCAGGCATTTGCTGCAAGCGGCGCTGGCGATCGGGCCTTCGGCGGTGGGCGGTGTCCGCCAGCTCAGTGTGCTGGCGCTGTTGGTGGATGAAATCGGCGCGATGGCCGAGTTGCCCCTCAGCGCGCCGCTACCCGCTGAGCCGCGCTTGGCGCGGGCGTGCCAACGCTTTCTGGAGGCGCCGACGCAGGCTGTTTCCCTCGACGAGATGGCCGCGTGGGCGAGCATGAGCCGGCGCACCTTCACCCGACATTTCCATGACAGCACTGGCATGACGTTTGTGGCCTGGCGCCAGCAGGTTTGCCTGTTGGAGGCCACGGCGCAGCTCGGTCAGGGTGCGTCTATTACCGAGGTAGCGCTGGCGTTGGGTTTCAGCAGTTCCAGTGCATTCACCTCGGTGTTCCGCCGCAATCTGGGGGATTCCCCAACGCGCTACCTGGGCAGGTCCAAGGCGACACCCTTGTTCTGAGCCGGGCACACGTCGGTCAGGATTCACCTTTCCTATCGGCTCTGTTTGTTACTATCGCCGTCCCTTGCCACCAGGAGTCACCGGCCCATGCAACACCAGTGGGATGAAATGCACCGCACCCGCAAGCCCACGTTCGTCCTGTGTGGCGAGCCACAGGGGGATGTGCTCAATCTCTATGTTCACGGCTACTCGGCTTTCTTCAACCGTCAGCAACTGGGCAGTTTCAAGGAACAGCTGGCGGGTATCGAAGGCTCGACCAACCTGATGCTGTTCTGGCCGGCGGGGCACTTTCTGGAAAACCTGTTTGCGCCGTTCAAGGATGTGATCACTTCGATGCTCGGCGGCGGCGGCCTGGGCGCCGCGACGGTGGGCGTGGGCAAGGCGATTGGCTATTTTCTTGACCATTACAAGAGTGTCGAGGCGCGGGTCGATGAAGTGGCCAAGACCTTGCTGCCCGAGCTGGCCGGCTACCTGCACGCCGAGTCACTGCCGGTGCGGCGCATCAACCTGATCGGCCACTCCCTGGGCGCAAGAATCCTGGTCAAGAGCCTGCTGGCCAGCCCCGAGGTCGCCCGCGAACTGCCGTTGAATAACCTGTTGCTGATGGGCGGGGCGATCTGTACATCGAGCCCCTGGGATGACGTGTCGGCGCCGCTCAAGGGGCGGCTGATCAACTGTCATTCGAGCAAGGACTGGGCGCTGGCCATGAAACCGGATACCGAGCGGTGCATCGGCCGTTATGCGATTGACGTGACGCCCGCGCTCAAGACCAAGGTCACCAATGTGCACTTGGCCAGCTTCGATCATGCCGCCTACTGGCCGCAGTTGAAGACCGTGGTGCAGTACACCGACTTGCTGCAGGAGCGGCGCGGCATGATCCGTGCGGACCAGCGCAGCAGTGAAGTGCGCTTTGCCGAGGAGGATGGAGATTTGTTCCCGGCACTGGTGCAGGCGCGACCGGATGAGTTGAAGTTCCTCGCCGAGCTGATGGCGCAAAAGCGCAGTGCCTCGATTGATGCCAGTGTGCGCGAACCGTTGAAGCTGGCCATCGAGTTGCAGCGAATGGGCGGTGACAGCTTTATGAACCTGGCTCGTGGTCACGGCGTGGGCTATCGCCAGATTGCCGAGGATGTGGCGCAGCGTTTGGGCATCACGTTCGACGAACCGCTTGGAAACGTGGTGCTGGCGGATATCGAAGGCCAGGTCGCAGAAAAACTGATCGAGCAGTACAAGGACAAGCTCAGCCGCGCCGACCGCCAGGCGTTCGATGCCGAGCTCAAGGCCGCTGCGCAAAAAGAGCAGGGCTTGTTCACCCGCTTCGATGTGGGCCGGTCGGCCACGACAGCCTTGAGCGGTACCGCGCTGGCCGGGCTGACCGGGTTTATCCTGCGGCGCGGTGCGGCCACGGCGATTCCGCTGGTGGGCCAGGCGCTGGCCGCGGCGATGTTGCTGGTCAGCGGTGTACGGGCGTTTTCCGGCCCGGCGTATTCGATCACCACCCTGGCGGTCTTGGTGATCGGCGTGATTCGCCAGCGCATGGAACGCGAGGCGCTGAACCAGGAGCTGGACCTGGTGGTGCAAGTGGTGGAAGCGTTTGACCTGCCGCGGGACACGGTGATGCGCACGGTCGCGTCTGACTGATAAGCTGCTGCCCAAGTCTTGTGTATTTGCCTGGAATACTGCGTGAAATTCAGCCTGCCGAAAATCGCTACCGCCCCGTTCTGCCCACCGGAAGTGGCCGGCTCTGTCGCCGTTGACCCCAAGGCATCGTTTTTCAAACGAATGCTGATGTTTGCCGGGCCTGGCCTGCTGATCTCCATCGGCTACATGGACCCTGGCAACTGGGCAACCGCCATCGAAGCCGGGTCACGCTACGGCTATAGCCTGTTGTTTGTGGTGCTGCTCGCCAGCCTGGCGGGGATGGCGGTGCAATGCCTGTGCTCGCGGCTGGGCATCGCCACCGGTAAAGACCTGGCGCAACTGTGCCGCGAGCGTTACAGCAAGCGCTCCTCACGTACCCAGTGGGTATTGGCGGAAATCTCCATCATCGCCACCGACCTTGCCGAAGTGCTCGGCTGCGCCCTGGCGTTTCACCTGCTGCTTGGCGTGTCGCTGACCACCGGTATTGTCATTACCGCGTTCGATACGCTATTGATCCTGGCCCTGCAAAACCGCGGCTTTCGCCGCCTGGAAGCGATCATGCTGGCGCTGGTGGCGACCATCGGCGTGTGTTTTTTTATCGAACTGGTGCTGATCAAACCCTACTGGCCTGACGTGCTCAGCGGTTTCACCCCGTCATTGTCGGCCATCAGCGATGCTGCGCCGTTGTACCTGGCCATCGGTATCCTTGGCGCCACGGTCATGCCCCATAACCTCTACCTGCACACCTCCATCGTGCAGACGCGCCTGTTCGGCAAGGACCTGGCGAGCAAGCAGGATGCGGTCAAGTTGGCGCGTATCGACACCATCGGCTCCCTGGCCCTGGCCCTGCTGGTCAACGCGGCGATCCTGGTGCTGGCTGCGGCGGCGTTCTACAAGACTGGCCATACCGATGTGGTGGAAATCCAGGACGCCTACCATCTGCTCGACCCGCTCGTGGGCGGCGCCTTCGCCAGCATCCTGTTCGGTATCGCCTTGTTGGCGTCCGGGCAGAGTTCGACCTTTACCGGCACCATTGCCGGGCAAGTGATCATGGAGGGCTACCTGAACCTGCGCATACCTTGCTGGCAACGACGGCTGATCACCCGTGGGCTGGCGTTGATTCCGGCGTTCCTCGGCGTATGGCTGATGGGCGACGATGCCATCGGCAAGCTGCTGATTCTCAGCCAGGTGGTACTGAGCCTGCAGTTGCCCTTTGCGCTGTATCCGCTGATCCGCATGACCGGCGACAAGCAGTTGATGGGGCCGTTCGTTAACCGACTGCCCACGCGGCTGTTGGCATGGTTTCTGTTTGCGGTGATCAGTGGGGCGAATGCGTGGTTGATTGGGCAGTGGTTGTTTTGATTGGACATCGCGCTACTGGCGCATCACCTAAACTAACATCGCCAGGGATGTGTATTGGGCAACCTGCGGATCGGCTGTTAATAGCTTCATTGGTTCACTCAGCGCGGTTGCAATAATCAGCCGATCGAAAGGGTCCTTGTGATGATGCTCGAGATCCTTGACTGCAATGGCGTGCTCCAAGGTGATGGGGAGTTCGACGAAACCGCTTTCCAGGCAATACTCGCGGATTTCGTCCAGGTCTACGGCGAGCTTTCCCACGCCAACCTTGATTGCCATTTCCCAGAATGTTGCCGCGCTGACGTAGACTTCTGCGGCGTTTTCAATCAGTTTGCGGGCTTTGCCGGACAGCTTGGGGTCATCGTTGAGTGCCCACAGCAGGATATGGGTATCCAGCAGCAGTCTCATGAAGGACTGCCCTCAAACGCATCCAACATATCGCTGGGTAGCGGTGCGTCGAAGTCTTCGGGGATGACCAGCTTGCCCTTCATTGCGCCAATTCGCCGGCCCTTGGATTTACCGATGGGGACAAGCTGTGCCATAGCACGGCCATGTTTGGCAATGGTGATGACTTTGCCGGCGGCGGCTTCATCGACCAGTTTGGACAGGTTGTTTTTTGCTTCACCCAGCGCGACGGTAATCATGTGGTCTTCCCCGTATTTTGGCCAAATATAGCCAAAACTACGAACGCTATCAAAGACGGCTCGACCACTGGTCAAGGCCGCTCGTTCGGCGCGTGATGGTTTGTAATACACGACATCCATGGCATCTCTCCAAAAAAAGAATTCGCCAAAGTCTGCCCCAACACATCGTGCCCAGAAATACTGGCCCGTAAAATCAGAACGGGCCTACTTTTCCTACGAGGAAATTTCCCTGCCGGTTTCGTTCAGAAGCGGCGATAGGGCTCATCGATCCCAATACGGCACCGCCCCAAAACACTCGACGAAATAATCGATCACCGTGCGCACCTTCAGCGACAGCCTCCGGCTGCCGGGCCATAACGCCGCAATCTGCTGGGGCTCCAGGGTGGTGGCGACTTCGTATTCAGTCAGCACAGCCTGCAAGGTGCCGGCGCGCAAGCTTTCGCCAATCAACCAGGAAGGAAACACCACCAACCCCAGGCCCTGTTCGGCGGCGTGGGTCAGGGTATCGGCGTGGTTGCCGGTAATCGGGCCCTTGACGCTGTAGGGTGTCCAGTCGCCCTGGCCGTGCCTGAAGAACCAGCGCTGCTGGCCGGTGATGCCTTTGTAGGCCAGGCATTGGTGGTTGGCCAGTTCGTCAGGGTGGCGTGGTGTGCCATGGTGCGCCAGGTAGGCGGGGCTGGCGGCGATGCGAAAACGCTGGGGCGCGAAGATGCGTGCCTGCATGCCGGAATCATTGAGCACGCCGATGCGGAACAGCAGGTCGGTGCCATCTTGCAGCGGGTCGACGAAGGTGTCGGTCTGCTGGATATCCAGTTGCAACTTCGGGTAGCGCCGGCACAACTCCCCCAGACACGGTGAAAGGTGGCGCTGGCCGAATACCATCGGCGCGTTGATGCGCACCAGCCCGCTGGGCTCGCTGTCCTGTTCCTGAAGGGCCTGGTTCGCCGTTTCCAACTGCTCCAGTACCAGGCGCGCGTGATGCCCTAGCAGGCGCCCGGCTTCGGTGGGGCTCACGGCGCGGGTATGGCGGTACAGCAATTGCTGGCCGAGGGCCTGTTCCATCAGTTGGATCTGCCGCGAAATGGAGGAGGGCGCCAGGCTTTCGCGGCGGGCCACCTCGGAGAAGCTGCCATGGTCTAGCACTGCCACAAACAGGCGCAGCGCTTTGAAACTCAATTCATTCAAGCCCTGCATCTTGTCTCCAGGCTGTGCGTATTGCGCAAAGGTGTTGTCTGCATACTCCCATTTATCGCATAGAACGGCCACCGGATAATGCGCGCCATGTTTCCTTTCTTGATGCGCAGGTGATGTATGCAGGCACGGACTATCGAGGGTGTGGCACAGGCCAGGCCGAACAAAAACCTTCTGCGGCTGCTGTTGTTGCCGTTGGTGATCCTGGCGGGCATGGGCCTGTCGGTGGAGGCCGGCCTGCTCGGGCCATTGGGTGTGCAGGTCGGGCATTTGTGGGCGACCTTGAGCATCTTCGGCGTCGGCACGGCAATCCTGCTTTTGCTGCTGTTGTTCAGCGGCCCGCAGAAGGGCCCGGCATTCACTCAACTGCCGCGCTGGCAGTTGATCGGCGGGTTCCTGGGGCCGATGTACGTGGTGGTGCTGACCCTGGCCACACCGCACATCGGCATTGCCATGACCATGATCGCGATCCTGTCGGGCCAAGTGGGCAAGAGCGTGTTGATCGACCATTTCGGCTGGTTCGGCACGGCGCGCAAGCGCGTCAATGGCGAGCGCTGGATTGCGCTGGCGTTGATTGTGGCGGCACTGGTTCTGATTGCACGAGGGTAAGGCGATGAATCTGATTATGTTATTGGTGGTGGTGATTGCAGCAGGCGCGGTGTTGAGTGTGCAGGCCGCGATCAACGGGCGTCTGGGCCAGACAGTAGGCGTGTTGCGTAGCAGTCTGCTGACCTTTGCGGTCGGCGCGCTCACCACCGCGCTGCTGATATTTTTCTTCGAACCGGCCCAGGCCGTCAGCCTGCTGGATGTGCCGAAGTGGCAACTGACCGGTGCCCTGTTCGGCGTGGTGTACATGCTGGTGATGGTCGGCGCGGTGCCTGTGGTTGGCACGGCAGTCGCCACGGTGGCAGTGATTGTCGGGCAGTTGGGCATGGGTATGCTGATCGACAACTTCGGCTGGCTGGGCAATCCGGCGATCGAATTGTCAGGTAGCCGCATCGTGGCAATGCTCTGCCTGGCCTTGGCGCTGGTGTTCATGTATCGCAGCAATACACGCGCGGCCGACTGATGGCGCTGAACCTTGGTGTCGTGCACGGAGTCACTGCTTAAGGTGTGGCGTTCGCCGCACCGGGACGACCATGAAAAAGGAGTCTGACCATGCCAGATAAAACCTGTGCTTGCCCACACTGCAAATGTGTACTGGGCACCGACGCGATAATGAAGGACGGTAAAGGTTATTGCTGTCAGGGCTGTGCCGAGCACCACGCCCACGGTGAACCTTGCGCTTCGGCGACGGGCTGTGAATGCACCAAGTCCGCTCACGGTTGACATGATCGACCTGCAGGCCCGGGTAATCCGGTGCCTGCAGGATAAGTAAAAACAGTTCGCTTGGCGGCGGCCAGCCTTCACTCGACCTCGGGTACGCCTTTTTCCCACGCCGACCAGTTCTTCACAATCGCCTGGACCAACGGATTGCCCGTGCGATACAGGTTTTCCAACGCCGGCACGAACCCGCCCTGGTCCGCATACTTGAGCAGATTGTCTACTTCACTGTAGCCAGGATAAGGCCGGTCAAAGTCTGACCCCGCGCGCACCACGGCCAGGCGCTGGATATCCACCAAGCCTTCGCGGCTGGCACGCAGCAGCGCCTCATAGGTGGAATTGTCTTCTTGCTGAGTGGTGCAGTATTCGCCTTTATTGTCGGTGAGCAATTTGGTCCAGACTTCGGCGCGTTCGCTCAGGCGAGTGCCGGAAAACCAGGTGTTGCCCGCCAGGGTATCGCAACGCGTGACTTGCGGCGGCTGATTGGCCGGGGCGGCGGGGTAGTGTTTGCGCCAGGCGGTAGACTCCTTGCTTTCCGTCAGCTCCACCGTGTGCGACAAGGCAAATGCCTTGGCTTGCAGCTTGGGGTTGAGCTCAAACACTTCGGTCTTGTAGTCCAGCGGTGGTTTTTCGTTGGGGCCCTTGGTGTTGATACCGGTATAGCCGGTCGGCCAATCCTTGGGTGCATCCCGTGAATCCAGCTCCCACTGGGTGCCGAACTCCACCAGGTAATGGG
Organism: Pseudomonas sp. MF6755; assembly: GCF_016405635.1. NCBI lineage: Bacteria > Pseudomonadati > Pseudomonadota > Gammaproteobacteria > Pseudomonadales > Pseudomonadaceae > Pseudomonas > Pseudomonas sp. MF6755. Next base: position 39,146 of record NZ_JAEKDA010000018.1, read on the forward strand.
CCCAGGCCGCGGTACCGATGGTGCCGTGCTTGGGGCTGATGCCCGCAATCCCGGCGATCAGGAAGTAGCTCTGGCGCAGGTCGAACTTGGGTGACAGGGCTAACGCCAGTGTTGACGCGGCAGCGTTGGTCTGGCCCATGCCGGTCACCAGCAGGCACACGTCCTGGGTGTTGCAGCGAATCACCGGGTACTCGGCAGACAAGCCTGGCACACGCACTTCTTGCTTGAGCTCCAGGCGGTCGATCCAGGTTTGCGCCTCGGGGGCGAACATGGTGATCAGCATCACCTTGGGTTTGATCGGCGCCGGGTTATCCGCCAGCACCAAATGGGGCAGCAGGGCCAGGCCGACGGCCAGCGACATACGGGTCAGTGCTTTCATCTACAGCTCCTTGATCAGAATTGGTAGCCCACGCCGGCGTAGTAGCCCCAGCCGTCGGAGCGGGCGCGGAAGTTGCCTTCGCCGAAATTCAACTCGCTGCCGTCCTCCCAGTTGCCGCCGTTATGAAAATAACGACCGACCAGGGTAAAGCGCAGGTGGGTGAACGAGTACAGCAACACATTGGTGGCCACCAGGGAATTGGCGGTGCGCGCCGGGTTGTCCTTGTGCAGGTCTGAACCGAAATCGTAGTTGGTGAAACCGATGTAGGTCAGCGAGGCACCGTTGTCGAACTTGCCGATGGGTACGATGTACTTCATCTGCGCACGGTAGCCATCCCAGGAATATTCATTGCTGGCGCCGTAGTTTTCCCACTGGTAGCGCCCGTAGAAGTTGGCCGACAGGTTGATCCGCGAGTGGGTATCGATATCGGTGCCCAGGCCGCTGTACAGAGTGTTGGCGCGGTTTTCCTTGCGGCTGCCGTGGTCGTAGATCCAGTCAAAGGCCACATACCATTCCTTGAATGGGCCAATCGCCAGGCTGCGGCCTGCCAGGTAGTCGATGGAGATCCGCGGTTCATGCTCCATGAACACCGGCGAGCCATGGTCCCACACGCCCTTGTCATTGCTGTTACCGATGGTGAGGATCTTCGGTACGTCGATATAGCCGTACAACTCAAAGGGCCCTTTGCGCCCGAAGTACTCGTACTCCAGGTAGACGTCATCCTGGGGCTTGGGGCCGAAGCTGATGTCTTTGCTGCCGATCAGCGTCAGGTCCTGATTGAACCATTCCGACAGATAGACGCCTTTTTTCGCCGGGGGATTGGCCTCAGGGCTGAGGGTTTCGCCCTGTGCTGAGTCATCCACGGGCTTTTCCTGCGCCAAAATGGGTGCACTGAGTACTCCCGTAACGGCGGCCAGTAGCAAGGAAACACCAAAGCAAGCGCGGGGCCTTGAGGTAGGGTGCATTGAAAATCCTTATTCGTACGCGGTTGAAGCCCGTTTTAACGGGTAGAGGTGAACTTGGTGGTCAAGTTCGTTCCGCAAACGTTTGCACAGGTTGTACCAACTTGTGTCAATGGCTTGAACTGTTTAGAAAAAAGGCGGATTAGTCGACGTTTTGGTCAGAAAACCAGCGTGTTACCTGTCATCCTTCTGCACCACCGATTGGAGGACCTCTATGTTCGATCACTACCTGCACGCCTGGAAACTGAGTGCCGATGGCGAGCCCATCGTCACGCCTGGCAGTCACCTCCTGCCGGTGCGCTGGCAAGGCGTGCCGGCGATGTTGAAAATTGCTCATACCCCTGAAGAAAAGCTCGGCGGCCGCCTGCTGAGCTGGTGGGCAGGTGACGGCGCGGCGCAGGTGTTTGCCCATGACCACACCGCCGTATTGATGGAGCGGGCCACCGGCCAGGGCTCGTTGATGCATATGGCCCTCAATGGCCAGGACGACGAAGCCAGCCGGATCGCCTGCGCCACCGTGGCCCGGCTGCATGCGCCCCGTGCGTCACCGCCCGAGGGCTTGCTTGGGCTGGACGAATGGTTCAAGTCCTTGTGGCGCGCCGCCGAGCGCGAGGGTGAGGTGCTACGCGACTGCGCGACAGTGGCCCGCACATTGTTGGCGGCACCGCAGGATGTGGTGGTGCTGCACGGTGATGTCCATCACGACAATATCCTCGACTTTGGCCCCCGAGGCTGGCTGGCGATTGATCCAAAGCGGGTGATGGGTGAGCGCGGCTACGACTACGTCAACCTGATCTGCAATCCGGATTTACCCACCTGTAGCAACCCGCAGCGTTTCAGCCGCCAGGTCGAGGTCATCACCCAGGCGGCGGGCCTGTCGCGCACGCGCGTGCTGCAATGGGTGGTGGCCCACGCCGGGTTGTCCGCAGCCTGGTTTCTGGAAGACCAGGAGCGCGAGCGCGCCGAGATTGAGTTGCGGGTTGCGCGCCTTGCGCAACAGGCACTGGCTCATTAGGCGAGCTTGGCGATGGGGCTGAATAAATGCATCGCGGTCTGCCGCCGGTATTCGCTCGGCGTCTGGTGCATTTCGATGCGAAAGTGGCGGTTGAAATTGGACAGGTTGGCGTAGCCCACCTCAAAGCAGATATCCGCCACTGACATCTCACTTTGCAGCAACAACCGGCAGGCACGTTGCACGCGGAACTTGCGCATCAGGTCGATAAAACCGTGGCCGGTGTTGCGCTTGAAGAAACGCGAGAAGCCCGGTTCGCTCATCTCCAATTGCCGGGCAATCTCCGACAGGCGCACATCGCCGGTCAGCTCCCGCATCAGGTAATCGAAAGCCCTGTTGATGCGTTCGGCACTGCGCGCGTCCAGGGTCGGTGCGTAGCACGGGCTGGCCAGGGCCTTGGCCTGTGGCGGCGCGGCGTTCTTCAGGGTATCGAGCAATTGCAGGAACAGGATCAGGCGTTGCAGGCCATGGGCGCTGCCGATGGCTTCCATCAGCCTTGCTGCGTTTGCAGCGGTCTGCCCGGTAAATTCAACGCCACGTCGCGCCTGTTCAAACAGCGGCTGTAAATCGCCGAGTTCCGGCAGGGTGTTGCGCAGGGCGAGGAGGGCGGCGCCGTCGAATTGCAGTACCACATCGCGGCCACTCAGGTATTCGCCGGGCGCCAGGTCGCCGATCCAGTCGTGGGGCAGGTCAGGTCCGATCAGGGCGACATGGCCGGCGCTGAAGGCACCGATATAGTCGCCTGCCACCAGCTTGCCGCTGCCTTGGCGGATCAGGTGGATTTCGAATTCGGGGTGATGGTTCCAGCGCGCCAGTTCATAGGGGTAGTCATGTTCAAACCATCGGAAGCAGTGGTCCGGTTCGGGCAGGATCACTTCAAGTTCCGCAGGGCGGTGCTCGAACAGGGTAGCGCGGCTGACGGGCATGGTGCTGCCTCTTGTAGGTGTGCGATGGCCTCAAAATACGCGCACTGGCAATCAGTGCGCTACTCCCGGTTTCACCTGGCACTGGTACTTTTTTGATCCTGGGCGTGAGGTTAAAAAAGTATCAGCCGCGCATTCGCCAGGCGTTTGTGAGGGCCTGGCCAAGCTGCTGTAATCGCTGCTCAACAACAAAAACAACAGGTGGAAACCGCCATGTTCAAGCTCCCGCAAGCACTGTTCCTGCTGACCGGCCTGGCCCTGGCCATACCCAGCTACGCCGCTGACACTGTCACCATCGCCACGGTCAACAACAGTGACATGATCCGCATGCAACGCCTGTCCAAGGTGTTCGAAGCGCAGCATCCGGATATCAAGCTCAAATGGGTCGTACTGGAAGAAAACGTGTTGCGCCAGCGCCTTACTACTGACATCGCCACCCAGGGCGGGCAGTTCGACGTGCTCACCATCGGCACCTACGAAACTCCGTTGTGGGGTGCCAAGCACTGGCTGGAACCATTGACCCAACTGCCGGTCGACTACGACATCGAGGACATCTTCCCCTCGGTGCGCCAGGGCCTGTCGGTCAACAACACGTTGTATGCCTTGCCGTTCTACGGCGAAAGTACCGTCACCTACTACCGCACCGACCTGTTCAAGCAAGCCGGCCTGAGCATGCCGTCACACCCCACCTGGACTGAACTGGGTGAGTTCGCTGCCAAGCTTACCGCCAAGGACAAAGACCAGTACGGTCTGTGCCTGCGTGGCAAGGCCGGTTGGGGCGAGAACATCGCCCTGCTGAGCACCATGGCCAACGCGTTCGGCGCCCGCTGGTTCGACGAGCAATGGCAGCCCGAACTGACCAGCCCCGAATGGACCTCGGCCGCCAATTTCTACGTCAACACCCTCAAGCAATATGGCCCGCCGGGCGCTTCCAGCAATGGCTTCAACGAGACCCTGGCGCTGTTCAACAGCGGCAAGTGTGCGATCTGGGTGGATGCCAGTGTTGCCGGCTCCTTCACCACCGATAAAAGCCAGAGCAAAGTCGCCGACAGCGTAGGTTTCGCCGCAGCGCCCACCGAAGTCACCGACAAGGGTTCTTCCTGGCTCTACGCCTGGTCCCTGGCGATCCCGGCCACCTCCAGGCACAAGGATGCCGCCAAGGCTTTCATCAGTTGGGCGACGTCCAAGGACTACATCAAACTGGTCGCCGAGAAAGAAGGCGTCACCAACGTACCGCCGGGCACGCGCCAGTCCACCTATAACGCGGCGTACTTGCAGGCCGCGCCGTTTGCCCAGGTGACTCTGGAGATGATGAAACACGCCGACCCCGCGCACCCTTCGGCCAAACCGGTGCCGTACGTGGGTATCCAGTACGTGACCATCCCCGAGTTCCAGGCCATCGGCACCTCTGTCGGCAAGCTGTTCTCAGCGGCGCTCACCGGCGGTATGTCGGTTGACCAGGCATTGCAGCAGGCGCAGTCCAGCACCGAGCGCGAGATGAAGCGCGCCGGCTACCCGAAATAACGTTTACAGGACGCCCACATGAAACGACTCGAAGGTAAAAGCGCGCTGATCACTGGATCGGCGCGGGGTATTGGCCGTGCGTTTGCCCAGGCCTACATCGCTGAAGGAGCCACCGTTGCCATTGCCGACATCAACCTGCAACGGGCACAGGCCACCGCCACCGACCTGGGGCCCCAGGCCTACGCCGTGGCGATGGACGTCACCGACCAAGCCTCCATCGACGCCGCAATCGCCGCAGTGGTGGCCCATGCAGGCAAGCTGGATATCCTGATCAACAACGCCGCGCTGTTTGACCTGGCGCCCATCGTCGACATCACCCGCGACAGCTTTGAGCGGCTGTTCTCGATCAACGTCGCCGGCACTCTGTTCACTCTCCAGGCCGCAGCCCGGCAGATGATCAGCCAGGGCCATGGCGGCAAGATCATCAATATGGCCAGCCAGGCCGGACGGCGGGGCGAGCCGTTGGTGGCGGTCTACTGCGCGACCAAGGCGGCGGTGATCAGCCTGACGCAATCCGCGGGGCTGAACCTGATCAAGCAGGGCATCAACGTCAACGCAATCGCCCCGGGGGTGGTGGACGGCGAGCACTGGGATGGGGTGGACGCGCTGTTTGCCAAGCATGAAGGTTTGGCGCCTGGGGAGAAGAAAAAGCGGGTAGGGGATGAGGTGCCGTTCGGGCGGATGGGGACTGCTGAAGACCTGACCGGCATGGCGATCTTCCTGGCGTCGAAGGAAGCCGATTACGTAGTCGCCCAGACTTATAACGTGGATGGCGGCAACTGGATGAACTAAAGTCATCTGCCGTTCAAAAATGTGGGAGGGGGCTTGCTCCCGATAGCGGAGTGTCAGTCACTGAATATGTGGCTGAAACACCGCTATCGGGAGCAAGCCCCCTCCCACATTTGATCTTTATTGTTCATGACTTCGTGGCTGATCAGCAAAGCTTCGATTAAAAAAGTAGACCGCCCCAGGCCACCGGAGAGTCATCATGACCCTTGAGAAAACCGCCATCGCTTCATTCGATGTCGACGCCCAGAAGAGCTTCACACCGCTATGCCCCAACGAGTTGCCGGTGGCCGGTGGCGACCGTATTGGCGCCGAGCTCAACTTCATGGCCAGCCTTGCCGGCCATCGCATCGGCAGCAAGGACGCCCACACCCCGCATGCACCCTGGGTGGTCGCGCAGCACAGCGAGATGCTGCAACCCACTGGCCTGGCCCACGCTGATGTGACGTGGGTCAGCCACTGCGTGCCGGGTACCGAGGGTTTCACCTTGCTCGACGACTTGCCCACGCCCTATGACTACGACTACTTCATCTGGAAAGGCGTCGAGCCCGACCTGCACCCCTACGGCGCCTGCTACCACGACCTGCACGACAAACTGTCCACCGGCGTCATCGAGTACCTCAAGGCCCAGGGCGTGGCCCGCGTGATCGTCGGTGGGCTGGCCCTGGATTACTGCGTCAAGACCACCGCACTGCAACTGCTCAAGGCCGGCCTGCAAGTGGTCCTGCATCTGCCGGCGTGCCGCAGCATCAGCGAGGAGGGCGGTGTACAGGCGGTGAATGAGTTGCTCAAGGCGGGTGCTGTCATCAGCAGCACTCGTGAAGAACTGGCCGTGTTGGTCGCACGTTAATCCAGGGCCTTGCAATCCGCAAAATACTGACTAATATAACCCGGGTAAAACAAATAAAACCCGGGTAATAAATCATGCCTACGCAAAATCTTCCCTTGTGCAGCGCTTTCGCAGGTCATCAGCGCATTGCTGCCGGTACTTATCCCGAAGTCGCCACGGCCCTTGCCGATCAAGCGTTGCCCGCCGGTAGCTTGCTGGTTTTCGATGATGCCACCGGCATGCAGGTCGACTACCCTTGGCCGGCGGGCTATTCGCCGCAGTCACCCGCCCAGGCCGACATCGACGACGAGCCGCCCGCTACGCCCTCGGTGGGTCGCCCGAAGTTGGGCGTGGTCGCCCGTGAAGTCACCTTGTTGCCGCGCCATTGGGAATGGCTCGCCCAGCAGCGCGGCGGTGCTTCGGCTGCTTTGCGTCGCCTGGTGGATGAGGCGCGCACAGCCCACGCCAGCGCTGATCAAGTGCGCCAGGCCAAGGAAGCCAGCTATCGTTTCATGAGCGCCATCGGCGGCGACCTGCCGGGGTTCGAAGACGCTTCGCGCGCGCTGTTTGCCCAGGATCGGGCCGACTTTTCCAACAAAATCGCGCACTGGCCGCCGGACCTGCAGGCGTACCTGGCCTGGTTGTCGCGCAATGCCTTCCCAGCTCAATAACCCAGGGACCCGCACCTTCATGGAAGTTACCCAGCAACGGCCGCTTTGGCAGATCTACCTGATCTTTCTGGCACCCATGGTGCTGTCCAATTTTCTGCAAAGCTTTTCCGGCACCCTCAACGGCATCTATGTCGGGCAAATGCTCGGCACCCAGGCGCTGGCGGCGGTGTCGGGGATGTTCCCCATCGTGTTTTTCTTTATCGCCCTGGTGATCGGCCTGGGGGCGGGCGCCTCGGTGTTGATCGGTCAGGCGTGGGGCGCCCAGGAGACTGGATTGGTCAAGGTGATCACCGGTGCCACTCTGACCCTGGGAGCGCTGGTGGGCCTGATTGCCGCCGTGCTCGGCAGCCTGTTCGCACGCCCGGCGTTGCAGGCACTGGGCACGCCGGTGGATGTGCTCGACGATGCGGTGGGTTACGCGCAGATGATGATGTTGATCATGCCGCTGTTGCTGGTGTTCATCCTCTATACCCAACTGCTGCGCGGGGTCAGCGACACGATTTCGCCGTTGTTGGCGTTGATGGTCTCGACCCTGGTGGGCTTGTTGCTGACCCCGGCGCTGATTCGCGGCTGGATCGGCCTGCCGCATATGGGCATCCAGAGTGCGGTGTACGCGGGGTTAGTGGGTAACGCCTTGGCGATGCTGTTCCTGATCTTGCGCCTGCGGCATAAAAACCATGTGATGGCGCCGGACCGCGAGCTGCTCGCGGCCTTGCGCCTGGATCGCGTCATCCTCGGCAAAGTCCTGCGCATCGGCTTGCCGACAGGTTTGCAGATGGTGGTGTTGTCGCTGTCGGAATTGGTCATCCTGGCGCTGGTCAACGGCCATGGCTCCCAAGCCACGGCGGCCTATGGCGCGGTGACGCAGATCGTCAACTATGTGCAGTTTCCGGCGCTGTCGATTGCCATCACCGCGTCGATTCTCGGTGCCCAGGCGATTGGCGCCGGGCGCCTGGAGCGCATCGGACCGATCTTGCGTACCGGTTTGGTGATCAACCTGTGCCTGACCGGTGGCCTGATCGTGCTCGGTTATGGGCTGTCGCACTGGCTGCTGGGCCTGTTCATCACCGACGACGGCGCACGGGTCAGGGCCGGACACCTGTTGCACATCATGCTCTGGAGCATCCTGGTGTTCGGGTTCCAGGCGGTGATCGGCGGCATCATGCGCGCCAGTGGCGTGGTGTTGATGCCAGTGGCGATCTCGATCTTCTGCGTGCTCTGCGTGGAGCTGCCGATGGCGTATCTGTTCAACGCCCACTTCGGGTTGGAAGGGGTGTGGATGGCGTTCCCGGTGACGTACCTGGCGATGCTGGTGTTGCAGACCGCTTATTACCGATTGGTGTGGCGGCATAAGCAGATCAAGCGGTTGGTGTGATAAAAGATTGCGCAATTTAAGGACCAGAAGGCGTTCAAGTCATGGCAAACCCCTACGCCGAGTTGTTCCAGGTTCCTGGCGCTCGGGCTTTTGTACTGGCCGGCATGCTGGCGCGCATGCCGATATCGATGACCGGCATCGGTTTGATCACCATGCTCTCCCAGGTCCATGGTGGCTATGGGCTGGCCGGCTCGGTGGCGGCGGTGTTTGCCTTGGCCACGGCATTCTGTGCGCCGCAGGTGTCGCGTTGGGTAGACCGATATAGCCAGGGCAAGGTATTGCCGATTGCCGCGCTGATCGGCGGCGGGGCGCTCTTGATGTTGCTGCTGTGCACGCGCTTGCAGGCCCCGAACTGGACGCTGTTCCTGTTCGCCGCGCTGGCCGGTTGCATGCCCAATATGTCGGCCATGGTGCGGGCGCGCTGGACCGAGCTGTATCGCGGCCAGCCCAAGCTGCAAACCGCGTTTGCCCTGGAGTCGGTGCTGGATGAGGTGTGCTTCATCGTCGGCCCGCCGATTTCCGTGGGCTTGAGCGTGGTGCTGTTTCCTGAGGCCGGGCCCCTGGTCGCGGCAGTGTTGTTGGCCGTGGGTGTCACCACCTTTGTAATGCAACGGCAAACCGAGCCACCCGTTCACGCCCACCAAGGCGCCCATGGCCGTTGGCTGATCGCTTCACCGTCGGTACTGATCCTGATGATCCTGCTGCTGGCCATGGGTGTGATCGTCGGCGTGGTGGATGTGGTCAGTGTGGCGTTCGCCCAGCAGCAGGGCCAGCCAGCGGCCGCGAGTATCGTGCTGTCGGTGTATGCCATCGGTTCGTGCCTGGCCGGGTTGGCCTTCGGTGCCCTCAAGCTGAAGGCGCCGTTGCCGCGCCAGTTCCTGTGCTGCGGCGTAGCCACGGCGTTGACCACCTTGCCGTTGCTGCTGGTGAGCAATATTCCGGGCCTGGCCGCTGCGATTTTCATCTCCGGCCTGTTTTTCGCGCCCACGTTGATCGTGTCCATGGCCATGGTCGAGCAGATCGTCCCACCCAGCCGCTTAACCGAAGGCATGACCTGGCTGATCACCGGCCTGAGCATCGGCGTGGCCATGGGTGCCGCCAGCTCCGGTTGGATGATCGACCACTTCGGCGCCGCCAGCGGGTTCTGGGTGGCGTTGGCGGCGGGGGCGGTGGTGTTGGGCTCGGCGGTGTTGGGTTACCGGCGGTTGGGCTGACGGGCTTCGTTGCGTTCCCGGTTAAAAAAGTCATTCACGGCTTCTCGAAAGGCCGCCTCCAACGCTTGTTCGGTTTGCCCTTCATAACTCACCAGTGCGCTGATGTACAAAAGCCTGCCAAACAGGCAATTGTCCTCAGCGCTGTATTCAATTGAGCCGGTATAGCCTTGGTATTGCAGTTGGCGATTCACTCTCGGATTTTCCTCACGTCACCGGCTGGGTAATCTGACGTCGGCAGCCTAGATCGCACGCATCGCTGAAAATATCGGCAGCGTACTGGTTTTTCGTAGGACGCTTCCCGGCAGCCCGCATTTCTCGCGGACAACAGCCCCCCATCCCCGCTAATTTTTCCTCTTCCGGTTCGTTTTATAGGGACGACGTGCCTTTGTGCTTCCCGCCTATTGCCCCGGATTCGAAGAAATGAACGCTGAAGACTCCTTGAAACTTGCTCGCCGGTTTATCGGGCTGCCCCTGGAAAAACGCCAACTGTTCCTGCAAGCGTTGCAGAAAGAAGGCGTGGATTTTTCCCGGTTTCCGATTCCGGCAGGGGTGGAGGCGGAGGATCGCCAAGCGCTGTCCTATGCACAGCAGCGCATGTGGTTTCTCTGGCAACTGGACCCGGCCAGCGGCGCCTACAATTTGCCCGGTGCGGTGCGCTTGACCGGCGTGCTGAGCCTGCCAGCGATGCAGCAAGCGTTTGCCAGCCTGGTGGCGCGTCACGAAACCCTGCGCACCGTGTTCCAGCGACAGGCCGATGAACGTCTGGCGCAGGTGCCGATAGAGCCGTCGCTGACGGTCGAGCACCTGGACTTCAGTGCCTTGCCCGCCGCCGAGCGCGAACAGGCTGTCAACGACGCCGCCACCCGCCAATCCCTGTTGCCCTTCGACCTGGAGCACGGCCCGCTGCTGCGTGTGCAACTGCTCAAGCTCGCCGATCAGGAGCACGTGTTGCTGCTGACCCTGCACCACATCGTCTCCGACGGTTGGTCGATGAACGTGCTGATCGACGAGTTCATCCGTTGCTACGACGCCCATGAACGCAACGAAGCGCCGCAGCTGCCGGCGCTGCCGATCCAGTACAGCGACTACGCCCTGTGGCAGCGGCGCTGGCTGGAAGCAGGCGAGCAGGCGCGCCAATTGGAATACTGGCAGGCCCGCCTGGGCGACGAGCATCCGGTTCTGGAACTGCCAACCGACCACCCGCGCCCGGCGATGCCCAGCTACCAGGGCACGCGGCATAACTTCGCGATTGATCCGGCGCTGGCTGCGCAACTGCGCAGTTGCGCGCAAAAACACAACGTCACCCTGTTCATGCTGCTGCTCGGCGCCTTCAATGTGCTGCTGCACCGCTACAGCGGGCAGGGCGATATCCGCGTCGGGGTGCCAATTGCCAATCGCAACCGTACCGAAGTCGAAGGGCTGATCGGTTTTTTCGTCAACACCCAGGTACTGCGCACCGAACTGAGCGGGCAAACCCGCATTGCCGAGTTGCTGCAAGGCATCAAGGAGCACGCCCTGGGCGCCCAGGCTCACCAGGAGTTGCCCTTCGAGCGCCTGGTGGAAGCGTTGAAAATCGAGCGCAGCCTGAGCCACACGCCGCTGTTCCAAGTGATGTACAACCACCAGCCGGTGGTCGCCGACATCGCGTCGGTGAGCACTGCATCCGGCCTGGAATTGGCTCTGGTGGAATGGCAAGGCCGCACCACCCAGTTCGACCTGACCCTGGATACCTATGAAAAATCCGGCACCCTGCATGCCGCGTTGACCTACGCCAATGACCTGTTCGACGCGCCCACCATTGCGCGCATGGCCCAACACTGGATCAGCCTGTTGCAGGCAATGGTGGTGGATGGCGAACAGCGTATCGGCGAGCTGCCGATGCTGGATGCCAGCGAGCAGCAACGGCTGGTTCACACGTGGAACCAGACCGCCGAGTCGTACCCGACCGAACGCGCCATTCATCACCTGATCGAAGACCAGGCACAGCGCACCCCGAATGCACCGGCACTGGTGTTCGGTACGAGCACCTTGACCTACGCCCAGCTCGATGCGCGTGCCAACCAACTGGCCCATGCCTTGGGCGAGCAGGGTGTAGGCCCCGACGTGCTGGTGGGGATCTGTGTCGAGCGCTCCATCGAGATGGTCATCGGCCTGCTGGCGATTCTCAAGGCCGGTGGCGCCTATGTGCCCCTCGACCCTGAGTACCCCCAGGAACGCCTGGCCTACATGATCGAAGACAGCGGCGTTCAACTGCTGCTCAGCCAGCAGAGCCTGCTGGCCTCGCTGCCCGCCGCCGGTATCCAGGTGATTGCCCTGGACCAGCCCGCGCTGTGGCTTGACGGTTACAGCAGCGAAGCGCCCGCTGTGGCTGTCCATGGCCTGAACCTGGCCTATGTGATCTACACCTCTGGTTCCACCGGCAAGCCCAAGGGCGCCGGCAACAGCCATCGCGCGCTGGTCAACCGCTTGAGCTGGATGCAGCAGGCCTATGGCTTGGATACCAGTGATGCGGTGTTGCAGAAAACCCCGTTCAGCTTCGACGTGTCAGTGTGGGAGTTCTTCTGGCCGCTGATGACCGGCGCGCGCCTGGTGGTTGCCGCGCCTGGCGAACACCGTGAACCGGCGCGCCTGATCGAAACCGTCGGCCAGCACGCTATCACCACCTTGCACTTCGTGCCGTCGATGCTGCAGGCGTTCATCCACGAGCCGGGCGTGCAGGCGTGCACGAGCCTCAAGCGTATCGTGTGCAGCGGCGAAGCCTTGCCCCTGGATGCGCAACTGCACGTGTTCGCCAAGTTGCCGCATACGGCGCTGTACAACCTCTATGGCCCGACCGAAGCGGCCATCGACGTCACCCACTGGACCTGCGTCGACGAAGGCGCCGACAGCGTGCCCATTGGCCGCCCGATCGCCAACCTCGGCACCTATGTGCTGGACGCGCAACTCAATCCGGTGCCGGCCGGCGTTTGCGGCGAGCTGTACCTGGGCGGCATCGGCCTGGCGCGCAGTTACCACCGGCGCCCGGCGTTGACCGCCGAGCGCTTTGTACCCAGCCCGTTCGTGACCGGCGAGCGCCTGTATCGTACCGGTGACCGCGTGCGCCAACGTGCCGATGGGGTGATCGAATACCTTGGCCGCCTCGATCATCAGGTCAAGCTGCGCGGCTTGCGTATCGAGCTGGGCGAAATCGAAACGCGCCTGATGCAGCACGCGCAAGTGCGCGAAGCGGTAGTGCTGGTGCACGGCGGTAAGCAGTTGGTCGCGTATCTGGTGCTCGAAGGCGAGGAGCCGACCGACCTCAAGGCCTGGCTGCTCAGAAGCTTGCCGGAATACATGGTGCCAACCCACTTCATTATGCTGGCCAAATTGCCGGTGACCGCCAACGGCAAGCTCGACCGCAAGGCATTGCCAGTACCGGACGCGGCGCTGCAACAGGCATTTGTCGCGCCACAAAACGCCTTGCAAAAAGCCTTGGCAGCGATCTGGAGTGATGTACTCGGCGTTGAGCAAGTCGGCCAGGATGACAACTTCTTCGAACTGGGCGGCGACTCGATCATCTCCATCCAGGTGGTCAGCCGCGCCCGCCAGGCCGGTATTCGCCTGAGCCCACGCGACCTGTTCCAGTACCAGAGCGTCCGCAGCCTGGCGCTCGTGGCCAGCTTCGACCAGGTCAGCGTGATCGACCAAGGCCCGGTCAGCGGCGAGGTGATCCTGACGCCCATACAGCAGAGCTTTTTCGCCGAGGCGATCCCGGCGCGTCATCACTGGAACCAGTCCTTGCTGCTGACCCCGCGTGAAGCGTTGGAGCCTGTACGGCTTGACGCGGCCTTGACGCAACTGATCCACCACCACGACGCCTTGCGCCTGCGTTTTGTGCAGCAGGCCGATGGCTGGCAGCAGAGCCATGCTGCACCGCTCAGCGAACCGCTGTTGTGGCAGTCCCACGCCAGCACCGACGCCGACTTGGCGGCGCTGTGTGATGAAGCCCAGCGCAGCCTCGACCTGGAGCAAGGCCCGCTGCTACGTGCTGCGTTGGTAAACATGGCCGATGGCAGCCAACGTTTGCTGCTGGTAATCCACCACTTGGTCGTCGATGGCGTGTCCTGGCGCATCCTGCTTGAAGACCTGCAACAGGCTTACCGCGACCAGGCGCTGCCAGCGAAAACCAGTGCCTTCCAGCATTGGGCGCAACAGCTGCACAACCACGCGCAAACTCTCGATGCGCAACTGCCGTACTGGCAAGCGCAATCCATCGACGCCGAATTGCCCTGCGATCATCCCGAGGGCGGCCTGCAAAACCGTCTGGGTGCCAAGCTGGAAACGCGCCTGGACGCCGAGCAAACCCGTCGCCTCTTGCAAGACGCACCAGCGGCCTATCGCACCCAGGTCAATGACCTGCTGCTGACCGCCCTGGCGCGGGTGATCAGCCGCTGGAGCGCGCAGCCCGCCGCGTTGATCCAGCTGGAAGGCCACGGCCGTGAAGACCTGTTCGACGACATCGACCTGAGCCGCACCGTCGGCTGGTTCACCAGCCTGTTCCCGGTGCGTCTGCACGCCGAAGGCGAGCTGCCCGATGCGATCAAGTCGGTCAAGGAGCAACTGCGCGCGGTGCCCGACAAGGGCCTGGGCTACGGCCTGCTGCGTTACCTGGGCACGTCGCAGGCCCGCGAAAGCCTGTCGAACCTGGCTGCGCCACGCATCACCTTCAACTACCTGGGCCAGTTTGATCGCCAGTTCAATGAGTCGGCGTTGTTTGTGCCGGCCAGCGCAAGCAGCGGCCAGGCCCAGGACCCCGAGGCACCGCTGGCCAACTGGCTGACGGTGGAAGGGCAGGTGTATGGCGGCGAGCTGGCGCTGCAATGGGGGTTCAGTCGTGAGATGTTCGAGGCGTCGACTGTCCAGCGTCTGGCGGACGATTATCGGCAAGAGCTGCTGGCGCTGATTGCGCATTGCATCGATCCGCAGCAAGGTGCTTTCACTCCGGCCGATGTCGCCCTGGCTCGACTGACCCAGCAGCAATTGGACGACCTGGCGCTGCCGTCGCGCGAGGTGCAAGACCTGTACCCGCTGTCGCCGATGCAGCAGGGCATGCTGTTCCACAGCCTGTATCGGCAGGGCGAGGACGACGTCTACGTCAGCCAGTTGCGCGCCGATGTTCAGGGTGTGGATGTGGCGCGCTTCCAGGACGCCTGGGCGCAGGTGCTGGCGCGGCACGACATGTTGCGCACCGCATTTGTCTGGCAGGACGAGCAGGGCCAGGCCCTGCAAGTGGTATATCGCCAGGTCAGTCTGCCGTTTACCGAATACGACTGGCGCGGGCGTGAAGACCTCAGTGCTGCGTTGGATAGCCTGGCGGCCGAGCACCATCGCCAAGGCTTCGAGCTGGCCCGCCCGCCGTTGCTGCGGGTGGCGCTGGTACGCAGCGCCGAAGATCGCTGGCACCTGATCTACACCAGCCATCACATCTTGATGGACGGCTGGAGTAACGCGCTGGTCCTCAACGAAGTGCTGCAAGTCTGCAAGGGGCAGGCCCTGCCGCCAACTGGCGCGGCGTTTTCCCAACACATTGCCTGGCTGCAGCAACAGGATCCGGCGCTGGGCGAGGCGTTCTGGCGCCAACGCCTGGCGCAGTTGGACGAGCCGACGCACCTTGCGCACAGCGTGGCCAAGACCGCAGAGCTGAATGCCGGTGCATACGGTGAAGTTCGCTGCGAGCTGGACGAGGACCAGACTCGGCGCCTGGTCGCCTTCGCCCGTACTCATCAGGTGACCCTCAACACGCTGGTGCAATCGGCGTGGCTATTGTTGCTGCAGCGCTATACCGGCCAGGCCAGCGTGACCTGTGGGGTGACGGTGTCGGGGCGGCCGGCGCAGTTGGCGAGTGTCGAGCAGCAAGTCGGTCTGTTTATCAATACCTTGCCCCTGATTGCCGCGGCCAATCCGGCGCAGAGCGTCAGCGACTGGGTGCGCACGGTACAGGCGCTCAACCTGGAAATGCGCGAGCATGAGCACACGCCGCTGTTTGATATCCAGCGCTGGGCCGGCTCGGCCGGTGAGGCGCTGTTCGATACCCTGGTGGTGTTCGAAAATTTCCCGGTGGCCAAGAGCCTGGAACAGTCGGACGACATCGGCCTACGCTTCAGTAACGTCAGTCATCAGGAGCGTACCAACTACCCGCTGACCCTTACCGCACATGGCGGCCAGCGCCTGAGCCTGCACCTGGAATACCTGTGCGCGGAGTTTGCCACTGACGCCGTGCAACACATCGCGGCGTACCTGCAAGGTCTGTTGCAGCAGTATGTTGCCGCCCCGCAGCAAGCTCTCGGCGCGATCCCGTTGCTGCTTGCCCATGAACACCTGCGCGTGCTCCACGACTGGAACCCGCCTCACGCTGCTCAACCGGCCCAGGCCAGCGTGCTGCAGCGCTTCGAGCAACAGGCAGCGCTGCACCCGAATAACATCGCGCTGATCCTCGATCAACAGCGCATGAGCTATGCCGAACTCAACGTGCGCAGCAACCGTTTGGCCCATCGTCTGATCGAGCTGGGCGTCGCCGCCGATAGCCTGGTGGGTGTGGCGGTGGACCGCTCCCTGGAGATGATTGTCGGCCTGCTGGCAGTGCTCAAGGCCGGCGGCGCCTATGTGCCGCTGGATCCCAAATATCCGGCCGAGCGCCTGCAGTGCATGATCGAAGACAGCGGCTTGCAACTGCTGCTGACCCAGCAGCCGCTGCTTGAACGGTTACCGATCACTGACAACCTGACCCTGGTGTGCCTGGAGCAGGCGTCCGGCTGGCTCGCCGACTACAGCGCGCAAAACCCATTGCCACGGGCTCAGCCCACCCACCTGGCCTACGTGATGTTCACCTCCGGTTCCACCGGCCGACCCAAAGGTGTGGGCATCGACCAGGCTTCACTGGCACGGCATGTGGAAGTGTTCTGTGAGTTGTTTGCGTTGCAATTCCATGACCGCGTGCTGCAATTTGGCACCTTCAATTTCGACGGTTTCGTCGAGCAGCTGTACCCGGCCTTGTGCAGCGGCGCAGCCGTAGTGGTGCGCGGCGGCGACCTGTGGGACAGCGACACCTTCTACCAGCAACTGCTCGACCACGACATTTCCGTGGTCGACCTGACCACCGCCTACTGGCTGCAACTGGTGCGCGATTTTGCCGAGCGGGGGCCACGCGATTACGGACGCCTTCGCCAACTGCACATCGGTGGCGAAGCCATGCCGCCGGAAGGGCTGAACGCGTGGCGTGAGGCGGGTTTGCAGCATGTGCGCCTGCTCAACACCTATGGCCCGACCGAGGCGACTGTGACCGCCACCGCGCTGGATTGCGCAGCCTACGTGGACGGTCGCGAAGCCTTGCCGTCAATGATGCCTATCGGGCGCGTGCTGGATGGGCGCGCCATCTATCTGCTGGATGCCAACCTCAACCCGGTGCCGGTAGGTGTCGCAGGCGAGCTGGTGATCGGGGGGCCGCTGCTGGCACGAGGCTACTTCAACCGCCCTGATCTGACGGCGGATCGTTTTATTCCCGACCCATTCTGCGCCGGTGGGGCGGGCCGCCTGTACCGCACCGGCGACCTGGCACGCTACCGCGCCGACGGCATGATCGAGTACGTGGGGCGTATCGACCACCAGGTGAAAGTGCGTGGTTTCCGGATTGAATTGGGCGAAATCGAAGCGCGGCTGCTGGCCCAGGCCAGTGTGCGCGAAGCCTTGGTGATCGCCGCGGATAACCAATTGGTGGGCTATGTGGTGGCCAGCCAGGCGCTGTCCGAATCAGCCCAGGGCGCCCTGTGTGAACAGCTCAAGGCCACCCTGCGCGAGGAACTGCCGGACTACATGGTGCCCGCGCACCTGGTATTACTTGACCGGCTACCGTTGAGCCCCAACGGCAAGCTGGACCGCGCCGCACTGCCCAAGCCCGATGCCAGCCAGTCCCTGGCCAATTGGATTGCGCCGGTGAGCGCCGTGGAACAACAAGTCGCGGCTATCTGGGCGCAAGTGCTGGGTGCCGAGCGGGTTGGGCTAAGTGATCACTTCTTCGAGATGGGTGGGCATTCGTTGCTGGCGACGCAGGTTGTGTCCCGCGTGCGCCATGGCCTGGGTATCGAGGTGGCGCTCAAGACGTTGTTCGAACAGCCAGTGTTGAGGGAATTCGTGGCGGCCCTGGGCCGCGTGAACGACTCAACACCCCAGATGACGGCGGTAGCGCGTGACCAACCGTTGCTGTTGTCCTATGCCCAGGAACGCCAATGGTTCCTCTGGCAACTGGACCCCACCAGCGCGGCCTATCACGTACCCAGCACCCTGCGCCTCACAGGTCAGCTGGACAAGGTCGCCTTGCAGCGCGCTTTCGACACGCTGGTGGCGCGCCATGAAAGCCTGCGCACTCATCTGCACCAGGAAACCGCACGCACCGTACAAGTCATCAACCCGCAGGCACGCGTTCAGTTAGCTTCGATGGACGCCGACCAGGCAGGGTTGAAGGCGATGGTCGAAGCGCTGATCACCCAGCCATTCGACCTGCGCCAGGGCCCATTGATGCGCGTCAGCCTGTTACGGCTGGCTGAAGACGAACATGTGCTGGTGCTGGTGCAGCACCACATCATCTCTGACGGTTGGTCGATGCAAGTCATGGTCGACGAACTGGTGCAACTCTACGCCGCCTACAGCCAGGGCCAGGACCTGCGCTTACCGGCGCTGCCCATCCAGTATGCCGACTATGCCGTATGGCAACGCAACTGGATGGAGGCGGGGGAGCAGGCCCGTCAACTCGATTACTGGCGCGACCTGCTCGGCGGTGAGCAACCGGTGCTGGAGTTGCCGTTCGATCACCAGCGTCCCGCCGTACCGACCCATCGTGGGGCACGCTTGAATATCGAACTGCCGACGCCATTGATCGATAGTCTCAAGCACCTGGCCCAGCGTGAAGGCGTGACGCTGTTCATGCTGTTGCTGGCGTCCTATCAGGTGTTGCTGCATCGCTATAGCGGCCAGCGGGACATCCGTGTTGGCGTGCCGATCGCCAACCGCAACCGTGTCGAGACCGAACGCCTGCTCGGCTTTTTCGTCAACACCCAAGTGCTCAAGGCCGATATCGACGGGCACACCACCGTTCATCAGTTGCTGGCACAGGTCAAGCAGCGCGCACTGGAGGCCCAGGCCCACCAGGACCTGCCGTTCGAGCAACTGGTGGAAGCCTTGCAGCCTGAACGCAGCCTCAGCCTGAGCCCATTGTTCCAGGTGGCGTTCAACCACCATATCAGCCTGTCCGGTCGCCATTTGCAGCGCTTGGCACAGTTGGACATGAGCCCGGTGAGCTGGGATGAAGCGGTCGCGCAATTCGACCTGACCCTGGATATCGAGGAGGCCGAGGACCGCTTGGCCGCTTCCCTGAGCTACGCCACCGACCTGTTTGAAGCCTCCACTATTGAACGCATGGCGCGTCACTGGCTGAACCTGTTGCAGGCCATGGTTGCCGACCAGCAGCAGATGATTGGCCAGTTGAAGTTGCTTGACGCTGACGAGCAGCAGCACATTCTGCAAGTGTGGGATTGCAGCGGCGCAGGCTTCCCGGCCCAGCGCCTGGTGCACGAGTTGGTGGGCGACCGCGCCCTGCAAACCCCGGACGCGGTGGCGGTGAAGTTCGACGCGCAAACCCTGAGCTACGGCGAACTGGATCGCCAGGCCAACCGTCTGGCCCATGCTCTGATTGCCCGTGGCGTCGGCCCGGAGGTACGCGTAGCGATCGCCATGCCGCGCAGCGCCGAAATCATGGTGGCCTTTCTCGCGGTGATGAAAGCGGGGGGTGTGTATGTGCCGCTGGATATCGAGTACCCGCGTGATCGCCTGCTGTACATGATGGAGGACAGTCGCGCGCAGTTGCTGTTGACCCATACCCGTGCGTTGCAGCAACTGCCGATCCCTGAAGGCCTGGGCACCCTGGCAATCGATCGCAGCGAAGACTGGGCCGATTACAGCGATACCGCGCCCGACGTCTCGTTGGACGGCGACAACCTCGCCTACGTGATTTACACCTCGGGCTCCACCGGTATGCCCAAAGGCGTGGCGGTGTCTCACGGGCCTCTGGTTGCGCATATCATCGCCACCGGCGAACGCTATGAAACCAGCCCGGCCGATTGCGAGCTGCACTTCATGTCCTTTGCCTTCGATGGTTCCCACGAAGGCTGGATGCACCCGCTGATCAATGGCGCCAGTGTGTTGATCCGTGATGACAGCCTGTGGCTGCCGGAGTACACCTACCAGCAGATGCACCGTCATAACGTGACCATGGCAGTGTTCCCACCGGTTTATCTGCAGCAGCTGGCCGAACATGCCGAGCGTGACGGTAACCCACCGGCGGTCAGGGTTTACTGCTTCGGTGGTGATGCGGTGGCCCAAGCCAGCTACGACTTGGCATGGCGCGCGCTCAAGCCCACCTATCTGTTCAACGGCTACGGCCCGACGGAAACCGT
This sequence comes from Pseudomonas sp. MF6755, assembly GCF_016405635.1. Classification (NCBI taxonomy): domain Bacteria; kingdom Pseudomonadati; phylum Pseudomonadota; class Gammaproteobacteria; order Pseudomonadales; family Pseudomonadaceae; genus Pseudomonas; species Pseudomonas sp. MF6755. Next base: position 59,305 of record NZ_JAEKDA010000018.1, read on the forward strand.
GGTCACACCGTTGTTGTGGAAAGCACGCCAAGGCGACCCATGCGGCGCTGTCTACGCACCGATTGGCACCTTGCTGGGCAACCGCAGCGGCTATGTGCTCGATTCACAGCTCAACCTGCAACCCATCGGCGTGGCCGGTGAGTTGTACCTGGGGGGCGAGGGCGTAGCGCGGGGTTATCTGGAGCGTCCGGCACTCACCGCCGAACGTTTCGTGCCGGACCCGTTCGGCAAACCTGGCAGCCGTGTCTATCGCAGTGGCGACCTGACCCGTGGCCGCCCTGATGGCGTGGTGGATTACCTCGGCCGTGTCGACCACCAAGTGAAAATCCGTGGCTTTCGCATTGAATTGGGCGAAATCGAAGCGCGCCTGCGTGAACAGAATAGCGTCGGTGAAACCGTTGTCGTCGCCCAGGACGGCCCGACCGGCAAGCAACTGGTGGCGTATGTCGTGCCGGCAGAGGCGATGCCCGACGAAGCCGTATTCCGCGACACCCTGCGCCGCGCCTTGAAAACTCGCCTGCCCGATTACATGGTGCCGGCGTACTTCATGTTCCTGGCGCAGATGCCGCTCACGCCCAACGGCAAGCTTGACCGCCGAGGCCTGCCCGAGCCGGATCCGAGCCAGCTGCAGCAACACTACGTAGCGCCACAAACCGAGCTGGAGCAACAGGTCGCCGCGATCTGGGCCGACGTGCTGCGCCTGCCGCAGGTGGGCTTGAACGACAACTTCTTTGAAATCGGCGGCCATTCACTGCTGGCCATCCAGATCACTTCCCGCGTCCAGTCCGAACTGGGCCTGGACGTGCCGTTGGTGGAAGTGTTCCAGACCGATTCGTTGCGCGCCTATGTGCAGGCCGCTGCCACCTTCCGCGCCGGTACCGCGGAAGACTTTGATGATCTTCGTGACTTTCTGAGCGAACTAGAGGCGATTTGAACCATGCTTTCCAACCCGAATACTGATCTGGTCTCGCGCTTTCTTCGCCTGCCTCTGGAACAACGCCAGCAGTTTTACCAACGCCTGCAAAGCCGTGGCATGAGCTTTGCGCAATTGCCGATCGTCTCGGTGCGCGAGGCCGGCCAGGCCACGCCGCTGTCCTATGCCCAGGAGCGCCAGTGGTTTCTCTGGCAACTGGACCCTGACAGTGCCGCTTATCATATTCCGGGCGTACTGCGCCTCACCGGCACTTTGGACAAGCAAGCGTTGCAGCGCAGTTTCGACAGCTTGCTGGCGCGCCATGAAAGCTTGCGCACGCGTCTGAATCTGGAGGGCGAAAGCCGTTCCCAAGTGGTGCTGGAACATACGCACATAGCGATGGCTGAGCGCGCAGTGAACGAAGCGCAGTTGCAGGCCAGCGTGCAGGCAGAAATTACGCGGCCATTCGACTTGCAGCACGGGCCTCTATTGCGGTTGAGCTTGCTGCATCTGGGCGAAGAGGAACATGTGCTGGTGCTGGTGCAACACCACATTGTCTCGGATGGCTGGTCAATGGGGATCATGGTGCAAGAGCTGATGCAGTTCTACGCTGCTTTCAGCCAAGGCCTTGAATGTCAGCTGGCGCCGTTGTCGATCCAGTATGCGGACTATGCTCTGTGGCAGCGCAGCTGGATGGAAGCCGGAGAGAAAGCGCGTCAGCTGGGTTATTGGTGCGAACAGTTGGGCGGCACGCAACCGGTATTGGAGTTGCCTTTGGACCATCCGCGCCCAGCCCGGCAGAGTTATCGGGGCGCGCGCCATGATGTCGCGCTGGAGCCGGCGCTGGCCGCCAGCCTCAGGGCCTTGGCGCAACGCGAGGGCGTGACCCTGTTCATGCTGTTGCTGGCCTCGTTCCAGACCCTGTTGTATCGCTACAGCGGCCAATCCGATATCCGCGTGGGCGTGCCGAACGCCAACCGAAACCGTGGCGAGACCGAGGGCCTGATCGGCTTCTTCGTCAATACCCAGGTGATCAAGGCTGATATCGATGGGCAAATGACATTCAGTCAGTTGCTGGCCCAGGTCAAACAGCGTTCGCTGGAGGCCCAGAACCACCAGGACCTGCCGTTCGAGCAACTGGTGGAGGCGCTGCAACCTGAACGCAGCCTGAGCCATAACCCGTTGTTCCAGGTGATGTTCAATCATCAGGTCCAAGCGCGAAAACCGGCTGGCAAACACCAATTGCCGGGCCTGGCAGTGCAGCCCCTTGCGTTTGAAGAGCAAAGCACCCAGTTCGACCTGAGCCTGGACACCGAGGAAACCGATCAAGGCCTCTGGGCTTCGTGGACGTACGCCACCGACCTGTTTGAAGCGGCCACCGTGGAGCGCATGGCGCAGCACTGGCAAACCCTGTTGCGCACGCTGGCCGATGGTGCGCAGTGGCGTATCGACCAAGTGGCGATGTTGGCCGGCCAAGAGCAGCGACAACTGCTGGATCACTGGAACAACAGTGCCGCTGCGTTTGAAAGCGCAAGCTGCGTTCATGGTCTGTTTGAAGCCCAGGCGCAGCAACGGCCGCACGCTGTTGCGTTGTGCCTTGACGGTCAGTCGCTCACGTATGCCGACCTGAATCACCAGGCCAACCGGCTGGCCCATTACCTGATCAGCCAGGGCACCGGCCCCGAGGTGATGATCGGCGTCGCGGTAGAGCGCTCGTTTGCCATGGTCATCAGCCTGTTGGCGGTCCTCAAGGCTGGTGGTGCGTATGTGCCGCTCGACCCGCAATACCCGCGCGAACGCCTGTTGCACATGTTGCAAGACAGTGACGTGCGTTTGGTGCTGTGCCAATCCACACAGCAACTGGCGTTGCCTGCTGGTGTGGCACGGTTGGATATAGATCGCGCCGAAGCGGCGTTGCAGCGCTGTGCGCAAGATGATCCACAGGTGACAGTGGCCCCGCAGAACCTCGCCTATGTGATCTACACCTCCGGTTCCACCGGCAAGCCCAAGGGTGTGGCGATCAATCATGCGGCGCTGACCGAGTTTTCCAGCATCGCCGCCGGTTATTCACGCCTGGTGCCTGATGATCGCGTGCTGCAATTCTCGACCCTGAACTTCGACGGCTTCGTCGAGCAGCTTTACCCGGCATTGACCCACGGTGCCACCGTGGTCTTACGCGGTGCCGAGTTGTGGGACAGCGCACGGCTATACGCTGAAATCATCGCCCAGCGCATTACCCTGGCCGACTTGCCGACCGCCTATTGGAACCTGTTCCTGTTGGACTGCCTGGCGGCGGGGCCGCGTTCGTACGGTGCGCTGCGTCAGGTTCATATCGGCGGTGAAGCGATGCCGCTGGACGGGCCGGCGCAATGGTTGAAAGCCGGCCTCGGCCATGTACGGTTGCTCAACACCTACGGCCCGACCGAAGCTACTGTGGTTTCGAGCGTGCTGGACTGCATGTCAGGCGATGACGGCGTTGGTGCCACCGCCAGTCCGATTGGCCGCGCACTGCCGGGCCGGGGGCTGTATGTGCTGGATCGCGACCTGAACCTGGCGCCATTGGGCGCGGTGGGCGAGTTGTATATCGGCAGTGAATGCGGCCTGGCCCGTGCTTATCTGAACCGTCCGGGGCTGACCGCTGACCGCTTTGTGCCGGCCCCATTGGGTGGCAGTGGCGAGCGCCTGTACCGCACCGGCGACCTTGCGCGCTACCGCGCCGATGGTGTTATCGAGTACGTCGGCCGAGTAGACCATCAGGTAAAAATTCGCGGTTTTCGCATTGAGCTGGGAGAAATCGAAGCGCTGTTGCTGGCCCAGGATGGCGTGCGTGAAGCCCTGGTTCTGGCGGCCGATAACCAACTGGTTGCCTATCTGGTGGCCGACCCGCAAGACGCCGACGCGCTTAAAAGCGTGCTACGCGAGCAACTGCCGGATTACATGGTGCCCGCGCATCTGATGTTCCTGGAACGCATGCCGCTCAACCCCAATGGAAAGCTCGACCGCCAAGCCCTGCCCAAACCCGATGCCAGCCAGTTGCAGCAGGCATGGGTCGCACCGGTGACCGCGCTTGAACAGCAGGTGGCGGCCGTGTGGGCCAAGGTCCTGGGGGCCGAGCGAGTAGGGTTGACCGACCATTTCTTTGAGATGGGTGGGCACTCGTTGCTGGCGATGCGAGTCATCTCGCAGTTGCGTCAGTTGCTTGGCCACGATGTGCCGCTGCGCAGCCTGTTCGAGCAGCCGCGTCTGCAAGGCTTTGTGGCCAGCGTGGTGGCTGACGCGGCGCACGCAGCGCCGTCGGCACCGCCGATGCGAGCGGTGAGTCGTGATCAGCCGTTGCGGTTGTCGTATGCCCAGGAACGCCAATGGTTCCTATGGCAACTGGACCCTGACAGCGCTGCTTACCATATCCCCAGCGCATTGCGCCTGCACGGCCCACTCGATATCGCTGCCTTGCAGCGCAGCTTCGACACCCTGGTGGCGCGGCATGAAAGTCTGCGCACGCATATACAGCAGACGGACGAGGGGGCCGTGCAAGTCATTCAAGCGTTCGCCCCGGTCTCTATCGTGTTTGCCGAGGTGGAAGAGGCCACTGTGCAAATGCGGGTCGAAGCCGAAATTGCAAAGCTGTTCAATCTGCAGCAGGGGCCGCTGTTGCGCGTGACCGTGCTGCGCCTGTCTGCGGATGAGCATGTACTGGTGCTGGTGCAGCACCACATCGTTTCCGATGGCGGGTCGATGCAGGTCATGGTCGATGAGTTGATGCAACTGTATGCGGCCTACAGCCAAGGCCAGGACGTGCAGCTACCGGGCATGCCGATCCAGTACGTCGACTATGCCTTGTGGCAGCGCGACTGGATGGAAGCGGGTGAGCAGCAGCGGCAACTGAGCTATTGGCGCGACCTGTTGGGCGGGGAGCAGCCGGTCCTCGAGCTGCCGTTCGATCACCAGCGGCCGGCTCAGCAGAGCCATCGTGGTGCGCGTCTGGAGGTGCTGTTGCCGGCCTCGCTCACTGCCGGCCTCAAAGACTTGGCCCAGGCTCAGGGCGTGACGATGTTTATGCTGCTGCTGGCGTCCTTCCAAGCCCTGTTGCACCGCTACAGCGGCCAGCAAGACGTGCGCGTCGGTGTGCCGATTGCCAATCGCAACCGGGCCGAGACCGAGCGCCTGATCGGCTTTTTCGTCAATACCCAAGTGCTCAAGGCCGACATTGACGGGCACACCACCGTGCGTGAGTTACTCGCCCAGGTCCGACAGCGCGCCTTGGAAGCCCAGGCCCATCAGGACCTGCCGTTCGAGCAACTGGTGGAGGCGCTGCAACCGGAGCGCAGCCTGAGCCTCAACCCGCTGTTCCAGGTGATGTTCAATTACCAGACCGACGGGCCCACCGTCGATGCGCCGACGCTTGCGCACCTGCGTTTCGAAAACATCAACTGGGAAACCCGCACGGCTCACTTTGATCTTGACCTGGATGCTCACGACAGTCGTGACGGGCTCTGGGCCTCCCTGGGCTACAGCACCGATCTGTTTGAAGCCGCCACCATCGAGCGCATGGCACGCCATTGGCAAAACCTGTTGCAGGCAATGGTTGCCGATCAGCAGCAAGGTATTGGCCAGTTGAACCTGCTCGACGTTGAAGAGCAGCAGCACATTCTGCAGCTTTGGAATCGCACGGACTCTGGCTTCTCGGCCCAGCGCCTGGTACACGAGTTGGTGGCCGACCGTGCCCGCGAGAATCCGGCAGCCATCGCGGTGAAATTTGACGCGCAAACCCTGACCTACGGCGAGCTCGACCGCCAGGCCAATCGCCTGGCCCATGCCTTGATCGCCCGTGGCATCGGCCCCGAAGTACGCGTGGCCATCGCCATGCCGCGCAGCGCCGACATCATGGTGGCGTTCCTTGCGGTGCTCAAGGCCGGTGGCGTCTACGTGCCGCTGGATATCGAATACCCGCGTGATCGCTTGCTGTACATGATGCAGGACAGCCGTGCACAGCTGCTGCTCACCCACACCCGTGCGTTAGCGCAGCTGCCGGTCCCCGACGGCATGCAGATGCTGACCATTGATCGTACCGAAACGTGGGCGGATTTCAGTGATGCAGCACCGAATGTCAGGCTCGAGGGTGACAACCTCGCCTACGTGATCTACACCTCTGGTTCCACCGGTATGCCCAAAGGTGTGGCGGTTGCCCATGGTCCATTGGTCGCACACATCATCGCTACCGGCGAACGCTATGAAACGTCGCCGAGCGATTGTGAATTGCACTTCATGTCGTTCGCCTTCGACGGCTCCCACGAAGGTTGGATGCACCCGCTGATCAATGGCGCGAGCGTGTTGATCCGTGATGACAGCCTGTGGTTGCCCGAATACACCTATGCGCAGATGCACCGCCATAACGTCACGATGGCTGTGTTTCCGCCGGTGTATCTGCAACAGTTGGCCGAGCATGCCGAGCGCGATGGTAACCCGCCTGCGGTGCGGGTCTACTGCTTTGGCGGTGATGCGGTGGCACAAGCCAGCTATGACCTGGCATGGCGCGCATTGAAGCCGACCTATCTGTTCAATGGTTACGGTCCTACCGAAACCGTTGTCACGCCGTTGCTGTGGAAAGCCCGCCGTGGCGATCCATGCGGCGCCGTCTACGCGCCCATTGGCACCTTGTTGGGCAACCGCAGCGGTTACGTGCTGGATGCTCAGCTCAACCTGCAACCCATTGGCGTCGCGGGCGAGTTGTACCTGGGCGGCGAGGGTGTGGCGCGTGGTTACCTGGAGCGTCCGGCACTCACCGCCGAACGCTTCGTGCCCGACCCCTTCGGTAAACCTGGCAGCCGCGTCTATCGCAGCGGCGACCTGACCCGTGGCCGCCCGGATGGCGTGGTGGATTACCTTGGCCGTGTCGATCACCAAGTTAAAATCCGCGGTTTCCGCATTGAGCTGGGGGAAATCGAAGCGCGCCTGCGCGAACAGGACAGCGTCGGTGAAACCGTGGTGGTCGCCCAGGAAGGGCCCAGCGGCAAGCAGCTGGTGGCCTATGTGGTGCCTGTATCCGCCCAGGTCAACGAGGTTGAATTTCGTGACGCCTTGCGTCGCGCACTGAAGGTGCGCCTGCCGGATTACATGGTGCCTGCGCACTTCATGTTCCTGGCGCAAATGCCGCTGACGCCCAACGGCAAGCTCGACCGCAAGGGCTTGCCGCAGCCGGATGCCAGCCAATTGCAGCAGGTGTATGTGGCCCCGCAAAATGCGCTGGAACAGCAGATTGCCAGCCTCTGGGCCGATGTATTGCGCCTGCCGCGTGTGGGCTTGAATGACAACTTCTTCGAGCTGGGGGGCGACTCGATCATTTCCATCCAGGTGGTCAGCCGCGCACGGCAGGCCGGTATTCGTTTCACCCCCAAGGATCTGTTCCAGCACCAGACGGTGCAGAGCCTGGCAACGGTCGCCCAGACCGGAGGGCAGGGGCTCATCATCGAGCAAGGGCTGGCCACCGGTGAAGCACTGCTGTTGCCGATTCATCAGTACTTTTTCCAGGAGGACATTGCCGAGCGTCACCACTGGAACCAGTCCGTGGTGCTGCGCCCGGGTGTGCAGCTGGATGTAGCTACATTGAACGCCGCCTTGTTGGCGTTGATTGAGCATCACGACGCATTGCGCTTGAGCTTCAGCTCGTCAGCGGGCAGTTGGAAGGCTGAGTATCGTGGTGTTGCGTCGCACGACAATCTGCTCTGGCACAGGCCTCTGGAGACTGTTAGCGCACTTGAGCCCCTAGGTCTGGAGGCACAGCGCAGCCTGGACCTGGCCGAGGGGCCGTTGATGCGTGCGGTGCTGGTTGAATTGCCGGATGCCTCTCAGCGGCTGCTGCTGGTGATCCACCACTTGGTGGTGGACGGCGTGTCGTGGCGCATTCTGCTGGAGGACCTGCAGACCGCCTACACCCAACTTCAAAGCGGGCAGGCCGTTGCATTGCCGGCCAAGACCAGTTCGACCCAAGCCTGGGCAAAACGCTTGCAGGCCCATGCGCAGAGCCCGGCTTTGCAGGAGGAACTGCGATTCTGGCAAACACAGTTGCAGGGCGCCGATGCCGGTTTGCCGTGCGATAACCCACAGGGTGGCCTGCATAACGCATTGGCAATTTCCGTCGCCACCCACCTCGACCAGTCCTTTACCCGTCGCCTGTTGCAAGAGGCACCAGCGGCGTATCGCACCCAGGTCAACGACCTGCTGTTGACCGCCTTGTCCCGTGTGATTACGCGCTGGACAGGTGGTGATTCACTGTTGGTCAAGCTGGAAGGGCATGGCCGTGAAGACCTGTTCGACGATGTGGACCTGACTCGCACTGTCGGCTGGTTCACCAGCATGTACCCACTGGCGCTGACGCCGGCGGCGACCCTGGCGGATTCGATCAAGGGCATCAAGGAGCAGTTACGCGCGGTGCCAGACAAAGGCATCGGTTTCGGCGCGCTGCGCTACCTGGGCGATGAGCATGCGCAGCAGGTGTTGAGCGGCCTCGCGCAGCCACGGATCACGTTCAACTATTTGGGCCAGTTTGACGGCACCTTCGAGGAGGATGAAGCGGCGGCCTTTTTTACCCCGACGGGCGAGGAGGCCGGGCCTGAGCAAAGCGAACAGGCCCAGTTGGGTAACTGGCTGGAGATCAACGGCCAGGTTTATGGCGGTGAACTGAACCTGAGTTGGAGCTTCAGCCGTGAAATGTTCAGTGAGGCCACGGTGCAGCGTCTGGCTGACGCGTATGCGCAGGAACTCAAACAACTGATCGAGCATTGCTGCCTGTCATCCCATCAGGGGGTGACGCCGTCCGACTTCCCGCTGGCCGCGCTTACCCAGGCGCAACTGGACGGGTTTGAGCTGGCGGGCGTCGAGGACGTGTATCCGTTGTCGCCCATGCAGCAAGGCATGTTGTTTCACGCGCTGTATGAACCGCAGGCGGGCGATTACGTCAACCAGATGCGCGTGGATGTAGAGGGCCTGGACGTTCCGCGTTTCCGCGATGCCTGGCAAGCGGCACTGGATAACCATGACATCCTGCGTACTGGCTTTATCTGGCATGGCGGCCTGGAGCATCCGTTGCAAGTGGTGCATCGCCACGTGCAGTTGCCGTTTATCGAAACCGAATGCCCTGAAGGCCCCGGGCAGCAACAGATGCTGGACCGTCTGGCCGACGCGCAGCGCGTGCAAGGGTTCAACCTGGAGAACCCGCCGTTGGTGCGTATCGCGCTGGCCCATACCGGGCCCCAGCGTTGTCAGCTGATCTACACCAGCCACCATATTCTGATGGATGGCTGGAGCAGTTCCCAATTGCTCGGTGAAGTGCTGGAACGTTACGCAGGCGTTGTTCCGCAAGCCCAGGTCACGCGTTACCGCGACTTTATCGAGTGGTTGCATGCCCAGGATAAAACCCTGCGCGAAGCCTTCTGGCAGACGCAACTGGCCAACCTGGATGAACCGACACGGCTGTTCCAGGCGCTGGCGCGCAATAAGGATCAAGCGGCGTCTGGTCTGGGTGAATATGCGCATGAGCTGGATGCAGCGCAGATGGCCAGGCTCAAGGCCTTTGCCCAGGGTCAGAAGATCACGCTCAACACCCTGGTGCAATCGGCCTGGCTACTGCTGCTGCAACGTTACACCGGGCAGGACACCGTCGCCTTCGGTGCCACCGTCTCGGGACGCCCCGCAGATCTGCGCGGCGTTGAGCAGCAGGTCGGGTTGTTCATCAATACCTTGCCGGTTGTGGCAACGCCTCGGCCCGATATGACGGCGGCGCACTGGATGCAGCAAATCCAGCAACAGAACCTGGCCTTGCGCGAGCACGAGCACACACCGCTGTTCGAGCTGCAACGCCTGGCCGGATTGGGCGGTGAGGCGTTGTTCGACACCATTCTGGTGTTTGAGAACTACCCGGTATCAGAGGTGCTGGAGCAGGGCGCCCCGTTGGGAGTTCGCTTCGGTGAGGTGAAGAGTCGCGAGCAGACGCACTATCCGTTGTCGATTGCCGTCGGTTCCGGTGAAACGCTGAGCCTGCACTACACCTATGACCTTGGCCAGGTTGAGGCCGCCACGGTCATGCGCCTGCACCAGCACTTGCTGCATCTGATCATGGCAATGGTTGCCAGGCCTCAGGACGCGCTGGCGCAATTGACGTTATTGACCGAACCGGAGCACCTGGCGCTGATGGCGCAAGGCAATGGCGTGCTCAATGACGCTCCACGCAGCCTTGTCCAGCACCAATTCGAACAGCAGGTACGGCGTACGCCGCAGGCAACAGCGGCGATCTTTGCCGATCAGCAATTGACCTATGACGCCTTGAACCGACGTGCCAACCGCCTGGCGCACGGGTTGATAAAGCAAGGCGTTGGCCCCGATTCGCTGGTGGGTATCGCACTGGAGCGCTCCTTCGACATGCTCGCGGGTTTGCTGGCGATCCTCAAAGCCGGCGGTGCCTACGTACCGCTTGACGTGGACTATCCGCAAGAGCGCCTGGCCTACATGCTCAAGGACAGTGGCGTAAAATGGCTGCTGACTCAGTCGCATCTGGACTTGCCACCGGCCGAGGGCGTGCAGTGCCTGAGCCTGGAAGGTGATCAAGCCTGGTTGAATGACAGCGACGAAACAGATCCACAGGTGGCGGTGAGCGGCCAGAACCTGATGTATGTGATTTACACCTCAGGCACCACTGGCAACCCCAAAGGCGTGGGTGTGACTCACCAAGCGTTGGCACAACGCCTGGCGTGGATGCAGGAAACCTACGACTTGCAGGCCGACGATGTGCTGCTGCAAAAGGCACCGATGAGTTTTGACGTATCGGTGTGGGAGTGTTTCTGGCCATTGATCAGCGGCAGCCGCCTGGTCATAGCGGCGCCGGGCGAACACCGAGACCCGGTGCGCCTGATGGAGTTGATCCAGGCATTCGGCGTGACCACGTTGCACTTCGTCCCCTCATTGCTGCAATTGTTCATGGATACGCCGGGTGTTGCGCAATGTACGCGTGTGCGCCGATTGTTCTCAGGCGGTGAAGCGCTGAGTGCGGACCTGCGCAACCAGATCCTGCGGACCCTTCCGGCCGTGGTGCTGCACAACCGTTACGGCCCGACGGAAACGACGATCAATGCAACCTGGTGGCCATGCTCCCTGGAAGATGGCGCGCGTTCGCCGATTGGCCGGCCGTTGGGCAATGTGGTCTGCCGGGTGTTGGACGGTGACCTGAACCCGGTGCCTGTCGGCGTTGCCGCAGAGCTGTGCGTCGGCGGAGAAGGCTTGGCGCGCGGTTATCTCGGGCGACCGGGGTTGTCGGCCGAGCGCTTTATCGCCGACCCATTCGGCAGCGCGGGAGCGCGCTTGTACCGCACCGGCGACCGCGTGCGCTGGGGCGATGATGGCGCCTTGGAGTACCTGGGCCGCCTGGATCAGCAGATCAAGATTCGCGGCTTCCGTGTTGAGCTGGAGGAAATCTGCGCGTTGCTGCTGCTCCAGGCGCAAGTGGCGCAGGCCGAAGTGATTCTGCGCCCGGGCAGCGGCGGCGGCCAGTTGATTGGCTACTACGTTGCCCAGCCGTCCGCTCCGGACGAGGCCGAGCACAGCCAGGCGTTGCGCGATACCCTGCAGGCACAACTGCCGGACTACATGGTGCCCAAGTACTTTGTGCGCCTGCCCGGCATGCCGCTCAGCCCCAGTGGAAAGCTGGATCGCAAAGCGTTGCCGGAGCCTGGCAACCACGTCTCGCAAAGCGAGTATGTGGCACCTCAAAGCGACCTTGAGAAGCAGTTGGCGGCGATCTGGCAGGACGTGCTGGACGTCGAGCAAGTGGGGCTCAATGACAATTTCTTCGAGCTGGGCGGGCATTCGCTATTGGTGATCAATGTGATGTCGCGCATTCAGTTGGAGTTGGGGGTGAAGATCAGCGTGCATGAGCTGTTCCAGCATGCCCAGTTCAAGCAGCTGGCAGACCTCCTGCAGGGGCAGGGCAGCGGTGTCAGCACAGAAAAACTGTCGTTCCTGGATTCGCTCCTCGACGAAATGGAGGAGGTGTAATGGATAGCCAGATGGCCCAGAAAATCATGAAGCGCTTTATCGGGCTGGGGCTTGAACAGCGCAAGGTCTATCTGCAGAGGATGCTGCAGGAGGGCGTGTCGCCAGCGAACCTGCCTATCCCGCAAGTGCGGCTTGAGGCCGCTGCCTTGCCGCTTTCGTATGCCCAGGAGCGTCAGTGGTTTCTCTGGCAGTTGGACCCGCAGAGCGCGGCTTATCATATTCCCAGCGCCTTGCGACTCAAGGGCCGCCTGGATATTGCCGCGTTACGGGAGAGCTTTGAATACCTGATCGGGCGCCACGAAAGCCTGCGCACGCGGTTCCGTCGGGTCGGTGAGATCACGCAGCAGCAGGTGCTACCCGGACTTCCTGTGGTACTGGAACCTGAGGACATTGATGAAGACCGCCTGAAGGCGCGTGTCGAACAGGAAATTGCGCGGCCCTTCGACCTGGAGCAAGGCCCGCTGTTACGCATCACTTTGCTGCGCCTGGCAGAGGAGGATCACGTGCTGGTGCTGGTGCAGCACCACATCATCTCTGACGGCGGGTCGATGCACGTCATGGTGCAAGAAGTGGTACAGGCGTATACCGCCCTCAGCCTCGGGCAGGGGATTGACTTGCCGGCCTTGCCGATCCAGTACGCGGACTACGCCATATGGCAACGCAGTTGGATGGAAGCCGGGGAGAAGGAACGCCAACTGGAATACTGGTGCAACCTGCTCGCGGGTGAACAACCGGTGCTGGAGTTGCCGTTGGATCGCCCGCGTCCGGCAGTACAGAGTTATCGTGGAGCGTCCCTGGACCTGATGCTGGATGACCAACTGGCTACTGATGTCAGGGCCTTGGCCCAGCGCGAAGGGGCGACCAGTTTCATGTTGCTGCTGGCCTCCTTTCAGGCGTTGCTGTATCGCTATAGCGGGCAGCAGGATATCCGTGTCGGTGTGCCGACCGCGAACCGCAATCGGGTGGAGACGCAGCGTCTGATCGGGTTCTTCGTCAATACTCAGGTGATGAAGGCCGATGTGGACGAACACACCACGGTTCTGACGCTGTTGCACCAGGCCCGTCAGCGCGTATTGGAGGCCCAGGCGCACCAGGATTTGCCCTTCGAACAATTGGTTGAAGCGCTCCGTCCGGAACGCAGCTTGAGTTACAGCCCGTTGTTCCAGGTCATGTTCAATCATCAGAATCGTGGTGCCGGCAGCGCCAGCGTGGCGCAGGCCTCCAGTCTCGTGCTGGAAGGGCTGGATTGGGAGAGCCGCACGGCGCAGTTCGACCTCAGCTTGAACGTCTCCGAGGAGGGTTCGAGTATCCAGGCTTCATTTGGTTACGCGACCGACCTGTTCGACGCGACCACCATCGAACGCATGGCGCATCACTGGCAGCGCCTGTTGAAGGCAATGATTGCAACGCCGCAGGCTTCAATCCACTCGCTGGCACTGTTGGATGCCCAAGAGCGTCGGCAGATCGTCGATGACTGGAATGCCACCGCCACCGATTATTCTCTTGAGCAGGCGGTGCATCATTGCTTTGAAGAGCACGCCGAGCGTACCCCCAACCGGCCCGCCCTGGTGTTTGGTACAGAGCAATTGACCTACGCGGCCCTGAACCAGCGCGCAAACCGCCTGGCCCATGCCTTGATCGCCCGTGGTGTCGGCCCCGACAGCCTGGTGGGCGTGGCGATGGAGCGCTCGGTGGAGATGGTCGTCGCCTTGATGGCGATCCTCAAGGCCGGGGGAGCCTATGTTCCTGTGGACCCGGAGTATCCCCAGGAGCGTCAGGCCTACATGCTTGAGGACAGTGCGGTAGAGCTGCTGTTGAGCCAGTCACACGTGAGCCTGCCGCCGGTTGGCAATGTGCTGCGTATTGACCTGGATTGCGATGACGCCTGGCTCAAAACCTACAGCGAGGCGAACCCCGGCGTGGCGATCAACGGCGAGAACCTTGCCTATGTGATCTACACCTCCGGTTCGACCGGCAAGCCCAAAGGCGCGGGGAACAGTTACTCGGCCCTGAAGAATCGCCTGTGCTGGATGCAACACGCCTATGCATTGGGCGCCAGTGATACGGTGCTGCAGAAGACACCGTTCAGCTTTGATGTGTCGGTGTGGGAATTCTTCTGGCCCTTGCTCAGCGGCGCCCGGCTGGTGGTGGCGGCGCCCGGCGATCATCGCGATCCGACCAAGCTGGTCGAGCTGATCATGCGCGAAGGTGTCACGACGCTGCACTTTGTACCGTCGATGCTGCAAGCCTTCTTGCAGGACGGCCAAGTGGGGGCTTGTACCAGTGTGGAGCGCATCATCTGCAGTGGTGAAGCGCTCCCCGTCGATGCGCAGCAACAGGTCTTTGCGAAGTTACCGCAGGCCAGCTTGTACAACCTCTACGGCCCCACGGAAGCAGCCATCGACGTGACCCACTGGACCTGTGTCGATGAGGGCAAGGATGCCGTGCCCATTGGCAAACCCATCGCGAACCTGGCTTGCCATATCCTGGACGCTAACCTGGAGCCTGTGCCAATCGGGGTACTGGGCGAGTTATACCTGGCGGGCAAGGGGCTGGCGCGCGGGTACCACCGCCGGCCAGTGTTGACCGCCGAGCGTTTTGTCGCGAGCCCTTTCGGGGCCGGGCAACGGATGTACCGTACCGGCGACCTGGCGCGTTATCGCCCTGATGGGGTGATCGAGTACGCCGGGCGTATCGATCATCAAGTCAAACTGCGTGGCCTGCGTATCGAGTTGGGTGAAATCGAGGCGCGCCTGCTGGAACATCAAACGGTGCGTGAAGCGGCAGTCGTGGCGCTGGATGGCACTCAACTGGTCGGCTATGTGGTGCTTGAAGAGGCTGGGCCACAGTGGCGTGAAGGCCTTGCCGCGCATTTATCCATACACCTGCCGAGCTTTATGGTGCCGGCCCAATGGGTGCTGCTGGAGAACATGCCGCTCAGCCCCAACGGCAAACTGGAGCGCAAGGCGCTACCGCGGCCTGAAGCGGGTACAGGGCAACGCGACTATGCGCCACCGCTCACTGCGTTGGAACAGCAGGTCGCGCAGGTCTGGCAGCAAGTGCTGGGTGTTGAGCGCGTCGGTCTTGACGATAATTTCTTCGAGCTGGGCGGGCATTCGCTGCTGCTGCTGGTGGTGAAGGAGCGCTTGGCTGTTCACTGCGGGCTGGTACTCACGGTCAACCAACTGATGACCCGGCCCACCGTCAGGGCGCTGGCAAGCGATACACCGGATGAACGCCAGCACTCGCTGATCGTTGATCTGAACGGCCACCAGGCTGACCCGTCATTGTTCCTGTTTCATCCAAGCTTCGGTTCGGCGCACTGCTATAAAGCCATTGGTATGGCGTTGCGTGTGGACATGCCGGTACGCGGCATCATTTGCCGTGCACTGATCGACCCGCAGAGCGAGGTGCCGGCTTGGGATGCGATGGTCGACGAGTATGCCCGGCAGATCCAGGCTGTTCAGCCGCAGGGGCCGTATTACCTTGGAGGGTGGTCACTGGGGGGTAATCTGGCGTTGCAGGTGGCGGCGTTTCTGGAAGAGCAGGGCGCCGAAGTCGCGTTCGTGGGCTGTATCGACGCGCCGCCACCGTTGCGCGTCAAGGCGTTCTGGGACAGGGAAAAACCCTCGATCCCCGCTGCCGAGTTATTGGCAACCAGCGATACGTTCCTGGAGCGGCGCGTGGAACTGCTGGCGGTGATGTTCCCTGATGCTGCGCAGGCCATTACACACGCCTGGCAGGATATCGAACACGCCGGCGTCGCTGCTGATCAACAATGGGCAGTGTTCTGTGACTGGGCAGATTCGTCCCTGGGCGAAACGTTCACCCGTCTGCGCAGTGAGTTGCAACAGGGTGGGGAGCTGGATGTTTCGTGGGCGTTGAAACTTACGCTGGATGAGCGCTTGAAAGAGGCCGACTACGTGCGCATTGCCGCACCGGTGAGCTGTTGGTGGGCCGCTCAAAGCAAGTCTGAAGTGGACCGCCAGGTGATCAGTACGGCGCTTGAGGAGGGCATTGGCCATGGTGTTCAGGCTTCGGTGGTGATCGATACGACCCATGACAAGATCGTCCACAACCCTGAGTTCATTGCCTCGTTCGTATCCGCAGTCAAGCGCGCCAGACGTTAGTTTGCGGCGGGTTTTTCCCCTCGAACACCGGCCCCGCGCCGGTGTTTTTATTGAGCGTGCGGGCAGTGGCCAGAGTGTCCGGGCCCAAACAAAACCCCCGCCGAATGGCGGGGGCTGGGTTGTTCAGGCGGTACCTGCCGGGGTCAGAAGTCCACGCGTGTGGTCAGCATGACGTTGCGTGGGTCGCCGTAATAGCCCGTGTTGAAGAAGCCGATGTTGGTGAGGTAATACTTGTCGAACAGGTTGTTGACGTTCAGTGTCGTAGAGACGTTGTCGGTGAACTGGTATTTGGCCATGGCGTCGACCACCCAGTAGGCTTCCTGGCGAACGTCTTCGGATTGGAATTTCGCGCTGTTGTAGACCGATTGCCAGGTTTTACCCTGCCAGCGAGCGCCGCCGCCGATGGTCAAGCGGTCCAGCGGCCCTGTGAGCTTGTACGTGGTGAAGAAGCTGATCTGATCCTGGGGCTCCAGGGTTGAGGCTTTATTACCGTGCTCGTCGCGGATGACTTTGTGGGTATAGCCCGCCTGGGCTTGCCAGCCAGGTGCCAGCTCACCGGACAACTCGGCTTCAAAGCCTTTGGTCTTGGCTTTGATGCCCCTGGAGGCGTCCTTGATCGCTGGGTTGGTCGGGTTGGCGTTGTATTCGGCGTCAGATTCCGCACGGTTGGACTCATGCACTTCGAAATAGGCCAGGCTGGTGTTCAGCCCACCGTTGAAGAACTCGCCTTTCACACCCAGTTCGTAGTTCTTGCCTTCGTCTGGTTCCAGCACCTTGTTGTTCCGGTCGCGTGCCGTCTGCGGGTAGAAGATTTCGGTGTAGTTGGCGTAAGCGGTGAAGTTGTCGTTGAGGTCGTAAGTGGTGCCGACGTAGGGAATCAGTTTGCCGGTTTCCGTGCTGTCGCTGGTGCCTGTCAGCCAATAGTTGGCCACACGACTGCCGAGAATGACTTTCAAATCATCCGTGAGGTTCAAGCGTGCAGTCGCGTAGCCTGCAGTTTGCCGGGTGGTTTCATCGAATCTGTCGGTCACCGCGCCCCAGTCCGGTTTCGGGAAGTCACCGTCGAAGTTCCAGAAATCGACGATGCGACCATTGGCGTGAATGGGGGCGGCGTAATTTTTACCTTTCCAGTGGGAGTTCGACGCAGAAACGCCCACCACCAGCTCGTGTTCACGCCCGCCCAGGCTGAACGGGCCGCTGGCGTAGATATCGCCGGAGTCGGCGCGGGTATCGCCGGTGAATTTGTTTGCATAGAGTGTCGACAGGCCGGTCGCAGGGAAAGGGCCCGCCTGGATCGACCCCATCTGTGCGTCATAACCGCTGAATTGATGGGTGTATTGGCCCTTCACCACCCAGTCGTTGGCGAATTGGTGCTCCAGCGTGGCGAATGCACTTTGGGTGAACTGCTGCCAGC
The DNA here is from genome assembly GCF_016405635.1 of Pseudomonas sp. MF6755. NCBI lineage: Bacteria > Pseudomonadati > Pseudomonadota > Gammaproteobacteria > Pseudomonadales > Pseudomonadaceae > Pseudomonas > Pseudomonas sp. MF6755. Next base: position 76,805 of record NZ_JAEKDA010000018.1, read on the forward strand.
TGCTCCACTTGGCGGCGCTGTTAAACGAGCGCTTTACGTCGATGCGGTTACCGCTGCGGTCAAACAAAGGACGGCTACCCGCCCAGCCTGCGCCGGAGGGGTCGCTGTTCTGGTAATCGAAACCGACAGTCAGCAGGGTATCTTCGCTGAGGTCGGCTTCAATCGTGCCGAAATACACGTTGGTCTTGCGTTCATAGTGGTCCAGGAACGAGTGCTTGTCCTGGTACGCGGCCACCGCACGACCGCGGATGTTGCCGCTTTCCGTGAGTGGGCCACTGACGTCCACCTGGGAGCGGTAGTTATCCCAGCTGCCCGCACCCAAATCGAGACTCGCCTTGAAGTCCTTGGTTGGCTTTTTACGGATCAGGTTGAGCGTTGCCCCAGGGGCCCCGGCGCCCGACAACAAGCCATTGGCACCCTTGAGTACTTCAACGCGGTCATAGATCGCCATGTCAGTGAGCGTCTGGCCCGACGAATAAGCTGCGTTACGCAGGGTAGGGATGCCGTCATATTGAAAGTTCTCGATCGAGAATCCACGTGCGAAGTATTGCGTCCGCTCGCTGTCCAGTCTCGATACGGTGACGCCTGGCGTATGGCGCATCACATCATCGATAGAGGTAAGCGCAAAATCATCCATGTGCTGGCGGGTGATCACGCTGATCGACTGAGGTGTTTCACGCGGGGTCAGCACCATCCGCGTGGCGGTGGCGATGGTGCCCGGTGTATAGGAGCCTGAATCTTCAGTCACCGTACCCAGCTGGTTAGTAGTGACCTGGGTCGCACCCAGTTCCAGCGTCGAAGATTCACCGGCAGTGGCTGCAATGGTAATGGTGGTGCCCTGCAGGCCGTAAGTGACGCCGGTGTTCTGGAGCAGAGCGGCGATAGCCCGGGTTGGTGCCAACTTGCCCTTTACGGCATTGCTGTTCTTGCCTTGCACATCCGTCGGGCTATAGAGCACCTGCAAATTGGTCTGGCGACCAAACTCCTGCAGCGCCGCCCCCAGCGGCTGGGCAGGAATGTTGACGTCGATCTCCTGGGCTTGTACATAACCGGCGATGGGCAGCGAGACCGCAACAGCAAGCGCGCACGGTTTCAAGTTAAAGCTCATGGCCCGCCGCATGGACAGCGCTTTGCTCAGGGGGCTGAGACCGAGTCGTACGGACATGAATGCGTTCTCTCCACTATTTTTGGTTGGCAGATTATAGGTATTTATTGGGTTTGGTTCTCATTAACTCCTGTGAGACGTTTCTTCTGCGCAAAACCGGAAAAAATTCAAGCAGGCTCCATTTCGTGGACTACCTTGCCCGCACGCAGACGCACCAGTTTGTCAGCGATATCGAAATAGCGGTCGTCGTGGCTGATGACGATGATGGTCTTGCCCAAGCGCTTGAGATCCGGCAACAACTCCGTATAGAAGATCCTGCGGAAAGCCGGATCCTGGTCCGCAGCCCATTCGTCGAACACCAGCACCGGGCGCTCCTCCAGCCAGGCATTGACCAGGGCGAGACGCTTGCGCTGCCCGGTGGACAGGTCGGTGGTGCTGAATGAGCCATCCTTGATGGTGACTTTGTGCGCAATTTCCAGGCGTTCCAGGTATTGGGCCGCACTGTCCATCGATTGTTGACCGCCGCCCTGGACCAGGTCGTCAAACAGGTAGTAGTCGGCGAATACGGTTGTGAACAACTGGCGGTAATCATCGCGGGTAGGGGCAATCACGGCTTCGCCGTTGAGGTGGATCTCACCGGACTGCGGCTGATAAAGGCCCAGCAGCAGCTTGATCAGCGTAGTTTTGCCGCAGCCGTTCTCGCCGACGATAAACACGATATCGCCTTGCTTGATGGTCAGGTTGACAGGCCCCAGGTGGAACGGCTCGCTGCCTTCCACCGGTGGAGGGCTGTAGCTCACGTCGCGCAATTCCAGGCTGTGTACCACTGGTTCTGGGGCTTCGCTGTCTTCGAGTAGCAAGTGCGGCTCGGGGGACGAGAAGCGGTCGGACAGTTCGGCGATGCGCGAAAACGCGATCTGCGCGCGACTGACGATCGGCAGCGCGGTGACCACATGCTCAAGCGGCCCCTTCATATACAGCAGCACCAGCACAAAACCGGTGATCACGGCTGGGTCGGGGTTCGGGTTATAGGCCTGGAAAGCCAGCGCCAAGCCGATGACCACGAAGAACAGCATGGAGCCGAAGGTCTTGGCGACAATGAAGATGTTCACCGAGCGAACCTGGATATCGCTGATGCGATCAGCAGTGGCCTGGATTCGATGGGTATTCATCCGGTAGCGGCGAGGCCTGTGCATGCGCAACTCCTTTGCGCCAGAGGCAATTGCGGTGTAGTAGCGTTGCAGCTCATCTTCCTGGTCGCGAGCCGCTTCAAACCCCTTGATCCCTGCAGAGCGCGCGACGTACTGCACAGACGTGCCGATCAGAATCGCCACGACCATCATCAGGAACATCGGTACCGACAGGTACGCCAGGTATCCCAGGCAGCCCAGGGTGACAGTGCTGGCGATGGCCAATGGGGTGAAAGAAAAGGAGAAATCACTGATGGTGTCGACGTCGTGAGTCAACACCGGGATCAGTTTGTGGGTACGGTAGCGTTCGATTTGCTCGATGGGCGCTGACAGCACCTTCTCTCCCAGATCCTTACGCAGTGCGGCGATGATGCGCTGGCCAACGTAGTTGGTACCGATATCCGACACGATCGAGCTGATCAGGGCGAGTACGCACAGCGCAGCAAAGGTCAGGATCACACCGTGCGTCATGCCGCCCTCCGAATGCAGGGCATTGTTGATGGTCGCCAGCAGCAAGGTGATGGCCAGGCCGCCGGCCATGCCCAAGGCAATGGAGACCGTCACAATGGTGCGAAAGGGCCTGAGCAATGCGAGCAAACCTTTGAAGGCGCCGCGCTTGGGGTCGGTCATAAATACTTCCCGGAAAGTGAAAAAGAGGGGGCTGGGCACACAGACCCTTACCCATGACAAACGAAGCGCCGGCGTGACTATTTAGCTCGGCGTGCCGGGCGGTGGCAGTGACCGATAAATTGCCCGGGGCCTGGTTCGTTCTTGTTCTGTAGGCGCAGGTGTATTGACGCCGTGCGTGGCCCTTTCAGCGAGAGCAAAACAAATGACGAAAAAGAACCTGGTGTATGTCTGGTCCCTGAGAAATGCCGCCGCCGACAAGGCCGGGCAGCCGGTGGCCTACAAGGACCACGAGCGCTACATGAAGTCGGTGCTGGAGTTTGTGGTGGGCTCGCTCAATGACACGCCGTTGGGCGAGGCTTACAACCTGGTGGGTGTGGTGTATGACGATGATGAGCAAAACCCACGGGACCAGCAGTTGGTGGCGGACTATGGCTTTGCCTGCAAGCCGGGTCGCCAGTGGCTGTACCCGGCGGATTTGCGTGTACAGGGCAAGTTGGTCAACGACCTGCTGCTGAGCGTCCCGTCCACCTATCGTCGCCTGCTACGGGGCAGCGCTGAACATGTTGCCGGCAAGCAGGATTTCGAACGACGCCTGCATGACACTCTGGTAGAGCTGAAGGCCGATATCGTGGTGCTGGATGGCCTGCTGGTGATCCTCGACGAGCTGGTCCGCCCGGGCGCGCCGTTTGCCCGCCGCATCATGAACATCCACCCAGGCATCACTCGCATCGAATCGCCTTACGAGCGCCGCGGTGCCTACGCCACCTGGAATGCGTTGTACGGTGCGCGTGGGCAGGCTGTTATCGATTGGGCTACCAGGCAGACGCAACCGTGCGAACCGCTGTACCTGACCGGTGCGTCGTTCCATTACGTGGATAACGGTATCGACTCCGGTGAAGTGTTCCACGACGTGCTCAAGACAGAGATTTCACCCGAGGACACCATCCTCGAGCTGCGCTGGAACAACTTCAATAACAGTCTGTTCCCGGCGTTGCACGAAGGCTTGGAGCTGTTGGCCAAACAAGGCTGAAACAATCTTCCTGGTGCATGGCATCTAAATGTGGGAGGGGGCTTGCTCCCGATGAGGGTATGTCAGTCAATGCATGGATGACTGACACACCGCTATCGGGAGCAAGCCCCCTCCCACATTGGATCTACTGCGTGATCAGAGATCGCGCACTACCCGAAAGCCAATCCAGTCCCCACGGGTCTGCGGATAAATGTTATTGCGATTCCCCGAGCGCGAAAACACCGGAGCCTCACCCCAGTCATTTCCGCGAATCTGATACGCCTCACAGTTGGGCTCCACCCACGCACTGCCATCAGTCGGCGCGCCGACGTAGTTCGGGTGCTCGCAATCAGCCACCCGCTCATACACATTGCCATGCATGTCATACATGCCAAACGCATTTGGCGGGTAGCTGCCTACCGGCGACGAATAGCTGTAGCCATCCGCCGGCCCGTAGGTGTTGGCGTGCTTGGCGATGCTGTAGCCCTTGCCCTCATCGAACGGGAAAGGGAACGGTCCGGTAGTGCCGGCGCGAGCGGCGTATTCGCGCTGGGCTTCGCTGACCATGTGGTACTTCTGCCCGGTCTTCTTCGACAGCCAACTCACGTATTGCTTGATGTCATCCATGTCCATGCACACCGCCGGCTGGCGTGGGCCCTGGGGGTAGCGTGGTTTGCTGGCGATGCATTCGCGGCCGGGGCGGGTGTCGCCATCGGCGATCTTTACACCGGTCTGGCGTACGTAGCTGTCCCATTCGCCAGCGGTGATATGGAAGCGGCTCATGGCGAAGGGCTTGGCGAAGGTCACTTCATGCATCGGGCCTTCGTCGGGCTCGCGGCCGACTTCGTCTTCGGGGGTGCCCATGGTGAAGGTGCCTGCGGGCAGTACCACCATTTCCGGGCAGTCCTTGCAATCCTTGAAGACCTTGCCCGGTTGTGGGGCGGCCTGGGCCAGGTTGGGCAGCAGCGCGCCGCACAGGGCCGTGAGTGCCAGGGCGGTGAGCGGGTTGAGTCGGGATGGAGTCATGTGGGCATCTCGTTCAAAGGAAAAAAGGGGTCATAACCGCTGGCTCAGCAAGGTCATGAAGCGCTGGATCTCATCCGAGCTGTTGAGCAGGCCGGGCGAGGTACGAATCACCGGGCCGACGTCCCGATCGACCGCGTCCACCACCACACGGTTTTTCATCAGGTAGGCCGCGACTGCATCGCTGTCCTGGCCCTTGACCCGGAAGAAGGTGAAGCCCGCCGACAGCTCGGGGCTGCGCGGCGTGACCAGTTCGATCTGCGGGCGGGCCAGCAACTGGTCCTTCAGTTCGGTGTTGAGGGCATGGATGCGCGCCTGCACCGGCGCCTTGCCCAACTGCAGGTGCAGCTTGAAGGCTTCGTCGGCCTGCTTGAGAAATGTACGGCGGTCGGTCATGGACTTACTTCGTGGTCATTAGCGATTGGCCAATGGCTTGGCGGCTTTTTGTACCTGGTCCCACACGCGCAGGAAGTTGCCTCCCCACAGCTTGGCAATATCGGCTTCGGAGTAGCCGCGCTGGATCAGTTCGGCGGTGACGTTGCGCACCTCGCCGACGTTCTCCCAGCCCTTGAGGCCGCCGCCGTCGTTGAAGTCCGAGGCGATGCCGACGTGGTCGATGCCGATCTTGCGCACGGTGTAGTCGATGGCGTCTCCCAGGTCCTTGAGGGTGGCCTTGGGTTCTTCTTCAAGGATGCCGTACAGCGCGCTGGCGTATTGGCCGAACCGTTGCTCTGGCCAGGCGGCAATGATTGCATCGCCGGGCATCAAGGCCATGGCCAGGTTGGGCAGCGGCGGCAGGTCGAAGCGCGTGCGCAGCGCGTTGAGCTTGTCCTGGGTCGGTTGGCTCAAGGGCCGCAGATACGCGGGGAACCCCACCACCTGCACCACGCCGCCGCTGTTCTTGATCAGTTGCAGTTCCTTGTCGCTGAGGTTGCGCGGGATATCCACCGAGGCCCGTGGTGCCGAGTGGGACGCCACCATTGGGGTGCGGCTCAATTGCGCGACCTGCTCCAGGGCCTTGGTCGACATCTGCGACACGTCGATGATCACCCCCAGGTCATTCAGGCGATGCACCGCTTGTTGGCCGATGGGCGACAGGCCCTCGAGGGAGTCGACTGAGTCATTGAAAAACGGCAGCGGACGCGACGAGTCAGACCAGGCGTTATTGCCGATGTAGCTGAAACCGAACATGCGCATGCCGCGTGCGGCCCACAGGTCGAGCTGGTTCAGGTCATTGCCCAGGGGGTAGGCGTTGAGCATGCTGATAAAGATCGCGAACTTGCCTTCACCGTGCAGGCGCCGCATATCATCCGGGGTGTAGGCGATGCCCACCTGGTTGGGAAAGTCGCGGACCATGCCGGAGATAATCTTGTAGCGCACTTCCTGCTCATGGCGGGCCTCTTCGACAAAACCGTCGGTGGGCTTGTGCGGGGCGTTGGGGCCGTTCCAGATTTCCGGCCAGCCGAAGATGGTCAGCGCGGCGCCAGACAATCGGCCACGCGCCGCCTTGGCCAGGTCGAACTGACCGCTGCCATCCTTGTCGGCCTCGTTGCCAGCCGTGCCGAAATCCAGGGGCAGGGTGATGTGGCTGTCGAACGACAACAGGCGATCCTGCATTTCATTGGCTTGCTTGATCACCTCCAGCGGGTAGCCGGCATTGCCCTTGAACCACTGATTCCAGACCAGAAAGCCGGCCCCGGCGCCGATCGCCAGGGCCAACGGCAGGCCGAGATACAGCGCCTTTTTCGAACGTGATTTTGTCATTGCCATCTCAGTCAGTTGAGGCCTTTGCTATCAGGGAAGAACGAGCGATGGCGGGGGAAATTTAGGTGGCGGTGGTGTGGCGGTAAATTTCATCGGGCTGCAAACGTTCTAGCTCTGATTAAGCCGTTTCCTAAGGTAGACAATGACAATCTCTCGACGTGGGTTCATCGCAGGCCTGGCGCTGACCGGCGCGGCCGTGCCGGCGGCCTTTTATGCCCATCGCGAGCTGACGCGGGAAGAAGAATTTCCTATCACCCCCGGCGAAGCCACGGTCGACCTGGCCGACACCCAGGGCCAGCACTTGGCGAACACCCTGCGCGGCGTCTGGAGCCTGCGCCTGGAAGGCCGCGATGCCGGCCTCAAGGGCCTGCCCCTGCAGGGTTTGGAGTTGCTGCTCGATATCGCCCCCCGTGGCCGTGGCCTGCGCGGTTACCTGGACACTGCCGAGAACCTGCGCGTCGACGGCGAACCGCGCTACCGCGTATTGGGCAATCTGCTGACGGGCGAGGGCGCCGTGCTCTATTGGCGGTTGATCGACCGCGATGCGCCGGCCGGCGTGCCCGCCTATGAGTTCAAGATGATCCTCGATGAAGTCTGGGCCGCCTTTGGCAATGCCGGCAGCGCCACCCTCAGCGGGCAGATTCTCGACCTCGAGCGGCCCTTGGCCCTGACCGAACGCGACAACCGTTTTATCGCCCACAAGCAGCTGTTCCCCGAAGCCCGCCAGCGCATTGGCCTTAACCCGACCTTGCTGGCCTGGCTGATTTCTCCCGAGCACCGCTTGTTTCACCAGTTGTGGCACGCCACCCGCGACCAGTGGCACAAGCTCTCCGAAGAAAAACGTGACGCCCTGCGCGGCGTCGGCTGGCAGCCCGGGCCCCGTGGCCAGGAGCGCGATGCCCGCGGCAAGCGCAAGGATCGCAACGGCTCGGGCATCGACTTTTTCTTCATGCACCGCCATATGCTCGGCACCGCACGCTCCCTGCAGGATTTGCCCTCCTGGCCGCAATTCCCCGAGCCGCAACCGCCGCTGGAGCGCGATCGCCTGGGTTTTGTGCGTTACTTCGACAATCACGACGGCTTCGCGCTGCCGCCCTGTTGGGCCGCACCGGATGACGCCGAATACACCCAGTGGGTCAGCGATATCAAGGCGGCCGAGACTTATCACAGCAACTTCCAGGTCTGGGAATCCCAATACCGCGACCCGCGTTACCTGGCCAAGTTGACCCTGGGCCAGTTGGGCTCGGAGATGGAGCTGGGTCTGCACGACTGGCTGCACATGCGCTGGGCCTCGGTGCCCCGCGACCCCTCCAACGGTGCGCCGGTGCCGTTTGCCCGTGACCCGGCAGACTTTGCCGCCCGTTGGTATGCGCCGGAGAACGACTTCCTCGGCGACCCGTTTTCATCCCACGTGAACCCGGTGTTCTGGCACTTCCATGGCTGGATCGATGACCGCATCGAAGACTGGTTTCGCGCCCACGAACGCTTCAACCCAGGCGAGGTGAACCGGATGGAGGTCAACGGCGTGGCCTGGTTTGCACCGGGCCGCTGGGTTGAAGTGGGCGATCCATGGCTGGGCCCGGACACCCACGGTTGCAGCACCACGCCGGGGCTGCAACAAGGGCGCTCGATGGAAATGGACCCGGAAATCATGAAGCTGGCCCTGCGCATTACCTTCAGCGCCGACGAAGAACTGCTCAAGGGCTTGTTCAAACGCGTACCGCAGCGGCCCTGGTATGCGCGGCATTTAAAGGTCAAGCGCGATACCTAAGTGCGGTGTTGCCCTAAAGCTGTTCCTCTTCCCGCAGTTGCACACTCATTTCATCGCAACTGCGCGCCCAGTCACTCAGCCATTGCGGCATCGCTGGCGAGGTCTCATCCAAGCCCAGCTCCCGTACAAATTCGGCCGGGGGCAGGGTGCCCTTGGCAGAGCGAAACAGCCCGCGCATCACCACCACGCCGACCACCCGGCCATTACTGACGAAACGGTGTTCCATCAGGCTCCACTTGTGGTCCCAGCCGAGCATGCGGGTGTGCACGTCGAACACCTCGAATAGCTTCAATTCCCGGCGAAATTTACCCCAGGTATCCCCCACGATCGGCATTGCCTTGTGGCGCAGCGCCACGCGGAAGGCGCCAGTGCGCAAGACAAAATCCATGCGCGCCACATCCGCCAGGGTGAAATACCGGCCGTTGGTGACATGCCGGTTGAGGTCCAGATCCAGCGGCCAGACCCGCATGCGCACCACGGTGGTGTCCAGACCATGTACCGGTTTGCGCCAGGGGCGACGCAGGAGCATATGCAGTAATCGAAACCAGAGATTCATTAAAGACGCCAGACAGTTGATCAATGGCAGCACTGTAAGGGCGTGGAGTCGGCTAAGGAAGGTGCACAAATGACTTATTGCATGCGAAAAGTGCAAGCCGCAGACAGCAACTCGTTTCGCTGCCTGTTTCAGCAACGGGTGGGGATGTTGCCGGCGGCGTATCGCAAGAAATTCCTGATTGTTCAGGGATGAAGGTGACGACGGCTGTATTAGTCGCAGACCTACTAGCTGATGCCCTGCGATCCAAATGTGGGAGCGGGCTTGCTCGCGAAGGCGGCCTGACAGGCGACCAGGATCTTGCGTTGGTTCGAGTACATATCCATTTCTGCGGTAACGGCCGCTATTGGTTCCGCTCTTACAGCGGCTCGCTGCGCATCGTGGTTACGGTGGCCGTTACAGCATTGTGTAGATGCAAATCGCAGTCGAAAAAAAACCGGCTGATCAGGCCGGTTTGGGGTGTCCCGCCGACAGCGCGGGGTTATACGTGGGTGCTCAGCAGACGCTCGGCACCACCTTCAGCCAGGCCGCGTTCTTGCAGACGATCAGCACCACCTTCAGCGAGGCCGCGTTCTTGCAGACGATCGGCACCACCTTCAGCCAGGCCGCGTTCTTGCAGACGATCGGCACCGCCTTCAGCCAGGCCACGTTCCTGCAAGCGATCGGCGCCACCTTCGGCAACACGGGTTTCTATCAGGCGATCCGCACCCCCTTCAGCGACAACCGGGTGGGCAAAAGCGTTGGCAGCGAGTACCGAGAAAGCGAGGCTAAGCAAGAGTTGGCGTTTCATGGTGATGTGCTCCGAATGTTTTAGTTGGGTGCCGTTTGGCATGGGTTTGATGTTACGCGTTGGATTTTTTAAGAGAACTTCATTGCGCTGATGGTGACTATCGACGCCAGCGATGGCCCGTCTCACCGGGCCATCAATCAGGCCGTCACGGCATGTGCGGCAACTCCTGTGGGCGCAGGTCAAACACCAGCACCTCGGCGTCCTCGCCATGGCTGAGGCGAATCTGGCGCTCATCGCGCAGGCGGGCGCCGTCACCTTCCTGCAAGCGCTGGCCATTGAGTTCAACGCTGCCCCGCGCCACATGGATGTAGGCATAACGATCCGGCGCAAGCTCCAGGCGGGTGCTTTCATCACCGTTGAACAGCCCGGCATACACTCGCGCATCCTGGCGCACCTTCAGTGAGCCATTGGCGCCATCCGGCGAGATGATCAACTGCAAGCGCCCGCGTTTCTGCGCTTCACTGAAGTGCTCCTGCTGATAGCGTGGCTTGGCGCCGGCTTCATCGGGCACGATCCAGATTTGCAGGAAGTGCACCCCACGGTTTTGGCTATGGTTGAACTCACTATGGGCCACGCCGCTGCCGGCACTCATCAGCTGTACATCGCCAGGGCGGATCACGGAGCCGGTGCCCAGGGTGTCCTTGTGTTCCAGGGCGCCTTCGAGCACATAAGAGAAAATCTCCATGTCGCGGTGCGGGTGCTGGCCAAAGCCTTTGCCGGCGGCGACGCGGTCATCGTTGATCACCAGCAGGTCGGAAAAACCCTGCTCCTTGGGGTTCCAGTAGTTGGCGAAGGAGAAGGTGTGGAACGACTTCAACCAACCGTGATTGGCGGCGCCGCGTTCGGAAGCTTTGCGAAGGGTCAGCATGGTCCAGTCCTCAAGTGAGCGCGGGTTGCGAGATGCAGTGCGCTTGCGTGAGAAGAAGATTAATGGTTATCCATATATTCATTAAGAAGGTGAAAGTTGAATAACTGTCTCTCTCAGGTGGACATTGAAAGACGTGCCATAATGCCCGCCGCATTCCTGCTCGATGGACATTCCCACTTATGAAAACCGTGGCCATGGCGCTGTTTCCGGACTTCCTGCTGCTCGACATGGCCGGGCCGCTGGAGGTGTTTTCGATTGCCAACCGCTACCTGCCCGCAGCCGATCACTATCAGATCCTCACCCTCGGCACTGAGCCCGGTCCATTGCGGGCCTCCAACGGCGTGAGGGTCCAGACCGACCTGCAGTTGGACCAGGCCCAGGTCGCCTACGACCTGCTGCTGGTGCCAGGCGGCCCGGGCGCCTATAACGAATGCCATCCTGCGTTGCTGCCTTGGCTGAAAACCGCTGCGCCACGTGCTCGGCGTTTCGGCTCGATCTGCACCGGCGCCTTTGTGCTCGGGCATGCCGGTTTGCTCGACGGCCACCGTGTGACCACCCATTGGCATTACACCGAGCGGTTGATCAAGGCGTTCCCCAACGCCATCGTCGAGACCGATCGCATCTACCTGCAGGACGGGCGCCTGATCACCTCGGGCGGCGTCACCGCCGGTATCGACCTGGCCCTCTCGGTGGTCGCCCAGGACCATGGCAAGCAAGTGGCGGTGGACGTGGCCAAGGTGTTGCTGGTGGTGATGAAGCGCCAGGGCGGCCAGGCCCAGTTCAGCCCGATGACCGCTGCCGTGGCGCCCCAGGAAACCGCGATCACCCGCGTGCAGAACCACGTGCTGGCGCATCTGGATCAACCCTTTACCATCGAGTCCATGGCCGAACTGGCTGGCATGAGTGCACGGCATTTTGCGCGTCTGTTCGCCAAGGACGTGCAGATGACGCCGATGGTTTTCCTGCAGGGCGCACGCATCGACCGTGCCCGGCAACTGTTGGAAACCACCGACCTGCCGCTCAAGACCGTGGCATTCCACTCAGGTTTTGGCAGCGTGCGGCATATGCGCTTTCTGTTCAGTGAAAAGCTCGGCCTGAACCCCACCCAGTACCGACAACAGTTCAGTTAACAACACAATGTCCGTCTGGGGCACTCGATTGTCCGTATTGCTCCCCGTGTCGGCATTGTCCTGATATCGCCAACTGGCAAGATAGCGTCGAGCCCATGGAAAAGGATGCGCAGGCACTCAAGCACGGGTGTTCCAGCGCTGTTACGGACATGCAAAATTGTGTCGCGGTGAATTTCGGCCCCTACACCTTTCATCGGCAACAGCGCCTGGTCAGCAAGGCGGGCTGGCCGGTGCCCCTGGGCGGACGTGCCTTGGATATTCTCGCGGTATTGCTCGAGGCGCCCGGGCAGTTCATCAGCAAGGCCACGTTGATCGAGCGGGTCTGGCCCAACAGCGTGGTCGAAGACAATAACCTGCGCGTGCACATAGCGGCGTTGCGACGTGCCCTCGACGGGCGGCGCTTGATCCTCAATCATCCCCAGCGCGGTTACTGCTTCGTCGCGCCCGTGCAAGGCACGCAGCCGGCGCTGCTGCCCCAACACAACCTGGCTGCGCGGCTCAGCCCGGTATGCGGTCGCGATGAACTGGTGGGCATGCTGGTGCGGCGCTTGTCCGGGCACCGGCTGTTGACGCTCACCGGGGTAGCCGGCATTGGCAAAAGTACGTTGGCCCTGGCCGTGGCCGAGCGCGTGTTGCCACGCTATCGCGACGGGGTGTGGTGGGTCGATTTGACCCCGATGCAGGCACCACACGAACTGCTCGGCACGCTGGCCACGGTATTTCAGCTGGAGGCCTGCCAGAGCCTTGATGAGCTGTGCCGCCGACTGGCCTCGCGTCAGTTGCTGCTGGTACTCGATGGTGCCGACCTGCTGCTGGGTGCCTGTCGCAAGCTGGTGCGCGCATTGCGCGAACGGGCGCCCGGCGTCAGCGTGCTGGTCAGCAGCCGCGAAGCCTTGCTGGCCCCTGGTGAGTGGGTGCTGCGTGTGCCGCGATTGGCCGTGCCGTCACCGTCAACGTTAAGTAGTGTCGAGCAGGTGATGGGCTGTCCTGCGGTACAACTGTTCGTCGCACGGGTACGCGCCAGTCAGCAGGGTTTTGTATTGAGGCGCCAGGACCTGGCAGCGATACGCGATGTTTGTTCGCGCCTGGACGGTATCCCGCTGGCCCTTGAACTGGCGGCAGCCCAAGTCGACGCGTTGGGCATTGGCGGTGTGCAGAGGCAAGTGCGCACGGGGCTGCAGGTGCTGACGCGTGGGCGCCGTACGGCGGTGGAACATCATCGTTCACTGGCCGCTGCCCTGGATTGGAGCTACGAACGCCTGAGCCTGCCGGAGTGCTGGCTGTTCCTGCAGTTGGGTTTGTTCAAGATGGCGGTGACCTTGCCTACCTTGAGCGACCTGGTAAGCGGTACCGAGCTTGAGCACGCCGACCTGGCCTATCTGCTGGCGCGCCTGGTCAATGTCTCTCTATTGAACGTGGAGCCTGGCCTGGGCCCGCAGCGCCGCTATCGCCTGCTCAACTGCGTGCGCAGCTACGCCCTGGCGCAACTGCGTGACCCGCGTCAGGTCGAGCGCTTACAGCAGGGCTATGGGCAATGCATGGGCGTGTTTTCAGGCCGGCCGTTTGTCCTGCAACTGGTCGAGCAGGCGGCGTGCTCGGATTAAATCCTGGGTGGCGAATCCTTCGGTAAAACGCCCGTAGACCGAGCCCAGCAGATCCCGGGCGGCCTGCAGGCGCCCCTGCTGGCACCAAAGTCGTGCCAGGGAAGTCGCACAGCGCAGCTCCCAGGCCAGGGCACCTTGCTGATGCGCCACGCCCAGGGCTTCGAGCAGCAGGGGTTCAGCGGCGAGCCTGTCGCCCTGGTGCACCCACTGCTCGGCGCGGACCCGCAGGATTTCCGGCGCGCACCAACCCGCAGAGCCATTGCGTGCGCGCTCGAAGGCTGCGTCATCGACTTCGTCGGCACCCAAAGTGATCAGGGTGTCCTCAATCAGTCCCAGGCCCTGCAAATGCTGATTGCCGAGGATACCGGCGTAATGCCCGGCCCAGGTCTGGAACAACTGCGCTGAATGCTTGTGCGACTCCTCAAGCAGTCGCCTTTGCAGGGTTTGTGCCTCGTGTTCGGCGCCGTTGTAACGGGCGATCACCACCCCGGCCAGGGCCAGGGTGTAGCAGATCGACGTGCCATGGTTGATCTGCAGTGCCAGTTCCAGCGCCTGGCTGGCGGTGCGCCAGGCGCGATCGGGAAGGCCCTGCAGCCACAGGATCCGCGCGAGCAGGGTCAGGGACGCGACGCTTTGGTCGTATTGCACGCCGACGCCGTGGGCGAACCGGTTCACATGGCCGCTGTGACTCATGCGCTGCAGCACTTGCTCGGCATTGTGTCGGGCGAGCGCCTGGTTTCCGGTGTAATGCTGGGCCAGCGCGCGCAATCGCTGGGCGCTCAGGTCCAGCAGCGGTTCGGTGCGCGGGTCGAGGCGAGCAAACTGCAGGCTCTGCTGCAGCGCTTGAGCGTAGCGCCCGGCACACAGGTTCACGGCCATATGCCCGGAGACCGCACGCAACTGGCCAGCAAGGTCCTGGCGCGCCTTGGCCAAGCGTTCGGCACTGACAAAGGCCGCGATGGTTTGGGGCGCAGCACCCATGGCGTGGTAGGAGAGGCTGCCCAGCGCCAATTGCAGTTGCAGGGTCAATTGGGTGCAGGGGGTGTTGACCTGGCCTATCAGCGCCAATGCCGTGTCCACATAGCCGCCGTGTTCACGCAGCAATGACAATTCCTGCCACAGGGGCATCGCGCTGACCGTCAGGCGGATAGCCAGCAAGTGCCCGCGATCTTCGGCAAAGCCCCAGTCGAGTGCGGCGCGTACGTCCTCGCGCAGCGGCGCATAACGGTCGATCCAAGGCTGCGTGGCAAGCAGCTCCCAGTCGGCCTGGGCCTGTTCCATCAACGCCAGGCAGCGGGCTGCGTGGCGCTCTCGCGTGGCTGCCAGTTCAGCGGCGAGGCTGAGCTTTTCCAGGGCATAGGTGCGGGTGATATCCAGCAGGCGATACACCATCTCGTCATCACCGGCTTCCACATTCAACAGTGACTTGGCCACCAGTTGCGTGATGGAGCCCAGCACCTCGGCGGGGGCGATCGTGTCCCCGGTGATCACCGCCGCGGCACTGACCAGGCTGAAGCCTGCGCGAAAGACCGCGAGGCGGCGCAGGCAGGTTTTTTCGCACTCGGTGAGCAGGTCAAAGCTCCAGTCGAGGGTAGCCCGCAGGGTTTGTTGGCGGGGCAGGGCGCTGCGCCGCCCGCGGGTCAGCAGGCGGAAATTGTCTTCCATCTGCACCCGTAGCCCCTGCAAGCCAAAGCGCTCGATTTGCGCGGCCACCAGTTCGATCGCCAGGGGAATACCGTCCAGGCGCTGGCAGATATCAATCGCCAGTGGCAGTTCAGCTCCGCTGAGGGCAAAGTTGTCCTGATGGGACATGGCCCGCTCGATCAGCAATTGCATCGCCGGGTAACCCAGGGCCTGGGCACGGTTGCCGGTGGCAGGCGGGCAGGCCAGCGGTTCCAGGCGTTGCACATATTCACCTTCGGCGCGCAGGGCTTCGCGGCTGGTAGTGAGGATGTGCAGATGGGGTGCATGGCGCAACAGGGTTTCGCTGATCAGGGCGATGTCGTCAAGCAGGTGTTCGCAGTTGTCGATCACCAGCAGCATCTGGCGCGCCTGCAGGCTGCGGGCGAAGTTGGCCAGCGGCGCATTCTCGCCAGGTGTAAGGTCGAGCAGGGCGGCGAGGTTGGGCAGGATCATTGATGCCGTACTGAGCGGCGCCAGGTCCAGCAGGTGAATACCGTCGCGGTAATGCCCGATCAATAACTCGGCGACACGCAGGGCGACGGTGGTCTTGCCGATTCCACCGGCGCCGGTCAGGGTGATAAAACGCTGCTGCGGCAGTTGCTGCACCAGGGTGTCGATCAGGGCCTGGCGACCGATCATTCGCGTGCGTCGCAGCGGCAGGTTATGGCTTGGGCGTTGAGGCATACCGCCTGTGGGTAGCGTCATCGGTTCGATGCTCAGTGGGGCAACAAAACTGTAGCCGCGCTGGGCGACCGTGACGATATAGCGCTGCCCGGCCTGGCCATCACCCAGTGCCTTGCGCAAGGCTGCCATGTGCACCCGAAGATTGCCGTCTTCCACCACGGTTCTGGGCCATACCCGCGCGATCAGCTCCTGCTTGCTCACCACATTGCCGGCGTGCTCCAGCAAGACCAGCAGAATATCTACCGCACGCCGCCCCAGGCGCAGCGGGCGACCGGCCTCCAGCACCAGGCGCTGGCGCGGGTGGATGCGATAGGGGCCGAAGTGCACGGCCTGGTCGCTCAAGTCAGTCATGGCTGCCCGGGTTCCGGATACAGGGATGGGCCAGCATATTCCAGGTGCGAGAAGACCACTAGGCGGCGATTACCTCAGGCTTGTGACGCGACTGGTGGTTTCGCCAGGTCATCGGGTTCACACCCTCGCTGCGCGTGAACATATGGCAGAAGTGCGCCTGGTCGCAGAAACCACATTCCAGGCTGATTTGCGTGAGACTCATGGACGAACCGGTGATCAACTCCTTGGCGCGCTGGATGCGCTGCTGGCGAATCCAATCCTGGGGCGACAGGCCGGTAGTGCACTTGAATGCGCGGGAAAAATGACTGCGCGACAAGGCGCAGGCCTGGGCCAGGTCGGCGATGGCCAGGCTTTCGCCGAGGTTGGCGAGGATCAGTTGCTTGGCGATTCGCTCGCGCCGTGGGCACAGGCCACCGGTGGCGGACAAACGCGGGGCATATTGCTCGAGTCGGGCCATGACAAATATCCTTAGTCGATGGGAGCGTTCCCGGTGGATGGATGCAGTGTAGACGCCGCCATTCTTGGCGCCGGACCGCCGGGCTGACGAGTTAATCGTTGTTAATTTCTCCAGTTATGGGGCTGAAAATGACAGCACAGCCATGCAATCGCAGGCGTTCCGGGCATGCTTCCCTGGCTGTCTGGAAACTGTGTGGAAACCGCCATGAACCGCAACGACCTGCGCCGCGTCGACATGAACCTGCTGGTGATTTTCGAAGCACTGATGTTCGAGAAAAACCTGACTCGGGTGGCCGAGAAGCTCTTTATGGGCCAACCGGCAGTGAGTGCCGCGTTAGGCCGCTTGCGCGATTTGTTCGACGACCCGTTGCTGCTGCGCAACGGTCGCGGCATGGAACCCACGCCCCGTGCGGTGGCGATACTCAAGGAGCTGCAACCGGCCATGGACACCATCTCCGGCGCCGTCAGTCGCGCCAAGGACTTCGACCCTTCCAGCAGCAGTGCGGTGTTTCGCATCGGCCTGTCCGATGACGCCGAGTTCGGGCTGTTTCCGTCGTTGCTCAGTCAACTGCGCGAAGAGGCACCGGGCATCATCGTGGTGGTGCGCCGGGCCAATTACCTGTTGATGTCGGCGCTGCTGGCCAGCGGCGAGATCTCGGTGGGGGTCAGCTACACCACCGAACTGCCGGCGAATGCCAAGCGCAAAAAACTGCGGGACATCCCCTGCAAGGTGCTGCGCGGCGATGACGGCGTGGCGCCGCTGACCCTGGATGACTACTGCGCCAGGCCCCATGCGATGGTGTCGTTTTCAGGGGACTTGAGCGGCAATATCGACCTCGACCTGGCGCGCATCGGCCGCTCGCGGCGGGTAGTGCTGGCCGTGCCGCAGTTCAGCGGGTTGCGCGCGTTGCTGGCGGGCACGCAGATTATCGCCACCGTACCGGATTACGCGGCGTGCGCATTGACCGAAGGCACCCGCTTGCGCGCAGAAGACCCGCCGTTTGCGATTGACGCGGCGGAGTTGTCGATGGTGTGGAGTGGGGTGCATGACAATGACCCCGCGGAGCGCTGGTTACGGGCGAGGATTGTGGAGTATATGGCGGCGGCTAACTGACTGCGTGGAAGGATGTTGGGTTTTTGACCGAGTACATACCCACTCTCCAAGAAACCCAAACAGCACATACATCCAATTCCCCGCCCCCCCCAGCCCGGCAAACTTCTCCTATCACTCAAGCCTGCGGGGGAGTCACCCAACCATGGACCCAACACCCAAAACCAGCCCCGACGAAGTCGTCACCCTGGTCGTCAAGCACCGGGTCAAACCGGGTCGCGAAACTGAATACGAAGCCTGGCTACGCCGCATCGTGCGCATCGCCGGCGAGCGCCCAGGTCATCTCGGCGTCGATGTGGTGCGTAGCCAGCAGAACGGCATGGCGTTGTTCACCTGCGTACTGCGCTACCGCTCCACGGACGCCCTGGAATTGTGGCTCGACTCCCCCCAGCGCCAAGCCCTGATCGACGAAGCCGCGCCGATGCTGGCGGACGGCGACCAGACTGAAATCGGCGCCGTCAATGAGTTCTGGTTCGCGCCCCAGGCCGACGGCGCTGCGCCGCCGCCGCGCTGGAAGCAGGCGGTGGTCAGCCTGTTTGTGATTCTGCCGCAAACCCTGCTCCTGCCCTTTATCTGGGGACCGATCCTGCGCTTGCACCCGTTCCTGTCCAACTACGTGGTCTCCACCTTCCTGGTCACCCTGACCATTGTGTTGCTGGTGGTCTACCTGCTGATGCCCGCGGCCACCCGCCTGTTCGCCCCCTGGCTTCAAGCCTCTGTAAAGGAAACCCTATGAACGCCGATCTGATTCTGTTCAATGGCCAGTTCCACACCGTGGACCGGGAAAACCCACGCGCCACCGCTGTCGCCATCCACGACGGGCGCTTCGTCGCTGTCGGCACGGACGGCGAGGCCATGGCCCTGCGCGGCAGCGGCACCCAGGTCATCGACCTCAAAGGCCGCACGGTGATCCCCGGCCTTAACGACTCGCACCTGCACCTGATCCGTGGCGGGCTGAACTACAACCTTGAACTGCGCTGGGAAGGCGTGCCTTCCCTGGCCGATGCCTTGCGCATGCTCAAGGACCAGGCTGACCGCACTCCCACGCCGCAATGGGTACGTGTGGTCGGCGGCTGGAACGAATTCCAGTTCGCCGAAAAACGCATGCCCACCCTGGAAGAACTCAACCAGGCCGCGCCGGACACCCCGGTGTTCGTGCTGCACCTGTATGACCGCGCCTTGCTCAACCGTGCGGCGCTGCGCGTGGCCGGCTACACCAAGGACACGCCGAACCCGCCGGGCGGCGAGATCGTGCGCGACAGCCACGGCAACCCCACCGGCATGCTGGTGGCGCGGCCTAACGCGATGATTCTGTACTCGACCTTGGCCAAGGGCCCGAAACTGCCACTGCAATACCAGGTCAACTCCACTCGCCAGTTCATGCGTGAACTCAATCGCCTTGGCCTGACCAGCGCCATCGATGCCGGTGGCGGTTTCCAGAACTACCCTGACGACTACGCGGTGATCGAGCAACTGGCCAAGGATCAACAGTTGACGGTGCGCATCGCCTATAACCTGTTCACCCAGAAGCCCAAGGAAGAACTCAGCGACTTCAAGAACTGGACCGGCAGCGTCACTCTGCATCAGGGCGATGACTATCTGCGCCACAATGGCGCCGGCGAGATGCTGGTGTTTTCGGCGGCGGATTTCGAAGACTTCCTCGAACCACGGCCCGACCTGCCGCTGACCATGGAACAGGAGCTGGAGCCGGTGGTCCGTCACCTGGTGGAACAGCGCTGGCCGTTCCGCCTGCACGCCACTTACGACGAGTCGATCTCGCGCATGCTCGACGTGTTCGAGAAGGTCAACCGCGACATTCCTTTCAACGGCCTGCCATGGTTCTTCGACCACGCCGAAACCATCACCCCGAAGAATATCGAACGCGTACGCGCCCTCGGTGGTGGCATTGCGATCCAGGATCGCATGGCGTTCCAGGGTGAATACTTTGTCGAGCGCTACGGCGCCAAGGCCGCCGAAGCCACGCCGCCGATCAAGCGCATGCTTGCCGAAGGCGTACCGGTGGGGGCGGGCACCGATGCCACGCGGGTCTCGAGCTATAACCCGTGGACTTCGCTGTACTGGATGGTCAGCGGGCGCACCGTCGGCGGGCTGGAGCTGCATGCCGAGGGCCTGCCACGCCTCACCGCGTTGGAGTTGTTCACCCACGGCAGCGCCTGGTTCTCGTCCGAGCAGGGCAAGAAAGGCCAGATCAAGGTCGGCCAGTTGGCGGATGTGGCCGCCTTGTCGGCGGACTTTTTCAGCGTCGATGAAGAGGCGATCAAGTGGATCGAGTCGGTGCTGACCGTAGTCGGCGGCAAGGTCGTATACGGCGCCGGCGACTTCGAAGACTTCGCACCACCACGGGTACCGGTGCTGCCGGACTGGTCACCGGTGGTCAAGGTGCCGGGGCACTGGCGCCCCAGTTCGCCATTGCAAGCCCAGGTCCATCAATGCAGCGGCCCCTGTGGCGTGCATTCCCACAGCCATGAAAAAGCGCGTCTTTCCAGCGTGCCGGTCAGCGACTTCCAGGGCTTCTGGGGCGCGTTCGGCTGCTCCTGCTTTGCCTTTTAATCCAGAAACCAAAGGAGTTACCCCATGACTTACAAGCGCTTGAACAAAGACGAAGCAGTCGTACTGTTGGTCGATCACCAGACCGGCCTGATCTCCCTGGTACAGGATTTCTCCCCTAACGAGTTCAAGAACAACGTACTGGCCCTGGCCGACGTGGCCAAGTTCTTCAAGCTGCCGACCATCCTCACCACCAGCTTTGAAACCGGCCCCAACGGCCCGCTGGTGCCGGAACTCAAGGAACTGTTCCCGGATGCGCCGTACATCCCGCGCCCAGGCCAGATCAATGCCTGGGACAACGAAGATTTCGTCAAGGCCGTGAAGGCCACCGGTCGCAAGCAGTTGATCATCGCGGGCGTGGTGACCGACGTTTGCGTGACCTTCCCGACCCTGGCGGCATTGGCTGAAGGCTTCGAGGTATTTGTGGTCACCGATGCCTCGGGGACCTTCAACGAAGCCGTGCAACGTGCTTCCTGGGCACGCATGAGCGCTGCCGGCGCCCATCTGGTGAACTGGTTCTCGGTGGCCTGCGAACTGCAGATCGACTGGCGCAACGACATGGAAGGCCTGGCCAACCTGCTGTCGCCGCGCATCCCCAACTATCGCAACCTGATGAACAGCTACTCGGCGTTCACGGCCAAGTAACCGGTTCTCAAACCTGTAGGTAATCCCATGTGGGAGGGGCGGTGCGACGATTCGACTTGCTCCCGATGGCGGTGTGTCAGTCACGGCATTTTTGACTGGTGCACCGCCATCGGGAGCAAGCCCCCTCCCACATTAGGTTTGTGCTGTGCCTCTGACCCCGCTATAAATCAGCCCATCGTCCACCGAGAAGCGACAATGAACCCCTTTGAAGACATGCGCCTGTTCTGCCAGGTCATGGAATCCGGCAGTTTCACCGCCGCCGCCGAGCAGTTGGGCCTGTCCAAGCAATTTGTCAGCCGCCGCCTGATCCAGCTCGAAGAACGCCTCGGCGTGCGCCTGCTCAACCGCTCCACGCGGCGCCTGGATGTCACGCCACTGGGCCAGAGTTACTACGAATCCGCCTTGCGCCTGCTCAATGATGTCGAGCAAGTGGAGCAGGGCATCGCCGGCCAGAACAGCGAGCCGCGTGGCACCCTGCGTCTCAGCGCGCCGCTGTCGTTTGCCATGGCTCACCTGAGTTGTTTGTTGCCGTTGTTCCTGCAACGTTATCCGCAGGTTTCGGTGGAAGTCGATCTCAGCGACCGCCCGGTGGACCTGATCGGCGAGGGCTACGACCTGGTGCTGCGTATCGGCACCCTGGAGGATTCCACCTTGATTGCTCGGCGGATCGCCAGTGTGCAGCGGGTGTATTGCGCCAGCCCCGATTACCTGGCGCTGCGGGGTACACCGTTGAAACCCGAAGATTTGACCGCGCACGACTGCCTGCCCTACGGGCATGGGCGCCAGGTGCAGTGGCGCTTCAAGGGCAAGTTGCAGGTGTTGAATGTCACTGGGCGGATGCGCGTGAATAACGGCGAGCTGTTGCGTGACACGGCCATTGCCGGGTTGGGGGTGACGTACCTGCCGACGTTTATCGTCGCTGATGCCTTGAAGGACGGGCGCCTTGTGGCAGTGTTGGAAGACTTTGCCCCAGAAGCCTTGACCTTGTCGGCGGTGTACCCGCAGCACCGGCAGAGTTCACGGCCGGTGCAGGCGTTGGTGGAGTTTTTGCGTGAGCGTTTGGCCGCAGGCTGCTGAACGAAGATCACCTGCGCGGGCTGGCATTCGCCAAGTTGAGCAGTGCAAGCCCCTCGATGTAACGCTGCAAGTTGGCCAGGAACGTATCGGCAATTTCATGCTGGCTGCGGGTGGAAATCGCCGAGGTGTGCGGCGACAAGCGCACCCGCGGATGGGTATACAACGGATGCCCGTCCGGCAGTGGTTCTGGTTCGGTGACGTCGAGGGAGGCCAGGCCGATCTGGCCGTTATCCAGTGCCTCCAGCAGTGCCTCCTGATCCAGCAGGCCACCGCGCGCGATATTGATCAGGTGCAGTCCCGGTTTGGCACTGGCCAGTACCTTGCGATCAACAATATGCCGCGTGGCTTCGGTCAGGGGCGCGGCGAGTACCAGGTGGTCGGCGCGGGCGAACAGGTCGTGGATATCCCTGGCCGCTTGCACACCGTCAACCTCAAAGGGTGCCTGGCTTTGCCTGAGCGCCACGACCTCGATCCCCAGGGCCAGGGCCTTTTGCGCCAGGCTTGCGCCAATCGCACCAAAGCCTAGGATGCCCAGGGTGGTGCCCTTGAGCGGGCGCAGGGCGGTGAAATTCCACTGCGAATCCTTTACCCAGATATCCGGCAAGTGCTTGGACGCAGCAAAGATCGCCGCCAGGCCGAACTCGGCCAGGTTATCGGCGGCGCTGCCCCGGGAGGTGGTCACGGGCGGGCCGTTGAATAGCCACTGCGGGTAGAAGTCGATGCCCGACGACACCAGGTGCACCCATTGCGCGCCATAGGGCCAGCCCGGTGGCGGGGTATCGGGGGCGGTGTAGCCGCGCACGTTGATCGGGCGCAGCAGCAGGATATTGGCCTGGGGCGGCAGGTCGCTGGGCACGCCGACCGGCACGCCGATCACCTGGGCGTCGGGGTGCAGCGGCGCCAGGCGCTCGCGGATCACCTGGTTGAAGTCTTCGTCCAACTGGCTGGCAATAATCACCTGACTCATGTGCGTTCCTTCTGGCGTTGGGTGAACACGGCTTTGCCCACGCCTTGCAGCACGGCGTCGTTCTGTGGGGTGTGCACCCGACTGCACAGCACATCGCGGTAATGCCGCTGCAGTGGGCTATGGCGTGACAAGCCGGGGTTGCCCGAGGCTTCGATGGCCAGCTCGACCGCACGGATCGCATTGCCGGTCACCAGGTACTTCAACTGCGCGGCATTGGCGGCAGGCGTGTGGCCATCGGCGGCGGCGTTGAGCAGGCTGCGGTTGGCGAACAATAAGGTGTCGATATGGCCGACGGTTTCCTGCAAACGCGGCAAGCTCGACAGCGCTGCGCCGAGGTTGGACGGCTTGCGTTCCTCCAGCCAGTTCACCAGCCAGTCCCGTGCCGCCTGGGCCACCGCGTCGTACACCGACGACAGCAGCACTGACATCCACAGCAAGCCATCGCCATCCAGTTCCGGCTGCGGCGCGCTCCAGGGGCTGACGCTGACGGCGTGGTCCAGCGGCACCAGCACGTTATCGAGCACCACCTCATGGCTGCAGGTGGCGCGCATGCCCAGGTGATCCCAGGTGTCGATGATGCTTACGCCGGGGCTGTCCTTGGGCACCAGCCAGGCACCTACCAGCGGGTCTTCGTCATCGCTGCGTGCCCACACGCTGAACCAGCTCAGGCCATGGCTGCCGGTGGAGTAGAGCTTGCGCCCACTGATGCGCCAGCCGTCGGCGGTGCGCACGGCGGTGGTCGCCGGTAAGCCGCCACGGGCGGGTGTGCCCAGGTCTGGTTCGACACGCAGGGCGTTGATCAGCGCGCCGTTGCGCACTGCGTCTTCGGCGACTTTAACGCGCAGGTGTGCCGGCCAGGTGTGGCTGTCTTGCAGGCGGGTGTGTTGCAGGTACTGCATCACCAGGATCAGCGCCGTGGACGGTTCGCCCTTGGCAATCGCGCTGATGGCCTTGCGCGCCTGGGCCAGGCTGGCACCGCCGCCACCGAGGGCCTTGGGCACGGTGAGGGCGACCAGGCCGTGTTGGTGCAACAGGTTGAAGTTGGCGTGGGGGAAGGCGCCGCTTGCGTCGTACAGGTGAGCGGTGCTGGCCAGTTCGAGGCTGAGGCGGTCGAGCGTGGTGTCGAAATCGACGGCTTCCACAGCCCGTAGAGACGATTGAGTCATCAGTATGTACTCGGTCAAATGTGGGAGGGAGCAAGCCTCCTCCCACAGGGAGAGTGTTCAGGCCAGGGCTTTTTCAGCGGCTTCAACGACGCTGTAGCGGTTCGCTGGCACATCCAGGCCGAGGTTGTCGCGCAACGTGTGGCCGCTGTATTCGGTTCGGAACAAGCCGCGCCGTTGCAAAACCGGCACCACCAGTTCTGTGAAGTACTGCAAACCATCGGGCAGTACCGAGTTGATGATGAAACCATCGCTGGCGCCGCTCTCGAACCAGCGCTGGATGGCATCCGCGACCTGCTCCGGGGTGCCGACAAAGTCGCGCTT
This sequence comes from Pseudomonas sp. MF6755, assembly GCF_016405635.1. Classification (NCBI taxonomy): domain Bacteria; kingdom Pseudomonadati; phylum Pseudomonadota; class Gammaproteobacteria; order Pseudomonadales; family Pseudomonadaceae; genus Pseudomonas; species Pseudomonas sp. MF6755. The sequence continues at coordinate 101,271 of NZ_JAEKDA010000018.1, forward strand.
GGGTCGCGAAAAGCGCAAGGCTACTTCGCGCAGGGTCAAGCCTTCCTCCCGGGCCAATTGCTTGATGCGCTCGGAGCCGCCTTTCTGGCTATTGGAGCCCAGGTCGCCGAGTTCGGGGAAGGGCGCATCCAGCGGGTACTGGCTGAAATCATGGTCATTGAACGGCCGGCCGAGGGCGACGATGGCGTCCTCCACGGTGACCAGCGCCACCGCTTGCTGGTAGCGGCTTTCCACTTCGGCGGCATCGCGCCCGACAATCGGGCGGATACCCGGCAGGATCGACAGGCTGTCGGCGTCGCGGCCAAAGCCGCTGGCGCGGCGCTTCAAGTCGGCGCTGTAGGCCTTGGCCTCATCGATGTGCTCCACATGCACGAAAATCGCATCGGCGTGTTCAGCGGCAAAGTTACGCCCATCCTCCGAGGTGCCGGCCTGGAAGATCGCCGGTTGGCCTTGGCGTGAACGCGCGATATTCAGCGGGCCTTTGACCGAAAAGAATTCGCCCTTGTGGTTAAGCGGATGCAACTTGCCGGGGGTGAAGAATTCGCCACTGTGCTTGTTGTAGGCAAAGGCGTCGTCTTCCCAGGAGTCCCACAGGCCCTTGACCACATTCAAGTGTTCCTTGGCGATGCGGTAGCGCACTGCATGGGGCGGGTGTTCGGCTTTACCGAAGTTATCCGCCGTGCCACTGAGCCATGAGGTGACCACGTTCCAGCCGGCGCGGCCGCCGCTGATGTGGTCCAGCGAGGCGAACTGGCGTGCCACCTGATAGGGCTCGGTGTAGCTGACGGTCACGGTGGCGACCAGGCCGATGTTCGTCGTCAGTGCGGCCAGGGCCGACAGAATGGTCAGTGGCTCGAAGCGGTTGAGGTAATGGGGGCTGGACTTGGCGTGGATATGCAGGCTGTCGGCAATAAACACGAAATCAAAGCGCGCCGCTTCGGCCAGTTCGGTCTGCTGCTTGTAGAAACCGAAGTCGGTACTGGCGTTGGGTTGCGCCTGCGGGTGGCGCCATTCGCCCCAGCCGTGGCCGACACCGTGGACCATGGCACCGAGTTTCAATTGGCGTGGCTTGCTCATGTTCTGCTCCTTAGCGCGAGGCTTGGTCGAGGCGGGTACGCTTGGCGTTGAAGCTTTCGTCGAAGCCCTGGGAGACGTCGATGTGCTTGCTCAGCAGTCCTTCTTTGACATAGGTGTCGGCGGTGGCTTGCAGGCCGTGGATCACCGTGTCGTCTATTGCGACCGGGGACAGATGGGTGTCCTTGGCCACTTCGATGTGCACGGCCAACGGCAAGCCGGTGATCCTGGCCTGGGCGGCGGCGTATTCATCGGGGTGGCTGTTGGCCCAGGCGTAGGCGCGGTCAACCCGTGCGACAAAGTCGTCCAGTTGCACGCGCTTGTCGGCAATGGCCTGGCGGGTGGCGGCGAAGTACAGGTGATTGCTCAACAGGTTTTTGCCGCTGACCAATACGCGGGCGTTGCTCTGTGAGGTGACCACGGTGGTGTACGGGTCCCATGTCGCCCAGGCATCTGCCGTGCCGTTGTCCAGTACCAGCCGCGATTCGGCGGGTAGCAGGAAGATGAAGTGCACATCCTGGGTGCTCAGGCCGGCATCGTTCAGGGCCTTGATCGCCAGGTAGTGCCCGATGGAGCCGCGGCCGGTGACGATTTTCTTGCCCTTGAGGTCGGCTGCGGTCTTTATCGGTGAGTCCTTGGGTACCAGCAGCGCGGTGGTATTACGCCCTTGCGCATGGATGATGCTGATCACTTTGAGCGACGCGCCGGCACCCAGGGCGAACACATACGGTGCGTCACCCAGGGCGCCGACATCCACGGCGCCGGCATTCAGCGCTTCGCCCAGCGGCGAGGCGGAGGGGAATTCCGACCACTTGATTTCGTAGGGGACGTTCTGGGTTTCGCCAGAGGCTTCCAGCAGCGCCTTGATCGTGGATTTCTGGTTGGCCACGCGCAGCGGTTGCAGGTCGGCGGCTTGGACGCTGGAAAACAGGCCGAGGGCCAGGGCAGTGCCCAGCAGCAGGCGTTTGAATGGGGTGGCGTACAGCATGGGGCAAACTCCAGGCGTTGAGTAAAGGGAGATACCTCCGCCTGGAGAAGGGGTCGGATTTCCGGGGAACGGTGCAGCAATGAGTCAGATCACATAGAAACCATGGGTGCCGTCGCGGGCCAGCTGCGCGACCAGGCCGAATTCCCAATCCAGATAAGCCTGCATGGCTTCCCGTGGGTTGTCGGTGCCCTCGTAGGGGCGGCGGTAGCGGTCGATACGCGGGGAGGCCAGGTGGGTCTCACCTTCTTCCAGCGGCAGTTGCGCGGCGATCCAGCCGGCGGTGCCGTCCTGCAACAGGAACACCTGCTTGCCGGTCAGGGCTTCGACTTCGGCCACCGCCAGGCGCGCCAACTGGCTGCTGCCACAGGTCAGTACGTAACGCTGGGCACTCGGCACCTTGGCCAAGGCCTGGGGCAATTGCGCGCGCAGGGCCCACCAGGCACCGGGGATATGGCGTTTGACGTAATTGGCGCTGGCGGTGAAGTCCAGCACCACAGTGTCGCCGTGGCCGAGCCAGTCGGCGAGGGTATGGGGGCTGATCAGTTCGGCCTGGGGCGGCGGGGGCACCGGCGCGACCCACGCACCGCGTTCGCTGAAATGCGCCGCTTGCAGGTCGTCCAGCACGTGCACCTGCCAACCCAATTGGGCCAGCCAGGACGCAGACATATTGGCGCGCACGCCGTCGTCATCCACCAGCACCAGGCGCGCCCCGCGTACGCTGGCAACGTGATCGGTCTCTTGCACCAGTTGCCCGCCCGGTGTGGAGCGTGCGCCGGGCAAGTGGCCGGCTTCGAATTCTTCCAGGGTGCGCACATCGAACAGGTAGGTGGTACGCGTCGTGTCTTGCTGCCAGCTGTGCAGATCATTGAGGGTGGCGCGGCCGACGCGGGCCTTGTCGGCCACACGGCGTGCATCTGCGGCGGCACGTTGGCGATGTTTTTCCGAGGTCGGCGCAAAACGGCGTGCTTGCCCATGGGCAAGTTTTTGCCCGGCCAAGGTCCAGCCGATGGTGCCGTTGCGCAACGCTGCCACCGGGTTGGCTACGCCGGCATTGATCAACGACTGGGTGCCAATAATGCTGCGGGTGCGCCCGGCGCAGTTGACAATAATGCGCGTGGCCGGGTCCGGTGCCAGCTCACGGGCGCGCAACACCAACTCGGCCCCTGGCACGCTGATGCCGGTGGGAATGCTCATGGTCTGGTATTCGTCGAAACGGCGGGCGTCGAGCACCACCACATCGGCCTGGCTGTCGAGCAGGGCCTGGACTTCCTCGGCGGCCAGGGACGGCGTATGGCGCTGGCTCTCCACCAGTTCGCCAAAGGCCTTGCTCGGTACGTTGACGTCGATAAACAGCTCACCACCCGCCTGGCGCCAGCCGTCCAGCCCACCCTCAAGCAGACTCACCTGGGTATAGCCCAGCGCAACCAAGCGTTCGGCGGCGCGGCTGGCCAGCCCTTCACCGTTGTCGTACAGGGTGACCTGGGTATCGCGGCGTGGAATGCGCGAATACACCTCCAGTTCCAGCTTGGACAGCGGGATATTGGCGGCGAACAGCGGGTGGGCTTCGGCAAACGGCGCTTCCTCGCGCACGTCGATCAGCGCGACTTCTTCATGGTCCAACAGGGCCTGGCGAATCTGGGCAAAGCTGCGGGTCGATACGGTGGTCATAGGGCAGGGCTCTTTTCTTTGGACAAGTCCCAGATGTTCGGGAGATAGGCGTTCGAATAACCAGAGATAAACTGTTTTTCGCTGCCGTCGGGCTGATACACCGCACGGCGCACCGCACCGATATTGGCGCCGTACACATGAATGCTGATGGATACCTGATCGCTGTGGGCATTGCTGACCTGATGAATATCGCCAATCTTGGGCGACACCGCCTCGACCTGGCCCGGCAGCAGTTGAATGGGCTTGCCTTCGGCCAACAGGCTGCCATCTGGCGCACGGGCAAAGCCTTGGGAAAACTCCGAGCCGCGCAACATGCCGATCAGGCCCCACACCCGATGGTCATGAATCGGCGTGCTTTGCCCCGGCCCCCACACAAAGCTGACAAGGCTGAAACGCTGGCGCGAATCGGCATGCAGCAGAAATTGCTGGTAACGCTCGGGGTTGGGCTGGGCGAATTCGTCGGGGAGCCAGTCATCATGGCTGACCAGTTGCGCCAGCAGCTTGCCGCCACGGTGTAGCAGGTCGCCTTCACGCGGGTTGGCGTCGATCAATTCCGCCAGGGCGCCTATGAAGGCTCTGAGTCTCTCGGGGTGTCGGGCCTGGGTCATGACCATTCCATCGGGCTGTTTTGATAAGCTCATATAAGCATAATGTTTATAGTTAATATGCTATTTTTTAATGATTAGCTTATAGCCGAAGGTAATTTAGAACGGGTATGAATAGCGTTAGACGTTATCGATCACAGCACGGGCTATCCAGACCGGTGTGCGGCAACTATGCTTCACGCACATCTTAATGACTGTTCTCTATGTGCGGGCCAAATGAAAATTGACGATATCGATGCCTTTGTCGAAGTGATTCGTTGCCAGTCCATCAGCCACGCCGCCGAGTCGTTGCAACTGACCCAGCCGGCCATCACCCGCCGCGTGCAGAACTTTGAGCAGGCGCTGGGGGTCGAGCTGTTCGATCGCAACACCAAGCCTCTCAAGCCGACGCTCATCGGCACCCGCGTCTATGAGCAGTGCCGGCTGATCCTGCGCGAGATGGACGCCCTGCGCGAACTGGTGGCCACCGATGCGCCGCCCACCGGCGTGTTGCGTCTGGGCGTACCGCAGACCATCGGCGATGTAGTCCTGCTGGACGCGCTCAAGCACTTGCGCACTGAATACACCGACCTGCGCGCCCAGGTCGCCACCGGCTGGGGCAGCCAATTGGTCGGCAAGATCGAACGCGGCGAGCTGGATGCGGCGGTGGCGTTGTTTCCGGCAGGCAAGATCTTCCCCGACAACATCGTCGGTGAGTCCATTGGCAAGATGGAGCTGGTGGTGGTCTGTGCCAAGGCGCAACTGCCGAAGAAGCCGTGCAAGCTGGCGGATGTGTACCAGAACGGCTGGATCCTCAACCCGGACGGTTGCGGCTTTCGTGCCGGGTTGCAGCGCACCTTGTCTGACCAGGGCCTGGTGTTGCGGGTGAACCTGGAAACCTTCGGCACCGAACTGCAATTGGGTTTGGTGGCGGATGGACTGGGCCTTGGCCTGGTGCCGCGCCCGTTGCTGGAGCGCAGTGCCCATCGCGAGCAACTGGCGGCGATGCCGCTCAAGGACTTCAAGCCGGTGATGGATCTCTGGCTGATCTACCCGCATTTTCTCGGCAACCTGCAAGGGCCGGTGGATGCGTTTGGTCAGTGGGTGGCAGATTCTTTGCACAAGATACGCAAGGTGGCGTGATATGAAAAAAAATAATAATTAGCTTAGATTAAAATGTGCTTTTTATTATTTTTTTGCTTCCCCTAGGCTGGCCTGGAGTCCTTAAGGCCATCCAGGAAGATTTGCCATGAGCAGCGTCACCTCGCTATCCAGTGTTTCCAATACCGTCCGCCAGCGCGTCACGCCAGAGGAATGGGAGGTGCGCGTAAAACTGGCCGCCGCCTACCGCTTGGCGGCCTTGTACAAGTGGACCGATCACATCTACACCCACTTTTCCGCCCGTGTACCGGGCCCCGACGAGCATTTCCTGATCAACGGCTTCGGGTTGTTGTTCGATGAAATTACTGCCTCCAATCTGGTCAAGGTCGACCTCGACGGCACCCTCGTCGACGACCCCACTGGCCTGGGGATCAACTACGCCGGCTACGTGATCCACAGCGCCATCCACGGCGCACGCCATGACTTGCAAGCGGTGCTGCACACCCATACCCGCGACGGCATTGCGGTGTCGGCGCAGAAGGACGGCTTGCTGCCGATTTCCCAGCATGCCATCGCATTCTCGGGGCGCGTGGCCTATCACGGTTACGAAGGCGTGGCCCTGGACCTGGACGAACGGGAGCGTCTGGTGGCCGACCTGGGCGACAAGAGCGTGATGATCTTGCGTAACCATGGCTTGTTGACCGCAGGCGTCAGTGTCGAGCACGCCTTCCAGCAACTGCAAAGCCTGGAGCGGGCCTGCAATATCCAGATCGCCGCGCAGGCGGCGGGGAATGCCGAGTTGATCTTTCCGCCGGCAGAGGTGGTGGCCAAGGTCGAGCAGCAGGCCAAGGTGTTCAGCAATGGGGAAGGGCCGGGCGTGGCGCGGCATTGGAATGCGTTGGTGCGCCAGTTGGAGCGTACCGATACCGACTACAAAAACTGATCCTGAATTCACAGCAAAGCAAATGTGGGAGGGGGAAAGCCCCCTCCCACATTTTTCGACCTGCTGTGTTCTTAAGCCACTTGTTGAGCCTGCTCCCGTTCGGCGACCAACTGGCGGGTGAGGGGAATCAGCTTCTTGCCGTAGTCAATCGCATCATTGAGCGGGTCAAACCCACGAATCAGGAAAGTAGTAATCCCCAAATCGTAGTAATCCAACAGCGCTTGCGCGACCTGCTCAGCGGTGCCCACCAGCGAGGTGGAATTACCCTGCGCCCCGAGCAGCCCGGCAATCCCGGTCCACAGGCGCTTATCCAGCCGCGACCCCTGCGCCGCCGCTGCCAGCAACCGCCGCGAGCCTTCATTCGGCGGTTCGCGGCGCACAAAGCCACTCTTCTCGGCCAGTGCCGTGGCTTGCTGCAAAATCTGCTCGGCACGCTGCCATGCCAGTTCCTCGGTGTCGGCGAGGATCGGCCGCAACGACAGGCTGAAGCGAATCGTGCGCCCATGCCTGGCGGCTTCGGCACGCACCTGGGTCACCACTTCGCGCACTTGTTCATAGGTTTCACCCCACAGTGCATATACATCCGCGTGCTTGCCGGCCACGGCAATCGCCGCTGCTGAAGAACCGCCGAAATACAGCGGGATATGCGGCTGTTGCGGCGACTTCACCGTGGAGTGCGCGCCTTCCACCTGGTAGTAAGTGCCGGAAAAATCGAAAGGCTGCTCACTGGTCCATTCCTGGCGCACGACGCTCAGGTATTCGTCGGTGCGCGCATAGCGTTCGTCCTTGCCGATATGGCTGCCATCCCCACGCAGTTCCTTGTCATCGCCACCGGTGATGATGTGCACGGCGGTACGCCCACCGTTGAACACATCCAGCGTAGCGAACTGGCGCGCAGCCAATGTGGGTTGGGCAAACCCTGGGCGGTGGGCGATAAGAAATTGCAGTGTGGTGGTGACGCTGGCCGCATGGGCCGCGATCAGCGTGCTGTCCGGACTATTGGAGTGGAAGGCTACCAAGGCGCGGTCGAACCCCGCCGCTTCGTGAGCCCGCGCTACGCTTTCGACGTAGTCCGGTTGCAGGCTCGGGCCGCTGCGAGGGTGGATTTCCGAGGCGTGGTGGCCGCCGATATAGCCGATGAATTCAATGCTCATGGTCAGGTCCTTGTCGAGGTCGGTAAACAAGCCTCCACCGGGCAGGGGGTCGGTCCGTAAGCGTGAAAGTAGGGCCAGCGGCCAAGCCTGTAAAATGCCGATTGGTTCTAACCTAATTATTAAAAAATAAAATGAATAGTTTTACTAAATATCAGTAATTTGCATTTAATCAGTGGTCTCACGCATTGCGATACCGGGTTGCGCTTCATGATGGGGTGCGCCCATGCGGTCCGCCAGGTAGCGCGCCGGCGGTTGGCCCATCGCTTTGCGGAACATGGTGATAAAGCCGCTGGCATTTTCATAGCCCAGGTCCAGCGCCACGGTCTGCACGCTTTCGCCGTTGGCCATGCGTTGCAGTGAGAGGATCACATGCAGCTGCCGGCGCCAGCGACCGAAGCTCAAACCGATCTGCTCCAGCAGCAGGCGAGTCATGCTGCGTTCGCTCATGCCGATGCGCACGGCCCACTCGCTCAAGGTGGATTTGTCGCCGGGGTTGGCCAGCAAGCTATCGGCCAGTCGCGTCAAGCGGGGGTCTTTAGGTATCGGCAAATGCAGGGCTTCGATCGGCGCCTCGGCCAGTTCATCCAGCAATGTCGCCACCAGTCGACCCTGGGCGCCGTCTTCGTCATAGAGTTGCGGGAAGCTGACAGCCTTGCCGATCAACGCGTGCAGCAGTGGCGACACCGACAGGGTGCAACATTGTTGGGGCAGGGCGCTGGCGGCGTCTGGATCGATCAACAAGCAATACACGTCCGCCTCGCCGGCACCCCGTGCCGCGTGGGACACGCCGCCAGGGATCCACAATGCGCACTGCGGCGGCACGATCCAGATGCCGGCCTCGATCACACAATGCACCACCCCGCGCAAGGTGTAGATCAGTTGCCCGTGCTGATGGTGGTGCGGCGTATGTTCCCAGCGCTCGGAGGTACTCGAGGCTCCCACGGCAACCACCGGGCGCGGGATCGCAGCGGCGTCGCGAACCCGGCTGGGGTCGTGTTGGTCGAGGCGGTGATGAACCATGGTGCTGACTGCCTTGGCTGGTTTGCGAAATATTCTGGCTATTCTGTGCAATGCCGTCTAGCACCTTGATCTTTATGATGAGAACTAATCTCATCCAAGGAGCTTGGCCATGCGACTCGACAGTTCAACTTTTCCCGTGGTGAAAATCGTCTTTGACGCGCCCAATGAAGGCGGGCCGGAGGATGCTTTCCTGATCTTCGAGCGCCTGTTGGCCCGTGAGCAGCCTTTCGTGCTGCTGCATGAAAAAGCCGTGGACGAGAACAATCACGAGCATTCCCATGAAGAGCGCAAACACGCCTCGATCTGGATGAAGAAACACAAGGCGGCCCTGCGTGCCTATGTCAAAGGCATGATCCAGGTCGAACCCAGCGCCGCCAAGCGCCTGGCCCTCAAGCCATTTGCCGTCACGTTCGGCAAGGCCTGGGGTTACCCACTGCTGGTGGTGGAGTCCAGGGACCGCGCCTGGGCGCTGGCCGAGGATGTGCTGGATGAGCAGGTCTCGGATGTGGCGTATTTCTAAGCCTGGTCAAACTCGACAGCGTCCACAATTGAACTACCTTGATTGACGAGCCTTCCCACTCGGTACTCAAGCATGCGCACGTTATGGACACGGTATATGGCGTTGTTGGAAAACGACCTGAGCACACAGATTTTCGACAACGTGAAGAACCTGCTGGTGTGCGCGCTGTTGTTCGCGGCGGGGACCAATACGCTGGTGGGGCAGCAAGCGTTATTCATTGGGGTATTTGCCTCCAACGTCGCCGGTTGGGGGCTGATTATCCTGTCGACGCTGTTGATGTTATTGAATATCAGCGACGGCATTCGGCGCCTGGCCAAGTTGCGTTACCACTTGGCGCTGCAACTGTTGTTGATCCTGGCGTATGTGGTGATTGCCGAGCGGGTGGTAGAGATTGTGTGGGTCTTGCGCGCCCATTGAAGTATCCTCCGCGCCTGGTTTTTCACTGATTCAAACAACGATGACAGGACAAGATATGCAGGCGCTGCTGGAGTCGATCCTCGACGAAGTGCGCCCCCTGATCGGCCTCGGCAAAGTCGCCGACTACATCCCCGCGCTGGCCGACGTACCCGCCAATCAACTCGGTATCGCCGTATACGGCAACGACGGCGCGGCCTACTGCGCCGGTGACGCCGACACGCTGTTCTCGGTGCAAAGCATCTCCAAGGTCTTCAGCCTGGTGCAGGCCATCGACCACGGCGGCGAAAGCATCTGGGAACGCCTGGGCCATGAACCGTCGGGGCAGCCGTTCAACTCCATGGTGCAACTGGAATTCGAACGTGGCCGCCCGCGCAACCCGTTTATCAATGCCGGCGCCTTGGTGATCTGCGACATCAACCAATCGCGCTTTGCGGTGCCGATTCTGTCGATGCGCGACTTTGTGCGGCGCCTGTCGGGCAACCCGCTGATCCTGGTCAACAGCGTGGTTGCCGACTCTGAAGCGCAGCACGGTGCGCGCAACGCGGCCATGGCCTACCTGATGAAGTCGTTCGGCAATTTCCATAACGATGTGGACGCTGTGCTGCACAGCTACTTCAACTACTGCGCGTTGCAGATGAGCTGCCTGGACCTGGCCCGGGCCTTCAGCTTCCTGGCCAACGAAGGCGTGAGTGCTCACAGTGGCGAGCAGATCTTGACGCCGCGCCAGACCAAACAGGTGAACTCGATCATGGCCACCAGCGGGCTGTATGACGAAGCGGGCAATTTTGCCTACCGCGTGGGGTTGCCGGGCAAGAGCGGGGTAGGTGGCGGGATTGTTGCGGTAGTGCCGGGGCAGTTTACGGTGTGCGTGTGGTCGCCGGAGTTGAACGCAGCGGGGAACTCGCTGGCAGGGATGAAGGCGTTGGAGTTGTTGAGTGAGCGGATTGGGTGGTCGGTGTTTTGAGCGATTCCATACGTTACTTTTAAAATTTCCTGACTCACTTGCCAAGTTGGACGATCTCATTGTAGAGGGTGGTCAGATCACCTTTCCTTCACGACACGTTGATTCCTATATCGCTTCTGTTCTATCTGACTTTATTCGCGTTTCTCTGATTGAGGAGCGTGTGAGTTTCACTTTTGAAACCGTTATGTCGGATAGCAGCAAAATTGAGCTGCTGCGACATGCGAAAGCCGCAGGTTATCGGGTCTACGTTTACTACGTCGCTACGGCAGATACCGACATCAACGTCGCCAGGGTCGCTTACAGGACCTCCATGGGAGGGCATGACGTCCCAGCAGACAAGATTCGATCCCGTTATAAGCGTTCCTTGGAAAATCTTTCCAAGGCAATATTGCTGTCAAATCGAACTTATATCTTCGACAATTCGCAGAGGACGAAGGTGCGGCGTGCTCAAGCGGTAACTTCCTGTTGCGGGCTTTCGATAGAGTGCTCGAAGATAGCTCAGGCGCTTTATCTCGTCCATCTCAGGCGTTGGAACGATCGTCAAACGGCTGGGTTGGCTACGTTCAGGGCCTTGTCCACCAGCAACTGCACGCCTCCTAGCATTCGGCAAATGCCCAGCGCGACATTGCGCTGCGATCCGTCGCTTTCAAAGGCCATGTGGTTGGCGATTTCGCAGATGAGCGTCAGGTCCTGGGAGGCGTAATCTGTGAGTGTGGACAGTTGTAGACTGTTCTGGTCGTCAACCGACCCAGCAGGGTTCTGCCACGCCACGCTGGTGTCTATATGGAACCTCCGCATCCTATGCAACAACGAAACCTGTAGTCATTCAGAGGCAGATTCGATGATGCAGGTGGGAGAAAAGCACAGCGTTGTCAGTTAAAGCTTAAGGAAGATCATGACCCTTCACATTCTTCAGGTGTTGCTCGACAATGCGCCCTCTGTTCCGGAGTAGTTCAGCGGTAGAACACTCGGCTCTTAACCGGGTGGGCGCTGGTTCGAATCCAGCCTCCGGACCCATCACATACCACGCAATCTGGGAACACCTCCAGATCACACGGAGTGACTAGCATGGACGCAGGTTATGCGGTCTTCCAACTGGCGAAAGCGCTGCTCGCGCACGATTTGGATTGCGGCCCAGTCGCTCGCTTCAACTCCCGCAGACGTATCTCACGCTGGCAACAGGTCATTGGGAACCTGCTGCAAGGCTGCGTCGAGTATGGCTCGCGCACACCGGTTGCTGAGATTCCTGCATGGGTTACGCTGGAAGTCGTTACGGGGGGCTTTGCTACCGGCAATCTGTCGGCAGGTGGAGAGCTGACGGAGTATGAGCGTGAACTGGCCGTCTCTATTCCAGGTATTCGTCCAGGCTTTGAACGACTCGATATCAATGCCTGGCATCTCACGGATGACGGCCTTGAGTCCCTGCACTCACGTTTAGCCCGTTGTGATTATGCGGTCGATGTGCCGGAAGAGGCCGCGTTGCTGACAGTAGCTTGGCTAGTAGGGCAGCAGCGCACCGAGCAGGCTCGAGCGCTGATAGACGTGATTGGGCCCTTCTTTGACCGACTGCGGTTTTTTCCGTCGATCTCTACGCAGTTGCCGATCTCAGCAGCGCAGGTTCACATTGTGGACGCTGGCGAGATTAAGCAGTTGCTTTCATCCTTGCCTTCCCAGGCTCAGATCGTTGTGCAGAAACAGACGATCGAAACGCGTTTACCGCTTTATGATTCAGCTGTTTCGCATTTCCTCCTGACCTATGTGGCTGGCTGGCCATGCCGTAATTACCCGAGTGGGTGGCGCGAGCTGGCGGCCGAGTTAGAGGTGGATTTTAAGCGGCTTGGTATCGACAGGCGCTCTTCGGATCGCGTGGAGGAACTGTTTTCTTTACTTGGTCAATGCTCCCGCGACGCGGAATCGCTCACCGGGCGTCAAGTCGGTCGCATACGGCAAATCGTCGATGATTTTGTGCGAAAGCATGGCGATCCGGATTCAGCCTCTCACCTTGCGTTGCGTGCGAATCAACTTAGTCAGGTGGCGAGGCCAGAGCATCACCTCATTGCTCGTATTGTGGCGAGGCGTCTCTCAGCGTATCCCGCGCAAAGTGGTCTCTCGGATTTTGCTGATTTGGCAGCGCCGATCACCGCTGAGGAGGCATTGGCGTTTGGGCTGAGTGAGGGCACAGCCATACCCGCGGCGATCCTGCGCCGTCTTCAGCGATGCCGGAGTGGGACGATTAGCGAGTTGATTGAGCATGGGCTGATTACTTCAGGTGATACCGTCGCGCGGGTGCTGTCCGCAATGACAGCGCAACTGAGTAGCTCGGGGTTGCGCGACGAAGCGCTTAGAATGGTCTACGCCTCTACCTATCGTGCGTTCCGCCGGCGGCGTTCGTTATTACTGCTGAACCTTGAGCGTCAGGTTGGCCTCAGTGAGTTGCCTTGGGTTGCCGTAATTGAAGGCGACCGCCAGCCCGGTGCTCTGGTGGCGGGAGCTGCCAAGCAGACGCTGGTTGAGTCATCGGCATTGACGCTTTCTGCTTTCCCATACGCCATCCTGCCTAACAAGCTTCTCCAGGAATATTCAACACTGGCGGACACTGCGGAGCTGGACCTGCTCTTTGTGGAAGAGGTTGCTGCAGATATCTTCATGGGTAAGTTTTCCGATAAGTTTGCCGATGCCGCCAGACGAACGGGCCGGGTGATAGCAGGTTCGCTTTACGCACGCTATTACGACATTGATACCGATGAGCTGGCGAGCCTTGTTGCCAGAGGGCGACGACGTGCACGAGTTGCAAGCGATGCCTTCGCGACGTTGTGCGCAAAGCGTGCAGGGGCTGAGCTGGGTACGTGGCACCCGGCTACCAACGGCACCATTCTTGAGCAGCAGCAAATTTTAACTACGCAGAACCTTGCGCTACTGTTTGAAGAGCTTGGGTTGAAGGTTTTGCTGCAGCCTAGACTGGGCAGCATGGTGCAGGCGTGTTTTGAGTGGGTTTGCAAACGGCATCAGATGCGAATTGAACACTATCATGCGCGGTTGATAATGCTCAAAAATACGGCCTATGCCTGGCGCCAGATGGTGTTCTACCTGGCGATGCTTGACGAGTGTGAGCGCAGAGATGCCTTGGCGTCAGTCGAGGCTTATTTCGCCACACAGCCAGTGGTCTTTCAAGAGAGATTTCTTCCGCTAATGAGTGGCTTGCGCAAGGCTTGCGGCGGCGAAGTGTTGCCCCAGCACGCGCCAACTGAGGATGGCGCGAGAGTCTTTCTGGGATGGACAGCCACACGGCATTGGTTACTGCCACCGCAGGACGTTGCTTCAAGCCGGGCGATTGAGCAGTAGTCCCGCTTCGTTGTTCTGAAGAGTCTCTATAGGCTCCAACAAAAAATGCGCCCCTGAGGGCGCATTTTTTTGTCCGGTCAGCTATCGCCTATCAGGCAATCGCATCCCAGGCACGATCACCGTGCTCGTCTTTGATCCGAGTCGGCAACCCCATCACATCCAGCGCCTTGAGGAACGGCTCTGCCGGCAGCTCCTCGACGTTGGCCATGTGCTTCACATCCCACTCACCACGCGCAACCAGCAGCGCAGCGGCCACCGGGGGCACGCCTGCGGTGTAGGAGATGCCCTGGCTGTCGGTCTCGGCGAAGGCTTCTTCATGGCACGCCACGTTGTAGATGAACATCTCGTGCGGCTGGCCGTTCTTGGTGCCTTTGACCAGGTCGCCGATGCAGGTCTTGCCGGTATAGCCCGGGGCCAGCGAAGACGGGTCGGGCAGCACGGCCTTGACCACTTTCAACGGAATTACTTCCAGGCCTTCGGCGGTCTTGACCGGCTTTTCGGAGAGCAGGCCAAGGTTCTTCAACACGGTGAACACATTGATGTAGTGTTCGCCGAAGCTCATCCAGAAACGCACGTTGGGCACGTCGAGGTTTTTCGACAGCGAGTGCACTTCATCGTGGCCGGTGAGGTAGAGGTTCTGCGAACCGACTACCGGCAGGTCGTCGGTGCGTTTGACTTCGAACATGGTGTTGCTGGTCCACTGGCTGTTCTGCCAGCTCCACACCTGCCCGGTGAATTCGCGGAAGTTGATTTCCGGATCGAAATTGGTGGCGAAGTATTTGCCATGGGAGCCGGCATTGACGTCGAGAATGTCGATCGAATCAATGCGGTCGAAATGCTGTTGCTGCGCCAGCGCGGCGTACGCGTTGACGACACCTGGGTCGAAGCCCGCGCCAAGGATGGCAGTGATGTTCTTCTGTTTGCACTCTTGCAGGTGGTTCCATTCGTAGTTGCCGTACCACGGCGGGGTCTCGCAGACCTTGCCCGGCTCTTCGTGGATGGCGGTGTCGAGGTAGGCCACGCCTGTATCGATGCAGGCACGCAGTACCGACATGTTGAGGAAGGCGGAACCGACGTTGATGACGATCTGCGACTCGGTCTCGCGGATCAGGGCCTTGGTCGCTTCCACGTCCAGGGCGTTCAGCGCAAAGGCCTGGATATCGGCGGGTACCTTGAGGCTACCCTTGGCCTTGACGCTGTCGATGATGGCCTGGCATTTGGAGATGTTGCGCGACGCGATAGCAATACGACCGAGTTCGTCGTTGTGCTGCGCGCACTTGTGGGCCACCACCTTGGCGACACCTCCTGCACCAATGATAAGAACGTTCTTTTTCAATTGCTTTATTTCTCCTATATCCGCCAGCTTACGAAAGGCTGGACAGGTAGTCGTCGTAACCAAATTCACGAACCACTTCGACTGTACCGTCGAGTTGTTTCACTACGATGGACGGCATTTTCAGGCCGTTGAACCAATTTTTCTTGACCATGGTGTAGCCCGCGGTGTCGATGAACGACAGCCGATCGCCGATGGCCAGCGGACGATCGAATTGATACTCGCCGAAGATGTCCCCAGCCAGGCAGGATTTGCCGCACACCATGTAGGTGTGTTCACCCTCGCTTGGCGCCAGCTTGGCATTGAGGCGATAGATCAGCAGGTCCAGCAGGTGGGCTTCGATGGAGCTGTCTACCACGGCGAGGTTCTTGCCGTTGTAGAGCGTGTCGAGCACGGTGACTTCCAGGGAGGCGCTGTTGGTGATCGCCGCTTCGCCGGGTTCCAGGTACACCTGCACGCCGTACTTCTCGGAGAACGCCTTCAAACGCGCGCAAAATGCATCCAGCGCGTAGCCTTCACCGGTAAAGTGGATGCCGCCGCCGAGGCTGACCCACTTGACCTTGTGCAGCAGCTCACCGAAGCGCTCCTCGATGGTGCCGAGCATCTTGTCGAACAGGCTGAAGTCGCCGTTTTCGCAGTTGTTGTGGAACATGAAGCCGGAGATTTGATCGATCACGCCGTCGATCTTCACCGGGTCCCACTCGCCCAGGCGGCTGAACGGGCGCGCCGGGTCGGCCAGCAGGTAGTCGGAGCTGCTCACCTGTGGGTTCACACGCAGGCCACGGGTCTTGCCTTCGGAGCGCTCGGCAAAACGCTTGAGTTGGCTGATGGAGTTGAAGATGATCTTGTCGCAGTTCTCCAGCATCTCTTCGATTTCATCGTCGGCCCAGGCCACGCTGTAGGCGTGCGCTTCACCTTCGAATTTCTGGCGACCGAGCTTCAACTCGTACAGCGACGACGAGGTGGTGCCGTCCATGTATTGCTGCATCAGGTCGAACACCGACCAGGTGGCAAAGCACTTGAGTGCCAGCAAAGCCTTGGCGCCGGACTGTTCGCGCACGTAGGCAATCTTCTGCATATTGACCAGAAGCTTCTGTTTATCGATGAGGTAGTACGGCGTTTTGATCATTTTTGAGAGCCTGCGGCGGTGCCTGCCAAAAAAGGACACGCATTGTGCCCGCACTTGGAACAGATCGAAAGGTTAGTGGGCGGATTTTGCGCGCCGCGTTTAATCTGGCCTGTGAGTATGACAGGCCGTCAGTAGGATGAGCCCCCCGGGGCAGGGAACCAGGTTGGGGCGACGAGAGGTGAGAGTGGGCGCATGGGTACCGTCAGTTTGGCGGTCGCTTGACCCACTGTTATCGCAGCGGATTGATTGTGCCCAGCGAAGGATGCGCTTAAGTATTGGTCTTCAACTTGGTCCACAGCCGGGTCGCCAGCCGGGCTATGGCCGGTGGCAGGTCTTCGACGATAAACAGCTTGTCCATCACACTGCTCGGTGGGTAGATCGCCGGGTCCTGTTTTACCGCTGGGGTGAGGAATTCATCTGCTGCGCTGTTGGGGTTGGCGTAGTGGATGCTGTTACTGATGTTGGCGATTACCTTAGGGTCCAGCAGGTAGTTCATGTAGGCGTAGGCGTTCTTTTCATGGGGTGCGGCCTTTGGCATTACGACCATGTCCAGCCATAGCGTCGTGCCTTCTTCGGGGATGGAGTAGGCGATCTCGATACCGTTTTTAGCCTCTTTGGCGCTGGTGGCGGCTTGCACCACATCGCCGTTGAAACCGATGACTGCGCAGATGTTGCCGTTGGCCAGGTCGCTGATGTACTTGGACGCGTGGAAATACTGCACATAGGGGCGGATCTTCAACAGTGCCTGCTCGGCTTTTTTATAGTCGCCCGGTTCATGGCTGTGGTGGGGCAGGCCCAGGTAGTTGAGGGTAATGGGCAGGATCTGCGTGGGGTTGTCGATGATCGCCACGCCACAGGTGCTGAGCTTCTTGATGGTGTCCTCATCGAAGAACATTTTCCAGGAACGGGTCACATCGGTATTGCCGAAAATCGCCTTGATCTTCTCGACGTTGTAACCGATGCCGGCTGTGCCCCACATATACGGGAAACCGTATTGGTTGTCGGGGTCGTTGGCCTCAAGTTTTTTCATCAATACCGGATTGAGGTTTTTCCAATTGGGCAACTGGCTGCGATCCAGTTTCTGGATGGCCCCGGCTTTGATCAGGCGCGACAGAAAATGGTTCGACGGGCTGACCACATCGTAGCCGGTATTGCCCGTCATCAGCTTCGACTCCAGCACTTCGTTGCTGTCATGGATGTCGTAGGTGGCCTTGATTCCGGTGGCCTGGGTAAAGCTCAAGAGAGTGTCGTCGGCGATATAGCCGTTCCAGTTGGAGATGTTCACGTCTTCGGCGGCGTGACTGGCCACAGAAAATGCGCTGAGCATGAAGGCCACGGACAATCGCTTGATGGGCATTGCATTCACCTTTTTTGTTTTAGATTTCTGAACGGGCGCGTACGGCTTCGACGCGCATGCGCAGCAGGGCACCGAGGTCGAACAAGGGGCGCGGTGGCAACCAGCCGGGTTGCGCACGCTGGATGACCGATTGCAGCAAGGGCGAGCGTTCACCACTGGCCCACTCGGCCAACAACCGGCCCCACAAGGTGCCTCGCGCGACGCCGGAGCCGTTGCAGCCGGCGATGGCATACAGGTTGTTTTGCACCTGGGCGAAGTAGGGTTGGCCGGAGCGTGATGCGCTCAGGTGACCGGTCCAGGTGTAGTGAATGTCCTGCTCGGTGAGCCAGGGGAAGCGACATTGCAAGCCCCGCACATGGTGGTGACGGCGCTCAAGCAAGTCGCGGTTTGACAAGTCGCGTGTGCGGTATTCGGCGGTGTTGCGGATCATCACACGACGGTCTGGGGTCAGGCGCACGGTGGCCCCGAGCGGACGTGTTGACAACACACCCCAAGGTTCGGCGGCGCATTCTTTTTCCGTCAGCGGGCGGGTGAGGCTGGCGCTGAGTTCCATGGGGAAGGTGGCACTGTTGTCCAAGCCGACGCGGGGGATAAAGGCGTTCAGGCACACCAGTACTTGGCGGGCTTCAATATGCCCGCTAGGGCTTGTGGCGCGAAGGGCACCGTTGGTCATGCGCTCCAGGCCGGTGATGGCGGTGTTCTCATACAGGGTGACATTCGCCGGCAATGCCTCCAGCAAGCCCTTCACGTATTTGGCCGGTTGCAGCAAGGCGTTGCCCGCGCCGCACCAAATCCCCGCCTGGTAGTGCGCGGTGCCAAGCGTGTGCCGCAGGTCGTCGCCTTGCAGGAACTGCGCCTGCGCACCGAGGGCGCGCAGGGTGGCGAGCTTGGCGTCGACCTGGTTGAGCTTGTCGGCATCATGCACGGCGAAGAAGTAGCCATTGTCGCGAAAGTCGCAGTGGATGCCGTGGCGAGCGATGCGCTGGCGCACTTCGTCGCTGGCGGCTCGGGCGATGGCAGTGTCCACCTCAAAGCCGGCGTAGCCCGGTCGCCCCATCAATTCGTTGTCGGCCGGATGTTCGTGGGCCACCACAAACCCCGAGTTACGGGCTGAGGCACCTTGCGCCGCACACTGGCGATCGACGATGACGATGCGGGCGTCGGGGTGTTTTTCCGCCAGGCTATGAGCGGCACACAGCCCCGTGATGCCGGCGCCGATTACCAGCCAGTCTGCCAGTTGCGCGCCTTGTAAGGTGCTGCGGGCGGGTAGGGGGTCGGTTTGGGCTATCCAGCCACAGATATTTTCCACGGTGACCTCGGTTACATGCGCTGTTCGCATGGATGATTTAAGGCGATGGCTAGAATCTATAGGGGGTTGGGTGATACAACCAACGTTATAAAATCATCCAGCTATTTGGAAAACGCATGGATAAGGTTCGTCATGTACCCTCGCTGCAGGGCTTGCAGGCGTTGGTTGCGGTCAGCGACAGCGGCAGCTTCACCCAAGCCGCACAGACGTTGTGCCTGACCCAGAGCGCGGTCAGTCGCCAGGTACAACAATTGGAGAGCCATTTCGGCATGCCGTTGTTGGCCCGCACCAGTCGTAGCCTGCGCCTCACCGCCGAAGGTGAGCAGGTACTGGCCAGCGCGCGCAATATCCTGGCGCAACTGAAGACGCTGGAAGACCGGATCTCACCGTACAAGCGCCCATTCCGCATTCGCCTGCACGTGTCATTGGCTGTGCGCTGGCTGCTGCCTAGGCTGAGCGATTTTTATCGGTTGCACCCGGATACCTCCCTGGCGATCGAAACCGTCGCCACCGAAGTCGTCGAGCCTGCCAGCGACAGCGACGCTTACATCCAGTACCTGCCCCAGCCGCCGAACGACTCGGCCTGCCTGACGTTATTCGAGGAGCAACTGGTGCCGGTGTGCGCGCCTGGCCTGGGGGCAATGGCCACAATGGAAGACCTGTTGCGGCAGACGCTGCTGCATCGTTCAGTCGACAAACATGACTGGCGCGTATGGCTGGCCGCCCACAGCGCCGGGACCTTGGACGATTACCGGCATCTCCCTTTCAACCTCGATGAGCTGGCATTGGATGCCGCCGCCCGCGGGCTTGGGGTGGCGATGACAGACCTGACGTTGGCTAGCGAGTCCATTGACCGGGGCATATTGGTGGTGCCCTTGGGTCAGCCATTGGCAACGGGTGGGGTGTATGCGTTGTGCCTGCAACCGATGGCAGCCTCTCATCCAGGCTGTGCTGTCGTCATGGAATGGTTTGGCCGACAGGCACAGCACTGAGGCTGGCGCCGCCGTGTGTGGGTATTTCGTGGTTCGTACGTTCACTGTTTCATCTGATCTGAACATGAGTAGATCTTGTGATCATCTAGAATAAAATGAGTTTGTCTCACTATGAGGGTCTGTCGACAATAGCTCCCATAAACGCACCTATTGGAGTTGTAAGTCATGGCAGTCGCTCATTCTCTTGGATTTCCG
Source organism: Pseudomonas sp. MF6755 (assembly GCF_016405635.1). Taxonomy (NCBI): domain Bacteria; kingdom Pseudomonadati; phylum Pseudomonadota; class Gammaproteobacteria; order Pseudomonadales; family Pseudomonadaceae; genus Pseudomonas; species Pseudomonas sp. MF6755. The sequence continues at coordinate 121,361 of NZ_JAEKDA010000018.1, forward strand.
CGCATTGGACGCGACCGTGAACTGAAAAAAGCGCAGGAAGCGTTCTGGAAGGGTGAGCTCGACGAAGCCGGCCTGCGTGCCGTGGGCCGTGACTTGCGCAAGACCCACTGGGCCCTGCAAAAGGACGCCGGGATTGAGCTGTTGCCCGCGGGTGATTTCGCCTGGTACGACCAAGTGCTGACCCACTCGCTGATGTTTGGTGTAATCCCTGAACGTTTCCGCCCAGCCGATGGCCAGGCCACGCTGCACACCTTGTTCGCCATGGCCCGTGGCGTCAGTGACAACTGCTGCGGCGGTGCCCACGCCCAGGAGATGACCAAATGGTTCGATACCAACTATCACTATCTGGTGCCTGAGTTCAGCGTCGATCAGCAATTCCACCTGGGTTGGGACCAACTGTTTGAAGAGGTCAAGGAAGCCCGTGACCTCGGCCACACCGTCAAGCCGGTCGTCATCGGCCCGCTGACCTACCTGTGGCTGGGCAAGACCAAGGGCGGCGATTTCGACAAGCTCGACCTGCTCGAGCGCCTGTTGCCGCTGTACGGCCAGATCTTCCAGCGCCTGGCGGACCTGGGCGTGGAGTGGGTGCAGATCGACGAGCCGATCCTGGTGCTCGATTTGCCGCAGGAATGGAAAAACGCCTTTGAGCGTGCCTATAACCTGATCCAGCGTGACCCGCTGAAAAAGCTGGTGGCGACTTACTTCGGTGGCCTGGAGGAGAACCTCGGCCTGGCAGCCAACCTGCCGGTGGACGGTCTGCACATCGACCTGGTGCGTGCACCGGACCAGTACCCGACCATCCTCGACCGCCTGCCGGCGTATAAAGTGCTGTCCCTGGGCGTGGTCAACGGTCGTAACGTGTGGCGCTGCGACCTGGAAAAAGCCCTGGCCACCTTGCAGCATGCCCATGCGAAGTTGGGCGATCGCTTGTGGGTTGCGCCGTCTTGCTCGCTGCTGCATAGCCCGGTGGACCTGGGCCGCGAAGACAAGCTGGATGCCGAGCTGAAGAGCTGGCTGGCGTTTGCCGTGCAAAAGTGCGAAGAAGTGGCGGTGCTGGCTCAGGCTGTGAACCAGCCTGAAGCGCCAAACGTTATTGCCGCCTTGGCTGAAAGCCGCGCCGTGCAAGCAGCCCGTGCCGCTTCGCCGCGTATCCACAAACCGGCGGTGCAAGCCCGAGTGGCTGCGATCAGCGCCAAGGACAGCCAGCGTCACTCACTGTTTGCCCAGCGTATCCAGAAACAACGGGCCGGCCTGAACCTGCCGTTGTTCCCGACCACCACCATCGGTTCGTTCCCGCAAACCGCGTCGATCCGCCTGGCGCGCCAGTCGTACAAGGCCGGCAAGTTGAGCGAAGCCGAGTACGTCGAAGCCATGCACAGTGAGATCAAGCACGCCGTCGAGGTCCAGGAAAACCTTGGCCTGGATGTGCTGGTACACGGTGAGGCCGAGCGTAACGACATGGTCGAGTACTTCGCCGAGCAACTGGATGGCTATGTGTTCACCCGCTTCGGCTGGGTACAGAGCTACGGTTCGCGCTGCGTGAAACCGGCAGTGATCTTTGGTGACTTGAGCCGCCCGAAGGCCATGACGGTCGAGTGGATCCGCTATGCCCAAGGCCTGACCGACAAGGTGATGAAGGGCATGCTGACTGGCCCTGTGACCATGCTGATGTGGTCGTTCCCACGCGAAGACGTGAGCCGCGAAGTGCAAGCCCGGCAATTGGCCCTGGCGATTCGTGATGAGGTGGTGGACCTGGAAGCCGCCGGCATCAAGATCGTGCAGATCGACGAAGCCGCGTTCCGTGAGGGCTTGCCGTTGCGCCAGGCGCAGTGGCAGCACTATCTGGATTGGGCCACCGAAGTGTTCCGCCTGTGCGCCTCTGGCGTGCGTGACGAAACCCAGATCCATACGCATATGTGCTACAGCGAGTTCAACGATGTAATCGAGTCCATCGCGGCGATGGATGCCGACGTGATTACCATCGAAACCTCGCGTTCGGATATGGAGTTGCTCGACGCGTTCGAAGCCTTCGCTTACCCGAACGACATCGGCCCAGGTGTGTATGACATCCACTCGCCACGGGTACCGGATGCCTCGGAAATGGCCAACCTGCTGCGCAAGGCCGCCAAGCGGATTCCGGCCAACCGTCTGTGGGTCAACCCCGATTGCGGCTTGAAGACGCGGGGTTGGCCGGAAACGGAAGCGGCATTGATCCACATGGTCACTGCGGCTCGCCAACTGCGCGCTGAGTTGGCCTGAGTCCTGAGCCGAGCGAGGCTCAAACTGCGGGGGCGGCGTCAGGTCAGAGGTATTTGAGCCAGACGATGTCGCGCCGACGCGCTTTGAGCCCGGCAAACCAATGCACTGGCGGGTACAAGGCCAGCGGCAGCAACAGCGCGGTTAACCACACCGCGCCAACGCTGTCGAAGCCAAAGTAGCTGCCGTGGTTGAGCCCAAACCACGCCACACAGGCGACATACAGCACTTTCAGTACATACAGGTGCAACAGGTAAAAGAACATCGGCGCGGCGCCAAACACGGCCAGCACGCCGATCCAGCGTTGCTGCCCGGCGCGTTCGAACGCAAGCAATAACAACAGCCCGATCCCCAGCGTCAGCGTCAGGAACAACAGCGACGGCGGGTACTTGGTGATGTTGAAAAAGCTCATCACCGTCAGCACCCCACTGTCATACGCGTGCCAAGGCTGCTCGCCATAACCGTTGGCCGCCCGCAACAATACAAAGCTCACCAAAGCCCCCACACCCGCGATCAGCAAATAGCGCTGGCGCATGAGCGGCTGCGTGGCTTTGGCAAACCACGGCCCGAGGCCATAGCCCAGGGCAATCACACCGATCCACGGTAGCACCGGGTAGGTAGTACGCAGGCGCAGGTGTTCAGACACCTCTATCCAACTGCGTTCATGCAGGATCGTCCACGGGATGTGCCACGCCGATCCCGGAGTGAAATGCACGCCATCGAGCAGGTTATGCCCGGCAATGATCACCAGCGCCAACGCGATCAGCAATGCACGAGGTAGCCAGATCAAGGCGGCGAGGGCGATCATGCTGATGCCGATCGCCCAGATCACTTGCATGTAGATCACACTGGGCGGTAACTGGAAGGTCCAGGCGAAATTGACCAGGGTGAACTCCAGCACCACCAGGAACAGCCCGCGCTTGAACAAAAACGCCGACACGTCACGGCGGCCCTGATATTTCTGGCCGTAGAGCCACGCCGATAATCCGGTGAGCAGCACAAACACCGGCGCACAGAGATGGGCAAGGGTGCGGCTGACAAACAGTGCAGGCTCGGTACTGTCGATGCTCATCGGGTCGCTGACCTGGCGGTGCAGCAGGAAGGTTTCGCGCACGTGGTCCAGTAACATGAACAGAATTACCAGGCCGCGCAGGGCATCGATGGACAGCAGGCGTTGGCGTAAAGGCGTAGCGTCAGTCATAAGTAAGGATCGCAAGCGGGCAAAAAATTGACGTTATCCTATAACATTTAGCGAGGTGCTGATGACAAGCATGACCACACAATCGGCCGAGGCCGTGATCCAGTTCTGGAAACAGGCGGGGCCCAAGCGTTGGTTCGCCAAGGACGAGGGCTTCGATGCAGCCTTTCGCGACACCTTCCACGCCACCCACATGCAGGCAGCGCGGCGCGAGCTGGAGGGTTGGCTGGCCTCGGCCGACGGCGCGCTGGCGTTATTGATCCTGCTGGACCAATACCCGCGCAACGCCTTTCGCGGCACCGCGCATATGTTCGCCACCGACCCGCTGGCGCGTCTGTATGCGCGCCAGATAGTGGACGCCGGGCTGGATCAACAAATCGAACCCGAGCTGCGTGCGTTTTGTTATTTGCCGTTTGAGCACTCGGAATATCCACAGGACCAGCAGCGCTCCCTCGACCTCAACCGGCAGTTGGATGCCAACACCTACCACTGGGCCAAGGAGCATGCCGATATTATCGAGCGGTTTGGGCGTTTTCCGCATCGTAATGCGGTGTTGGGCAGGGTCACCACCGAAGAAGAGCATACCTTCTTAAAAGCGGGTGGCTTTTCCGGTTAGGCTTCTGCTTGCGCCAGGCTTTGCTTGGCGCCGACGTTACGAAAACGCCGCAACCCCTTAAGGTCAATCGCCCAACGCAGCGCTTCAGTGGCTGATGGTCTTGGGCCGTGGGTGATCGCTTGCTCGTCCTCGCCCAGAGCGCCGAGATAACCTTGGGCGCCGCCGCGCTCACTCCAGTAGTGGGTGTGGCTGAGCCAGGATCTGGCGAGCCAGCCTTTGTATTTGCCCACGGTCACCGGCAAGTCCAGCACGCCGTTGCCCATCACCGGCTTGACCGGGCCGCCGACGATGTCGCCGAACAGGCCGAAGGGGGCAGGGAAGTAGAGGTTGGTCCAGCGCGTCACCGCAAATGCCGCGGCATGGTGCAGGTAATACGGGGTGAAGGGTTTTTGGCCGAGCATCAGTGGTTGGCGGGCGTTGTAGCCGTAGCCTTGGGTGTCTTCGTTGGGCGGGCAGGCCGGGGCTTCGCGGCGTTCGATGCGCTGCTTGAAATCGCTGACGCTGCGGCCCAGCAGCAGGCTGGCGTGGGCCATCGGGCTACCCACGGTGACCAGGTCGGTGATGCGCCAGGGGTTGCCCAGGCCGCGCTGTTCGATAAATGCCTCGGCCTGTTGCTCGCGAAATTTCAAGGTGCTGCCCAAACTGCCGTCCAGCATGGCGCCGGCTGTGGGCAGGGCATTCTTGACCACCGGCTGCAGCGGTTCGCGGTTGGCATAACGAGCCGCCAACTCACGGTTGCCGGGGGTCAACTGGGTCAACTGGTCGTGATGTTCGTGCCATAGGTAGCCGACGATATCGTAGGCAATCACGCTGCCCAGGCTGTGGCCGACGACGATGATGCGCTCGTAGTTGCCCTGGTTGTGCAGGGCACGCAGCAATTCAACGCCGTCAGCGCGGATCTGTTCGCGCACCATCACATTCTGCGGGTTGGGGCTCAGGTAGCGCGCGGCGTCTCCCAGGTACGACAGCGCCGAATAGCGCAGCCCCAGGCCAATGCCGGCCAGCAGCAGCGGGATCAGCGCGAAGGGGTTGTCGTCCGGGGTGAATTGGCCCCAGATCGAGGCCAGGGTGCCGCTGGCAATCAGCAGCAATAACACCATCACTGTCCAGCGTGTGCTGCGCCAGATCGGCACAATCGCGTCGGGAATGTCGCGGCGCGGGCGCTTGAAGATGTCCCACAGCCAACCCAATAGATGGCCGAGCTTGGTGCCCTGCATCTTGTGGGCCCAGTAGTACTCGTAGAAGTCCGTAGAGGTGCGGCCCGATGACTTCAATACGCGCAGGTCAAAATTGCGCGACAGCCGATCCGGCTTGCTCCAGTAGAGGGGTTTGTCATCGGGCGTATCCGTAGGGATCATCGCCTCGACAAAGCCGCGCAGGGTGTCCATCGGGCGCTGTTCGCCGATGCCGTGGATGACCACAACCGCTTGTTTCATATGCTGTTCGTCCTTGAATATCAGCGTGTAGCCATAATATTGCCACTATCTGCTCTATTCCCGCCAGGAATGCCCCCATAAAAACCCTGCATTGTCTTTATCGGCCCGGATCTCGTAGCGTGAGGATTCATCCCTGGAGATTGCCCATGAGCCAACGCCTGCTGCGCCTCTACGTTGATTCGCTGTTCACCAGCCCCTACGCCATGTCGGTGTTCGTTGCCCTGCGGGAAAAGGGCCTGGCTTTCGACACCGTCACCCTGGACCTGGACGCTGGACAAAACCAGACGGCGGATTTCATCCAACGCTCCCTGACCCATCGCGTGCCGACTCTGGAGGATGGCGGCTTCGCGCTGTCTGAGTCTTCGGCGATCACGGAATATCTGGACCAGGCCTACCCCGAGACCAGCGTTTACCCCGCCGACCTGCAGCAACGGGCGAGGGCGCGACAGGTTCAGGCATGGCTGCGCAGTGACTTGCTGCCGATTCGCCAGGAGCGCTCGACGCTGGTGGTGTTCTATGGGCAGCAGATGCCGCCGTTGTCGCCGCTGGCGCAGGCCGCCGCGGGCAAGTTGATCAGTGCGGCGCAGGCGTTGCTGGGGGGCAACCCTGACTACCTGTTCGGGGAGTGGTCGATTGCCGATGTTGACCTGGCGGTGATGCTCAATCGTCTCATCCTCAACGGCGACGCCGTGCCGGCCGAGCTGGTGGCGTATACGCAGCGCCAGTGGCAAAGGCCCTCAGTGCGAGAGTGGGTCGACCTGCGACGGCCTGTGCTCTAGCTGCCACTCTCGGGTTACACGCCGGTCGAGCTCTTCCCAGTCCGCCATACCCAGCACCCGCGTGGTATTCAAGCCGTGCAGGTAGCCGCGCAGTTGTTGGGCACTAGCCGAGCGTCTCTCGGCTTTGGCGCTTTGGTCCAGCAGCACTTTTTCATAAACGGCCAGGTAATCAGCGACCCGCTCGCGAAACTCCGGCAGTACGGCTTCGCGGATGCGGTCGAAGGTTTTCTGGTAGGGCTTCATGGCGGGGTCCTTATAGGTTTTATGGGCTGCCTGACACTATCGGTTCAAATGATAGTCACCATCAAGGATCACAAGTTCTGTTTTTTCGCCAAGCGCGCAGAATCTGCACATCGAGACGCGACTCAAGGAAATGTGCGATGAGGACGATTATCCCGCTGGCTTTAATGGCCCTGATGCTTGGCACGGCGGTCATGACCACCCCGGCAATGGCTGATGAACTGCGTACAGGCCATTTGCTGCCACTCGCTGCTAGCGTAGACTCCCTGCAGCGAGACCGTTCGGTGGGGGTGTTGTTCAGCGAAAACACTCGCGACAACCTCAGCTACCTTGAACGCTACCACGCCATGGCGCTGAACGGCGCCAAGGATGCCCTGGATGGGCGGATTCGTGAGGCGTTCGTCAACAGCTCCGACCCGGAACTGGCTATCGACTGGTTGATGAATTCGCTGCAAGGCGCTTTTCTCTCGGTGACGGTCTACAGCAGCCTGGATGCCCTGGTGCAGGCGCACCCGGACGTGGTGGTGGTGCTCGATACCCATAACCAATTGCTGACCCAGCGTAACGATCGGGTCGAGGCGCGATTTGCCGCACGCTTTTATGACGCGAACCTGCAGTACATCGCCAAAGCTGAGGGCTCGGTGGACAGGCAAGTACCGTCGGTGTGGGTACACGGCAAGGCGGCGCCTGAGATTGCCGCGCTGATCGAGCAACAACGAGATATCCAGCAAGACGCCCTGAAGCAATTCGATGTGTCGCTCAAGGCCCTGGTTCGCGCAGGTTGACCCGCGAATGGATGTAAACCCTATTTGTTATTTTCAGGAATCTGTATGCGCTCTTTTTTCGCCCCGGCCCTGGCCTTTGCTTCCTTGTTGCTGGCCGGTTGTATCACTGCTCCCAATGCCCCGTCGCTGACCCTGCAAACCGACAAGACCCCCGAAGGCTATGTGCAATGCGTGTTGCCCAAGCTGGAAAAGCACGGCATCACCTCGACCGTGACGCAGAACTCGCGCCACGCCAAGGTGCTGTTGACCAGCAAGATTGCTGCCGATGATGTGCTGGAGGCCTACAAGTCACAGGACGGCACCAAGGTGTTCCTGTATGAGCGCAAGCCGCTGGCTTCTGCGATCAAGCCGTCGCGACTTGAGCAGGCGGCTCAGGGCTGCAGGTAAGCCCGCTCTGGAAGACAATACAAATCAAATGTGGGAGGGGGCCAACATTCGACTCAAGGTTTGGCTTCGTTGCTGAAGCTATCGACCGCCTTGACCAACCCCTGCGACGCCAACGCCACCAACTCACCGCCTTTCTCTACCGTTGCCAGTGCCGGGTCCGAGCCCATGCGGCCGTCCGGGAAGCGTGCGCGGAAGTCCAGGGCTTCGCGGATCGGCCCGGTGTTGGCGATTTGCGGCGAGTAGTCGGCTGACTTGATCGACTGCGGGTAAGCCCACTGCGTTATCGCAATTTCCGACGGCGTGGCGTGGCTGCCGTGGCCCACCGGGAATTGGCGGTGGGCCAGGTCGGTGACGCCTTCCAGGTCCCACCAGTTCACCAGCTTCAGCGCGAACCCGGCCGGGCGGCGAGCATAGCTGGCTTCGGCGTACAGTTCGGAGAACGCCGCTTCAATCGTGGCGATATTGCCGCCGTGGCCGTTCAAAAACAGGATCTTCTCGAAACCATGCCCGGCCAGCGAGCGCACCCAATCGCCAATCGCAGCGATGAAGGTGGAAGGGCGCAGGGAGATCGTGCCGGGAAAACCCAGGTGGTGTTGGGCCATGCCGATATTGAAGGTCGGGCCGATCAGGATGTCAGCGTTTTTTTGCGCCTCATGGGCAATGATCTCCGGGCACATCCAGTCGGTGCCCAGCAGGCCGGTGGGGCCGTGCTGTTCGTTGGAGCCGATGGGGATCACCACCGTGCGGCTGCGCTCCAGAAATTGCCCGATTTCGATCCAGGTGCTGGTGTGTAGAAGCATGCGACGCTCTCTTTTATCTATGGGGACAGGCTATCCGCCACGGATTGTACGACTACTCGCCACCTGTTGGGGTTTGCAGTTGAGGTACGTCGAAGACTTCAACCAATGCTGGTCGGGGTACCACGAGAACATGAACTGCCCGTCCTTGAGCTTGTCCACTACCTGGCGCGCCACCTGCGGGCGCACTGCCGGGCAACCCTGGCTGCGGCCGATCCGACCTTCGCGCTTGCTCCACAGCGGGCTGACGTAGTCGGCGGCATGAATCACGATCGCGCGGTCGCGGGCCTGGTCATTGAAACCCGGCTCCAGGCCATCCATGCGCAGCGAATAGCCGTGGGCGCCGAGGTAGCTTTCCTGGGTGCGGAACAACCCCAGGCTGGACTGGTGGCTGCCCTCGAGATTGGAGAACTGGGTGGCGAAGTTTTCCCCGGACTTGGCACCGTGGGCTACCAGGTCGCGCAGCACCAGGGTTTGTTTGCGCAAATCGAAGATCCACAGCCGACGGGCGGTCGAGGGCTGGGAGTAGTCAATAACCGCTAGGCGATCGGAGCGCTCCTCGCCGTTATTGACCGCACACTGCACCGCGCTCAGGGCGCTTTTAAGCACGGTGGGATTGAGTTCTGGAGCCGAGCGCGCCAGGCTGCTATACAAGGAAGGAGGGGGGCTATTGGCGGCGAGCGCAAAATTGCTCAGTAAAGCCAGGCTCCCGGTGATCAAGCCGAGGTGGCGCATAAAAGTCAGCATCTACAGTCGATTCCCCCGCTGTGGAGTGGAGCTAAGTCAATTGTTCAAAAAACACGCATGTTACTTGAGCATTTGCTTGCTCGTTGCACCATTGGTCGCCACGGCAGATGCACTGCCGCTGGAGCCGTTGCCAGTAACCACGCCGGCGCCGGTTGACCTGGCGCCTGTGCAACAGGCCCTGGCGCAGCTGCCCAGCGTCTGCCCCCAGTTGGCCCCGCGGATCGACGCCGCCGCGCTGGTGCGCCTGCAGGCCTTTTACCAGCAGCAGGGCATTGCGCCGCTGTGGTCGGCTGAAGAACCCCGCAAAACACTGCAAACCCAGTTGCTGATACTGGCCGACGACGGCCTGGACCCCTCCTACTATAGCTTGCCCACGGTGGATGCCGCGGCTAACGTGCTGTGCAGCGACATCGCTACCAGCCAGCAGTACCTGCAAGCCCTGCAGGATTTGCATTACGGGCGCCTGCAGCAATCACGCTTCGAACCGCTCTGGCGTTCCCAGCCACCCACCCGCGACCCGAATACCGAAGTGCTGGCGTTCGCCGCCACCGGCCTGCAAGACATGGCCAAAGCCTTCGACCAGGCACGGCCCAGCGCCGATTTATACCGCAGCCTGCGCAATGTCTATGCCGGCGTACGCCAGCAGCCGTTGCCCCATTGGGGCCCCGTCGCCGACGGCCCTTTATTGCGCCCGGGGATGGAAGACCCACGCGTGCCGGAACTGGCGCGGCGCCTGCACAGTGGCGGTTACCTGACCAAGTTGCCCAGCGGCAACGGCAAGCAATACCAGGGCGAGTTGGTCAAGGCGGTGAAGGCGTTCCAACTCAGCCACTCGCTGCAAGCCGACGGCGTGATCGGTGCCGGCACCGTGGCCGAACTCAATATCAGCCCGCAGATGCGCCGCGAGCAACTGCGCATCAACCTGGAGCGTTTCCGCTGGCTGGCCCAGGACCTGGAGCCCGAAGGCGTAGTGGTCAACGTGGCAGCTGCGCAACTGAGCGTGTACCAGAGCGGCATCCCGGTGTGGCAAACCCGCCTGCAAGTGGGGCGCGCCGAACGTCAGACACCGTTGCTCAAGTCGCGCATCACCCGGCTGACCCTCAACCCCACCTGGACCATCCCGCCCACCATCATGCGCGAGGACAAACTCCCGGCCATCCGCCTCAACCCCGAATACTTGCGCCAGCAAAACCTGCAAGTGCTCGACGCCGAAGGCCACCCGCTGTCGCCCGACCAGGTCGATTGGGCGCGCCCCGGTAACATCCTGCTGCGCCAGCAGGCCGGCCCGCGCAACCCACTGGGCAAGATTGTGATGCGTTTTCCCAACCCCTATTCGGTGTACCTGCACGACACCCCCAGTCAGCCGTTGTTTACCAAGGGGCCGCGGGCGTTCAGTTCGGGATGCGTGAGGGTCGAGCAGCCGCTGCTACTGCGCGACCTGCTGGTGACCCCGGCCGAACGCACCCGCACTGATGAATTGCTGGCCACCGGTGTGACCCATGAATTCAGGCTGGCCACGCCGGTGCCGGTGCTGTTGGGGTATTGGACCGTGGAGGTGGATCGCCAGGGGAGCCTGATCTACGCGCCGGATATCTATGCATTTGATCCGGTGTTGATCAAGGCCATGGGGAGTGTGTTGTAGCGCTCAATGGCTCGGTACCCATGTGGGAGGGGGCAAGCCCCCTCCCACATTTGGTTCTCTGTGCCCCGACGATCTAGTCAGGCATCAACTGCTGACGGCACTCCAGCACCAGGCGGGCGCCGCCCAGTTCACTGGTACCGACTTCGAGCTTGAAGCCATGCAAGTTGATGATCGCTGCCACAATCGACAATCCCAGACCAAAACCGCCGTGCTGATCGCTCTCATCCACCCGATAGAAGCGCTGGAATACCGAAGCGCGCTCGGCGGCCGGAATGCCGGGCCCTGAGTCAAGCACTTCGATACGGGTGCTGCCCATATCATTGACCGCCCGCAGGATGACTTTGCCGGCAGGCGGGGTGAACTTGATCGAGTTGCTCAACAGGTTGGCCAAGGCCTCAAACAACAGCGCGCGGTCGCCGGTAACCCACGGCATTGATTCGGGCGCCTGCAGCACCAGTTCCATTTCGCCTTCTTCGGCCAGGGGCAAGTAAAAGTCGTGCAATTCGCGCAGCAGCGGCAGCGGGTCCATCACCAGGAAACCCGAGCGGCGCTGGTGGTCTTCCAGTTCAGAAATGCGCAGCAGCCCGCGAAAGCGCGCCATCAGGGTGTCGGTTTCGGCTATCGCATCATCGAGTTTTACCGCGTGGGCCGAATCTTCCTCGGCTTGTTGCTTGATGCGGTAAAGCTGCGCGCGCAGGCGGGTGAGCGGGGTGCGTAGGTCGTGGGCGATGTTGTCGCACACGCCCTTGACCTCGTTCATCAGCTTCTCGATGCGGTCGAGCATGGCGTTGACAATAGCGGCGAGCATGTCCAGCTCGTCACGACGGTTGGACAGCGGCAAGCGATGTGTCAGGTCGCCGGCGACGATGGCTTCGGCGCTGGCCTGGATCCCACGGATCCGCCGCAATGGGCGACGGCGCAGCAGGTGCCAGCCCGCCGCGCCGGGGATGATGGTCAACGACAGCGCCCACAGCAGCGCATGCCAAATGATCCGGGTCACCCCGAATAACGAGCCGTTGGCGCGCACCAGCACCAGCCAGCGCCCGTCGTCGGTATGGGTGGCGACGGCGTCGCAACTGTCCTTGGGTAGTTTCGGGTCGTCGGACTCGACGCAATTAGCCAGGGCGTGGATCTTGCCATCCATCGGCAAGTCAGCCGGCACTGCGCGTATCGGCCCGCTCAACGGGCGAAATTGCTCATCGAACAGGCCATAGGCGTCTACGCCTTTCATGTCGAAGGTCATGCTGGTGGTCAGCGCTTCCACCAGTTCTTCGCCTTCAAAGCGCTGGAACAAGTGTTGGCGCTGCATCAGGGAATGGCGCGACAAGTCGGCCAAGTAGCCAGACACCTCGTAATACAGCACCCCCATGAGGATGCAACTCCACGCCACGAACAACGAACTGTACAGCGCCAGCAACCGACTGCTGGAAGAGCGCCAGCCTTTAGAGGGGTTCAGCAATGACATAACCGGAACCTCGTACCGTGCGGATCAGCGGCGTGAGGCCCGGGGGGTCGATTTTCTTGCGCAGGCGACCGATGTGCACATCGATCAGGTTGGTGCCCGGGTCAAAGTGATAGCCCCAGACTTCTTCGAAGATCATCATCCTCGACAGGATCTGCCCGGTGTTGCGCATCAGGAATTCGAGCAGTTTGTATTCGGTGGGCAACAGCGTCAGCGGCTGCTCGGCACGGCTGGCTTCGCGGCTGATCAGGTTCAGTTCCAGGTCGGCCACGCGCAGGGCGGTTTCGAATTCCTTGACCGTGCTTTTGCGCCGCAGCAGCACTTCGACGCGGGCGGCCATTTCGTCGGAAGCGAACGGCTTGGTCAGGTAATCATCACCCCCGGCACGCAGACCGCGCACGCGCTCATCGACATCGGAGAGGGCGCTGATCATCAGGATCGGCGTCGACACCCCGATGGTGCGCAAGGTGGTGACGATGGCCAGGCCATCCAGCTCGGGCAGCATGCGGTCGAGGGTGATCAGGTCGTAATCACCGCTCACGGCACGGACCAGGCCCTCGCGGCCGTTGTCCACCCAGTCCACGTCCAGTCCATGGCTACTCAGCTCGGCGACGATCTCGCGGGCCGTTACGGCGTCATCCTCGATGGTCAAAATGCGGGTCATAGGATTACCTGGTGAGCGTTCACACTAGAAGTGAGGGCATTTTGCCAAGAAGTTGCTGAATGTTTCCTAAATAAAACTTCATCTTGGCAAAACTGCTACCTGTTCATGACTGGCACGACCCAGTGTGGGAGGGGCTTGCTCCCACATGGAGCTGTGTTCGTTGAGAGAATGCATATCGCCCGCTCGGAACAGCCATTTCTTGCAACTTGCATGGTTTTAGTAAGTTCAATTTAATTAACTTATTGAAAAATAAAGACTTTAATTTTTGCTTCAACTGGCATGGTGCCTGCACTGTCCTTTTTGAGACTTGTAACACCATTTTTCATGCCTGGAGCAAAAAAACAATGATCACATCCTCATCCACGCTGCAAGAGTCAAGCACGCTCTCCGGGGTTTCCTGGGGGGCGATATTCGCTGGGGCCGCTGCGGCCGCTGCCTTGTCATTGATACTGGTGTTGCTGGGCTTCGGCCTGGGCTTTTCGGCGGTATCGCCGTGGGCCGACAGCGGCATCAGTGCCAAGGGCCTTGGCATTTCCACGATTGTCTGGCTTGCCTTTACCCAGATTGTCGCATCGGGCCTGGGCGGCTACATCGCCGGCCGGTTGCGGGTGAAGTGGGCCAATATGCATGGCGATGAGGTGTACTTTCGCGACACCGCCCATGGCTTCCTGGCCTGGGCAGTGGCTACGCTGGTCACCGCGATGCTGGTAGTCGGTTCGGTCAGCAGCGTGGTCAGTGGCGGTGTGAAAGCCGGTGCCAGCGTTGCTTCGGGTGCCGCGAGCGGCCTGACCCAAGCGGCCGGCAGCGTGGCCAAAGGCGCCGACAGCGGTGATTTTGGCTACTACGTCGACAGCCTGTTCCGCGATGATCGCCCGGCCGCGGTCAGCGACGACGCCGCTCACGCTGTCGTCGGTCGTATCTTCGCCCGTACCTTGAGCAATGATGGCCAACTCGCCGCCGAAGACCGTACCTACCTGGCCCAGTTGATCAGCCAGCGCACCAACCTCAGCCAGGCCGATGCCGAAGCGCGTATCGACAAAGTCTACGGCGATGCCCGCAAAGCTATCGAAGACGCCAAGGTCAAGGCCAAGCAGGCTGCTGACACTGCCGCAAAAGTCGCAGCCTATACCTCGCTGTGGACCTTCGTGGCGCTGTTGATCGGTGCGTTCTTCGCCAGCTTCGCCGCTACTTTTGGCGGTCGCCGCCGGGATGCCGTGGTGTATGTCGAAACCGAAAACTACGTTCGTTAATTCAAGGCCCATTCATTTAAGGAAAGCATCATGCGCTCATTACTGCTGTGGTTCCTCGGCGTGCCGATTCCGGTGATCATCCTGATCGCGATCTTCATGCACTAAACCTGAGACTGTCTCGATAAAGAGTGGGAGGGAATTTGTTCCCTCCCACTTTTCGTTGTGCGCAACATCAGCCAGGTGGTGACCAGCAATGCACTGGCAAGCGATGTCATGATCACCAACGGTGCTGAACTGCCGTCCGACAGCAGCCCGGTGACCCAACTGCTCACCGCCGTGACAAACATCTGGATAAAAAAGAACAGCCCCGACGCCGTGCCGGCGATCGCCCCATAAGGCTGCAACACAGACAACTGGCAGGCAGGCATCGTCAGGCCCACCGACACCATGATCACCACCATCGGCAATACAATCGCCAGCCACTCTTGCGCCATCAGTGTCGTGGCCGTGGCGAGCAGGATGCTGCCCAGCACATTCAGGCCGATGGCGACGCTGATCAAGCGGTCTGCCTCGAACCGCGCCACCAGGCGTCGGAACAGGTTGGCACCGAGCATGTAGCCGCTGATCGTCGCGGCAAACACCAGGGCGTAGGCAGTCGGCGACAAATCAAAGCCCCGCTGCAGCAACGCCGAAGACTCGCTGATAAACGGAAAGTACGTGCTGTACACGCAGCCAATCGCCAAGGCGTAGCGCAGGAAATAGCGATCACGCAGCAGTTGACTGTAAATGCGCAGCACGTTGGCGGGCGGTGCAGCGGCTACTTCCGGCGGGCGTGTTTCAGGCAAGCGGCGCTGGACCACCAGGCACAGCACGCTGCCGACCACCCCGAGCAACACAAACAAGCCACGCCACCCCAAAAGCGGCAACAACACGCTGCCGAGCACCGGCGCGGCCATGGGCGACACGGCCATCGCCATGGAGATCAACCCCAACAGGCGCGCCTGCTCATGCCGGTCAAAATAATCGCGCACGATCACCCGGCCAATCACCGTGGTGCAGCACCCGCCCAGCGCCTGGAACAGCCGCGCAATGACCAGCACGCCCAGGCTGTCGGCCAGTGCGCAGGTGATGGTTGCCAGCACATACATCGTCAGCCCGGCCAGTAACACCGGGCGTCGGCCGAAGCGGTCGGTGAGCGGGCCGCTGACCAGCAAGGAAATGGCCGAGCCGAGGGTGTACAGGGTCAGGACCAATTGCAACTGGCTGTCTGAGGTCTGGAAGTAGTCGGCCATGGCGGGCATGGCGGGTAAGTGCAGGTCCAGGGTGAGACGCGGCAGGCCCACCAGGACCGTCAGCAGGGTCAGCCAGAACCAGGGTGCGAGTAGGCGTTGAGTCATGGGCGGGTTTCTTCGCAAGGAGTCGAGCTCGGACTCTAGCGGCTTTGTGGTTTAATCCTGAGAACCACTTAGGCCTGGAATGACTGGACCACTATGAGCCGAGGAAAAGCCGCCTCCAACCTTGACCTGCCGCGCCCCGATACGCTGGACGTAGGGAAGCAGCAGGGCGCCTACGAGGCGCTGCGCAGTGCGATCCTGACTCGGCAGTTGCCGGCGGGCAGCCGTTTGCCGTCGACCCGCAGCCTGGCCGAGCGTTGGCAGGTGTCACGCGGCACCCTTGAAGCCGCGTTCGAGCGTTTGCATGGCGAAGGCTATGTGCAACGCGTGGCTGGATCCGGGACGCGAGTGTGCGCAGTGATCCCCGAGCAATTCATCGCGGCCCCGGCGGCGGCGCAACCCGTGCGCCGACCGGTCGAACCCGATCCTCCTCACGCCGGCGTACAAAGCCACGTGCCCTTTGTGGCACGACGCCCGGATGCCAGCCTGTTCGACCTCAAGGCCTGGGCACGTTGCATCTCCCGCGGGCTGCTGGCGGCAGGCCCCGGCGTACTGGAGGCCGCGCACCCGGGTGGGCTGCCGACCTTGCGTGAACAGATTGCGGATTACCTGCGCAGCTATCGCGGCATGCACTGCGAGGCGGACGAAGTGATCGTCACCACGGGCATTCGCCATGGCCTCGACCTGATCGCCCGCACGCTGCTTCAGCCGGGTGACACGGCCTGCGTCGAGGACCCCGGCTACACACCGGCGCAACGGCTGTTCAGCCTGGCCGGGGCGCAGGTGCAGGCGATCCCGGTCACTGCCGAAGGGCTCGATACTACCCGGCTCCCTGAGTACGCACGGCTGGCCTATGTCACCCCCGCACACCAGGCGCCGCTGGGCGTGACCCTGTCGGTGTCGCACCGCTTGGCGTTGCTGGACTGGGCCAGCCGTGCCGATGCCTGGGTGGTCGAGGACGACTATGACAGCGAGTACAACTACAACAGCGCGCCGCTGGCGGCGCTCAAATCCCTGGACTCGAACAACCGCGTGATCTATTGCGGCAGCTTCAACAAGAACCTGTTTCCGGGCTTGCGGGTCGGCTTCATGGTGGTGCCCAAGGTTGTGCGCCCGGCACTGCTGCGCACCTTGCAACTGACCGGGCATTCAGTGGGCGCAACCGATCAGTTGGGCCTGGTGGAGTTTCTTGGCAGTGGTGCATTCGTTCGGCATTTGCGCGCTTCGCGCCAGGCGTATCAGGCGCGGCGTGATGCCTTGCTCGCCTGCCTGCCGGAGGGCGTCACGGTCAGTGGCCAGCAGGCCGGGCTGCATTGCGTGTTGTGGTTGCCGGCCGGGGTGCAAGAGGCGGATTTCTGCGCCCGCGCCGCCAACGCCGGGCTGAGCTTGCAACCGCTGGGCAAGTTCTGTGTCGATGTGACGTTGCCGCCCGCCGTGATTATCGGCTACACCGCGTTGACCCTCGCGCAGATCCGTTTCCACGGCCGGGCCCTGGCGCAATTACTGTAGGAGCGAACCTGCTCGCGAAGATCGTTAACGATAACGCGTGCATCCTGGATGATCGCAGTGCCTTTGGTTTTTTCGCGAGCAAGCTCGCTCCTACAGGTGGCGCCCCTCAGTCGTCGAAACCGACCTGCTCGTGAATCTCATCCACTTTCAATTCCAACCGATACGCCACCGCAATAAACAACGCCTGGCACAGGCACAAGGTGGCGCTCAATGAGCGGAAGGCAAACGAGGAGCCTTCATTCACCAACAGCACCGCATTCGCACGCTTGGCCAGGGGCGACAGGTTGCTGTCGGTGATGATCAGGGTCTTGGCCTGATGATGCTGGGCGATGCGCAGGCAGTGCTGTGTCTCTTTGCCGTAGGGCGTGAAGCTGATCGCAATCACCAGGTCATTGGCGCGCACACTGCGCATCTGCTCGCGGTAACTGCCGCCGAGGCCGGAGATCAGGTGGATGCGCTTGTTGGTGTGCTGCAGGTTGTAGACCAGGTAGTCGGCCACTGCGAAGGAACGGCGCACACCGACCACGTAGATGTTGTCGGCATTGACCACCAGGTCTACGGCTTTTTCGAAAGCGCTATCGTCCAGCTCCAGGCCCAGGCGTTCGATGCCCGAGAGGGTAGCGTTGACGCATTCGCGCGCCAGGTCGCCGCCGCTGGCCTTCTGCGACTTGTTGGCGATCATGCTGCGGATGCGCTGCTGGTAGTTCTGCACCGGCGTGGTCTTGTGCGTATACGCCTCGCGAAACAGCGCCTGCATCTCACTGAACCCACTGAAGCCGAAACGCTGGGAAAACCGCACGATGGCCGAGGGGTGCACTTCGCACTCGCGGGCAATGTCGCTGATGCGGTCGACCATGATCCGGTCGCTCTGCTGGCTCATGTAGCTGGCAATGCGCTTGAGCTGACGCGGCAGGCTCTCGTATTCGTCGGTGATCAGCTGCAACAGGCGTTCGGCATTGATCGGCGGGCTGGCGACAGTTTCTTCCAGGGGGGGCTCGGGATCGGTGCGAGACATGGGCAATCCTTCTGGCGTGTTCGTCTGATGCGCTGATGAGTGGCGCAAGTCTACAGGGTAGGCGCAAAAAAATACCTCGGCATCACGGCCCGCGTGGCCTGCTGAAACGATGCACGAGCGTTGGCTTGCCCCTATGCTGACGTATTGGAAAAAATATTCCACTAAAAATAATTATGGAATAAATATTGATTGCCGCCGTTGGACGTTCTAGTCTGCTCCCACCAAGAGCGTTTGCCGTCGCCACGGCGGCACAACGCAGGCTGATAAAAATAACAGGAGCCAGCATGGGCCAGACTCGTTTTGCCAGTGGGCGTCAATTGGATCTGATTTGCCTCGGGCGCCTGGGCGTCGACCTCTATGCGCAGCAAGTCGGTGCGCGGCTCGAGGACGTGTCCAGCTTCGCCAAGTACCTCGGCGGTTCCTCCGCCAATATCGCCTTCGGCACCGCCAGGCTAGGGCTCAAGTCGGCGATGCTGAGCCGGGTGGGCGACGACCATATGGGCCGTTTTCTGGTGGAATCCCTGGCTCGCGAAGGCTGCGATGTCAGCGGCATCAAGGTCGACCCGGAGCGCCTCACTGCCCTGGTGCTGTTGGGCCTCAAGGACCGCGAAACCTTTCCTTTGGTGTTCTACCGTGAAAACTGCGCCGACATGGCCCTGCGCGCCGAAGACATCAGCGAAGCCTTTATTGCCTCCAGCAAAGCGCTGCTGATCACCGGCACGCATTTCTCCACCGACGGCGTGTACAAGGCCAGCATCCAGGCCCTGGACTACGCCGCCAGGCACAACGTCAAACGCGTGCTGGACATCGACTACCGCCCGGTACTGTGGGGCCTGGCGGGCAAGGCCGATGGCGAAACCCGTTTCGTCGCCGACCAGAATGTCAGCCAGCATGTGCAGACAATCCTGCCGCGTTTTGACCTGATCGTTGGCACTGAGGAAGAATTCCTTATCGCTGGCGGCAGTGAAGACCTGCTCACGGCCCTGCGCACCGTGCGTGAACTGACCCCGGCAACTTTGGTGGTCAAGCTCGGCCCCCAGGGCTGCACGGTCATCCACGGCGCGATTCCTGCGCGGTTGGAGGACGGGGCGATTTACCCCGGTGTGCGCGTTGAAGTGCTCAATGTGCTGGGGGCCGGCGATGCCTTCATGTCGGGCTTCCTCAGTGGCTGGATCAACGATGCCAGCGACGAACGTTGCAGCCAGTTGGCCAATGCCTGCGGCGGCCTGGTTGTCTCGCGCCACGCCTGCGCCCCCGCCATGCCGACGCCGGCCGAACTTGATTACCTGTTCAGCAGTCCAGTGCCCATCACCCGGCCGGATCAGGATGCAACCCTGCAACGCCTGCACCGCGTCACGGTGCCGCGCAAGGCTTGGAAGCAGCTGTTCGTGTTCGCCTTCGACCACCGTTGGCAACTGGTGGACCTGGCGCAAAAAGGCGGCCAGGATCCGGCGCGTATCAGCGCGATCAAGCAGTTGTTTATCCAGGCCATCGAGCGCGTGGAGCGCAAACTCGGCGAGCAGGGCGTCGAGGCTGACGTGGGCATGCTCGCCGACCAACGCTTCGGCCAGGATGCCCTCAACGCTGCCAGCGGTCGCGGCTGGTGGATCGCACGCCCGGTGGAAGTGCAGAACTCACGGCCCCTGGCGTTCGAACATGGCCGGTCGGTGGGCAGCAACCTGATTGCCTGGCCCCAGGAACAGATCATCAAGTGCCTGGTGCAATTCCATCCCGATGACGAGCCGATGCTGCGCCTGGAACAGGAAGCGCAGCTCAAGGCGGTTTACGAGGCGTCCATCGTGAGTGGGCATGAACTGTTGCTGGAAGTCATCCCGCCCAAGGATCACCCGTCCACTTACCCCGACGTGCTGTATCGCAGCCTCAAGCGCCTGTACAACCTGGGCATCTACCCGGCCTGGTGGAAGATCGAGGCGCAGTCGGCCGAAGACTGGAAAAAGCTCGACGAGCTGATTCAGGAGCGCGACCCGTACTGCCGTGGCGTGGTGCTGTTGGGCCTGAATGCGTCCCCTGAGTTTCTGGCTGACGGCTTCAAGCAGGCCAGTCAAAGCAGCACCTGCCGCGGGTTTGCCGTAGGCCGCACGATCTTCCAGGAACCGAGCCGGGCGTGGATGGCGGGGGAGATGGATGATGAGACGCTGATTGAGCAAGTACAGGCGACCTTCGAACAACTGATCAATGCCTGGCGCAGTTCCCGAACTTAGTCACACATTCCAAATGTTCAATGCAATCCAATGTGGGAGGGAGCAAGCCCCCTCCCACATAAAGCAGATCTCAGTGATACCTGAAAATAATAAAGGTGCAGCCATGCCCGCAATCCGAATTGGCATCAACCCGATCTCCTGGAGCAACGACGACCTCCCGGCCCTCGGCGGTGAAACCCCGCTGAGCACGGCCCTGAGCGAAGGCAAGGCCATCGGCTACGAAGGTTTCGAACTCAACGGTAAATTCCCCAAGGATGCCAAGGGCGTTGGCGACGTGTTGCGCCCCTACGACCTGGCCCTGGTCTCCGGCTGGTACTCCAGCCGCCTGGCCCGTCGCTCCGTGGCCGAGGAAATCGAGGCGATTGCCGGCCATGTCGAACTGCTCAAGCACAATGGCGCCTCGGTGCTGGTGTACGGCGAAG
Organism: Pseudomonas sp. MF6755; assembly: GCF_016405635.1. Taxonomy (NCBI): domain Bacteria; kingdom Pseudomonadati; phylum Pseudomonadota; class Gammaproteobacteria; order Pseudomonadales; family Pseudomonadaceae; genus Pseudomonas; species Pseudomonas sp. MF6755. The sequence goes on from NZ_JAEKDA010000018.1 coordinate 142,122, forward strand.
TCGCCGACTCGATCCAGGGTTCATACGTGCGCCTGATCGAACGCCCGCGTTTTCACAGTGAGCAGGCCTGGCAAGACTACGCCGACAAACTCACCGAACTGGCGTGCTTCACCTTGTCCCAGGGCGTGCGCCTGGCTTACCACCACCATATGGGCGCTTACGTCGAATCCCCCGAAGACATTGACCAGCTTATGAAGCGAACGGGCCCGGAAGTCGGCCTGCTGTTCGATTCGGGCCACTGCTACATGGGCGGCGGCGAGCCCATTGAGGTGTTGCGCAAACATATCGACCGCGTCTGCCACGTGCATTTCAAGGACGTGCGCAAACCTGTGGTACAGCTGGCGCGCAACCAGATGTGGAGCTTCCCCGATTGCATCGTCAACGGCACCTTCACCGTGCCCGGCGATGGCGATATCGACTTTGCGCCGCTGCTGGACGTGCTGATCGCGGCTAACTACCAAGGTTGGTTGGTGGTGGAAGCCGAGCAGGACCCGGCCGTGGCGCCCAGCTATATCTATGCGAAAAAGGGTTATGACACCTTGCGTGCGCTTCTTTGCGAGAGGACTTGAGTGATGAGCTTGTTGGTCAAAAGCAGCAAACGTGGACAAACCATGGTCGCCCTGGAAGCCGGGCGCCTGGAGTACGTAGGCTTTGCCGCCTACCGCCTGAGCTTGGGCGAAACCTTGCCGGTCAGCGCGGGCGATCAAGAGCTGTGCCTGGTGTTGCTCAGCGGTCGGGTGACTATCGAAGGCGCGGGCTTCAGTTGGCAGAACCTCGGTGATCGCCAGTCGGTGTTCGAAGACAAATCACCGTTCGCCGCCTACCTGCCGCCCGGCACTGATGCCCAGGTCACCGCCTTGAGCGACGTACAGATCGCTGTTTGCGCTGCGCCGGGCGCCCAGGGTTTCGCCCCGCGTCTGATCCGCCCTGAGCAGTGCAAGCGCAGCGTACGTGGTAAAGGTGCCAACACCCGCTATGTGTGCGACATCCTGCCTGACAGCGAGCCGGCCCATTCGCTGCTGGTGGTGGAAGTGCGCACGCCGTCGGGGCATTCCTCCAGCTACCCGCCGCACAAGCACGACACCGACGACCTGCCGCACCAGAGCTTTCTGGAGGAGACCTACTACCACCAGGTCAACCCACCCCAGGGCTTCGTGTTCCAGCGCGTGTACACCGACGACCGCAGCATCGACCAGGCCATGGCCGTGGAAAACAGCGACCTGGTGGTGGTACCCAAGGGCTATCACCCGGTCAGTGTGCCGTATGGCTACGAGTCTTATTACCTCAACGTGATGGCCGGCCCCAAGCGCGCCTGGCATTTCCATAACGACCCGCAGCACAGCTGGCTGCTGGACCTCTAAGGGGCGCGACATGAGCACAACCCGACTGACCATGGCCCAGGCCCTGGTGAAATTCCTGGATAACCAATACATCGAAGTCGACGGCGTACAGAGCAAGTTTGTCGCCGGGGTGTTCACCATTTTTGGCCACGGCAATGTGTTGGGGCTCGGCCAGGCCCTGGAGCAGGACAGCGGTGACCTGGTGGTGCATCAGGGCCGCAACGAGCAAGGCATGGCCCACGCCGCCATCGGCTTTGCCAAGCAGCACCTGCGCCGCAAGATCTATGCGTGCACGGCGTCGGTGGGGCCCGGCGCGGCGAATATGCTCACTGCCGCCGCCACCGCCACGGCCAACCGTATCCCGTTGTTGCTGTTGCCTGGCGATGTCTACGCCAGCCGCCAGCCCGACCCGGTGTTGCAGCAAATCGAGCAGTTCCACGACTTGAGCATCAGCACCAACGATGCCTTCCGCTCTGTGAGCAAATACTGGGACCGCATCAACCGCCCTGAGCAACTGATGACCGCAGCGATCCACGCCATGCGCGTGCTCACCGACCCGGCGGAAACCGGCGCGGTGACCCTGGCCTTGCCCCAGGACGTGCAGGCCGAAGCCTGGGACTATCCCGACTACTTCCTGCAAAAGCGCGTGCACCGCATCGACCGGCGCCCGCCCACCAGCGCCATGCTTGACGATGCGCTCGCCGCCTTCCGGGGCAAGCGCAAACCGCTGATCATTTGCGGCGGCGGGGTGAAGTACTCGGGTGCGAACGCGGCGCTGCAAGCCTTTGCCGAGCGCTTTGCCATTCCCTTCGCGGAAACCCAGGCGGGCAAAAGTGCGGTGGTCTCCAGCCACCCGCTGAACGTTGGCGGCATCGGCGAGACCGGCTGCCTGGCGGCCAACCTGCTGGCGCCCGAGGCGGACCTGATCATCGGCATCGGCACCCGTTATACCGACTTCACTACCTCGTCCAAATCGCTGTTCAAGCATGCCGAGGTGAAGTTTCTCAACCTCAATATCAGCCCGTGCGACGCCTTGAAACTTGACGGCTTACAAGTGCTGGCAGATGCCAAAGTCGCCCTTGACGCGCTGGCCGATGCGCTGGGCGATTACCGCTCTGGCTGGGGTGAGCAAATCGCTGACGCCAAGGCGCAACTCGACGCCGAAGTGGACCGTGTGCATCAAGTGGAGTATCTGGGCGATGCGTTCGTCCCCGAAGTCGACGACCACCTGGACCGCGGTGTACTGCGTGAATTCATCGAACTGACCGGCTCATGCCTGACCCAAAGCCGTGTACTCGGCGTGCTCAATGACCGCCTGGCTGACGACGCAATCATCGTCGCCGCCGCTGGCAGCCTGCCCGGCGATTTGCAGCGTGCCTGGCGCAGCAAAGGCGTCAACACCTACCACGTCGAATACGGCTATTCGTGCATGGGCTACGAGATCAACGCCGCCCTGGGTGTGAAGCTGGCCGAACCGACCAAGGAGGTCTACGCGCTGGTCGGTGATGGCTCTTACATGATGCTGCATTCGGAGCTGGCCACCTCGATCCAGGAGCGCCGCAAGATCAACGTGGTGCTGCTCGACAACATGGCCTTCGGCTGCATCAATAACCTGCAGATCGGCAATGGCATGGACAGTTTCGGCACCGAGTTCCGCTACCGCAACCCCGAGAGCGGCAAGCTCGACGGCGGCCTGGTGCCGGTGGATTTCGCCATGAGTGCGGCGGCCTATGGCTGCAAGACCTACAAGGTCAGCAGCGTGGAACAGCTCGAAGCGGCTTTGGCCGATGCGCGCACGCAGACCGTCTCGACCCTGATCGATATCAAGGTGCTGCCCAAGACCATGATCCACGGCTACCTGTCTTGGTGGCGGGTGGGTGTAGCGCAGGTGTCCACCAGTGAACGCACCAACGCCGCGGCAAAAAAACTCAATGAACAGCTGGCCAAGGCCCGGCAGTACTAATAACAAGAGGAGTGTTTGCATGTCTTTGAAGCTTGGAGTGATCGGTACGGGCGCCATTGGCCGGGACCATATCCGTCGTTGCAGCCAGACCTTGCTCAACAGCCAGGTGGTGGCGGTCACCGACATCAACCTTGAGCAGGCCGCCCAGGTAGTGGCGGACTTGAAGCTGGATGCCGAGGTGTACCCGGACGGCCATGCATTGATCAACTCGCCCCAGGTCGAAGCGGTATTGGTGACGTCGTGGGGTCCGAGCCACGAAGAGTTCGTACTGGCCGCCATCGCCGCCGGTAAACCGGTGTTCTGTGAAAAACCCCTGGCGGTGACGGCCGCTGGCTGCCGCAAGATCGTCGAGGCTGAAGTGGCCCACGGCAAGCGCTTGGTGCAAGTGGGCTTCATGCGCCCCTACGACGAAGGCTATCGCGCCCTCAAGGCAGTGATCGACAGCGGCCAGATCGGCGAACCGTTGATGCTGCACTGCGCACACCGCAACCCGACGGTGGGCGAGAACTACGACACGGGCATGGCGATCACCGACACCCTGATCCACGAGTTGGACGTGTTGCGTTGGCTGCTCAACGATGACTACGTGTCGGTGCAAGTGGTGTTCCCGCGCAAGACCAGCAAGGCCCTGGCGCACCTGCGCGATCCGCAGATCGTGCTGCTGGAAACCGCCAAGGGCACGCGTATCGATGTGGAAGTGTTTGTGAACTGCCAATACGGCTACGACATCCAGTGCGAAGTGGTGGGGGAGACCGGCATCGCCAAATTGCCGGAGCCGTCCCAGGTGCAACTGCGCAGTGGCGCGAAACTGTCCAACGCGATCCTGATGGACTGGAAGGACCGCTTCATCGGCGCCTATGACGTGGAGTTGCAGGCGTTTATCGACAGCGTGCGGGCAGGGCAGGTCGGTGGCCCGTCGGCGTGGGATGGGTTTGCCGCGGCGGTAGCGGCGGATGCGTGTATTGAAGCGCAGGGCAGTGGGCAGATTGTGCCGGTGAGCTTGCCGGATCGCCCGCAGTTCTACGGCTGACCCCAATTTCACAGGTGGAACCTGGTCAATGTGGGAGGGGGCAAGCCCCCTCCCACATGTGGATTGGGTTTCCAGTTCAAGAAGGAGTTGATTCATGCGAATCGGACTAGTCGGCTACGGCCACGGCGGGCGCTTTTTTCATGCGCCGCTGATAGCAACCCTGCCTGGCGCAACCTTTGTCGGGGTGGTGACTCGCTCACCCGAACGCCGCCAGCAATTGAGTTCCGACCTGCCAGGAGTGAAGGCGTTTGACTCCATCGGACAGATCGTCGAAGCCGGTGTCGACGCTCTGGTCATCTGCACCACGCTTAAAGGCCGCCCTGCATTAGTCCTCGAAGCCATCGAACACGGCGTAGCCGTGGTCAGTGACAAGCCCTTTGCCTCGAACGCCGAACAAGCCCAAGCCTTGATCACCGCTGCCGAGCGCCAAGGCTCGCTGCTCAGCGTCTACCAGAACCGGCGCTGGGACTCGGATTACTTAACTCTGCGCAAACTCATCGACGCCGGCGCCCTGGGCACCATTACCCGATTTGAATCCCGCGTAGAGCGCTACAGCCCGCAGGCTGTGGGCAATGCCAGTGGCGGTGGATGGCTGCGTGACCTGGGCAGCCATCTCGTGGATCAGGCGTTGCAACTGTTCGGCCCGGTGGATCAGGTGTTCGCCCAACTGCAATACACCCCGGAACACCCCACCGTGGACCACGGCTTCTTTGTTTCCCTGACCCATGCCAACGGCGTGATCTCTCACCTGTGGGGCAGCGCCTTGCAGAACAGCCAGGCGCCACGGTTTCGGGTCAGCGGCACGTTGGGTTGCTACACCGTGGAAGGTCTGGACGGCCAGGAAGACGCGCTGATGGCCGGCAAATCGCCGAAAACCGAAGGTGAGCATTGGGGCTTTGAGGAGCACCGACGCTGGGGCTGGTTCGAGCAAGGGCCGGAACGTGAGCGGGTGCCGTCGGAGAAGGGCTGCTGGAACCAGTTCTATCGGCAGTTGCAAGTGGCCGTGCAAGGCCAGGGGCCGCTGCCTGTAAGCGCCTATGACGCGCTGGAAACCACCCGTATATTGGACGCCGCACGCCTGAGCGCCGAGCGCCAGCAGGTGGTTTGGACAAAAATAGAATAAAATTCTAAAACAGGTTGATATGGAAATTATTTTCTAATACAGTCTTTTCCAGGTTGCATAAAGTACGTCTCGGATACGGTTGGGACGGCTCGACAAAAACAAGATCAAAAACAACCAGGTACCGTCAGATGAAAATCTTCAACGCTGTACTGCGAGTTTTACGCCCCGCCCAAGCGCCACGCGCACTGCCCCGCGCCCGGCCGTTCTACTTCTCCTTCCTTAATGTGCTGTGCGTCGAAAACCAAGGCGCGCTGGTGTGCTGCATTCCAGGCGCGCCGTTGGTTCGTGTGCCCGCCGAGTCCTGATAAACGCAACGTCCAGAAAACCAACAAGAAAGTGGAGACAGACCGTTCATGAAGACCCCGATCCGTTTTACTGCGCTGGCCCTGTGCATGTTACTGGGCAGCGGTTTTGCCATGGCTGCCGATCTGAAGATCGGCGTGAGTATGTCGCAGTTCGATGACACCTACTTGACCAACGTGCGTGAGTACATGGACAAGCAAGCCAAGTCCTATCCCAAGGGTGATGGGGTGCAATTGCAGTTCGAGGACGCCCGCGCCGACGTGGTCAAGCAACTGAGCCAGGTCGAGAACTTTATCAGCCAGAAAGTCGACGCCATCATCGTTAACCCGGTGGACACGGCGTCTACGGCGCGGATCAGCAAGTCGGCGATCGAAGCCGGGATCCCGCTGGTGTACGTCAACCGTCGGCCTGACCAGAAAGACTTGCCCAAAGGTGTGGCTGCTGTGACTTCCGATGATGAAGAAGCCGGCAAGCTGCAGATGCAGTACGTCGCCGACAAACTTGGTGGCAAGGGCAAGATCGTGATCCTGCTGGGCGACTTGGCGAACAACTCCACTACCAACCGTACCAAGGGGATCAAGGCCGTCCTGGCCAACTACCCAGACATCAAGATCGAGCAGGAGCAGACCGGCATCTGGTTGCGTGACAAGGGCATGACCCTGGTCAACGATTGGTTGACCCAGGGCCGTGAATTCAATGCGGTGCTCGCCAACAACGATGAAATGGCCATTGGTGCAGCCATGGCGTTGAAGTCGGCCGGAACCAAACCGGGCAGCGTATTGATTGCGGGTGTCGACGGCACACCGGATGGCTTGAATGCGATCACCAAGGGCGAAATGACTGTGTCGGTGTTCCAGGACGCCAAGGGCCAGGCAGTCGGCTCGTTGGAGGCGGCCCGCAAGATGGCGAAGAGCGAGACGATCGAACAGAACATTGTCATCCCGTTCCAGTTGATCACCCCGGACAACGTCAAAGACTTCAAGTAGCCCTGACATAACAACAATAAGCCGGCAGGGCGGTTACGATCGCCCTGCAGATGGAGTACCTCCCTATGCTTGCTCAAGCCGCTGTCTCGCAGCCCCCGGGCATCCAGCCGCTGGCGCTGGACGAACCCTACCTGCTGGAAATCCTCAACATCAGCAAAGGCTTTCCCGGCGTCGTGGCCCTGGACGATGTGCAACTGCGGGTGCGCCCTGGCACGGTACTGGCGTTGATGGGCGAGAACGGTGCGGGCAAGTCGACGCTGATGAAGATCATCGCCGGCATCTACCAGCCGGACGCCGGCGAAATCCGCCTGCGTGGCAGGCCCATCACCTTCGAGACACCGCTGGCGGCGCAGAAGGCGGGGATCGCGATGATCCACCAGGAGCTCAACCTGATGCCCCATATGAGCATCGCCGAGAATATCTGGATCGGCCGCGAGCAGCTCAACAGCCTGCACTTGGTCAACCACCGCGAAATGCACCGCTGCACAGCCGAGTTGCTGGCGCGCCTGCGCATCAACCTCGACCCGGAAGAACAGGTCGGCAACCTGAGCATCGCCGAACGGCAGATGGTCGAGATTGCCAAGGCCGTGTCCTACGACTCCGACATCCTGATCATGGATGAACCGACCTCGGCCATTACCGACAAGGAAGTCGCCCACCTGTTTTCGATCATTGCCGACCTCAAGTCCCAGGGCAAAGGCATCGTCTACATCACGCACAAAATGAACGAAGTGTTTGCCATCGCCGATGAAGTGGCGGTGTTCCGTGACGGGCAGTACATCGGCCTGCAACGTGCCGACAGCATGAACAGCGACAGCCTGATCGCGATGATGGTGGGGCGTGAGTTGAGCCAGTTGTTCCCGGTGCGTGAGACGCCTATTGGTGACCTGCTGCTGTCGGTGCGCGACTTGAGCCTGGACGGTGTGTTCAAGGACGTGTCGTTCGACCTGCACGCCGGGGAGATCCTCGGCATCGCCGGCTTGATGGGCTCGGGGCGCACCAACGTGGCAGAGACCATTTTTGGCATCACCCCAAGCACCCGCGGGCAAATCACCCTCGACGGCAAGGCGGTGCGCATCAGCGACCCGCACATGGCCATCGAGAAGGGCTTTGCGCTGTTGACCGAGGACCGCAAGCTCAGTGGCCTGTTCCCGTGCCTGTCGGTGCTGGAGAACATGGAGATGGCGGTGCTGCCGCACTATTCGGGCAACGGCTTTATCCAGCAAAAAGCCCTGCGCGTCCTGTGTGAAGACATGTGCAAGAAGCTGCGGGTGAAAACCCCGTCCCTGGAGCAATGCATCGACACCTTGTCCGGCGGCAACCAGCAAAAGGCCTTGCTGGCACGCTGGCTGATGACCAAACCACGCCTGCTGATCCTCGATGAGCCAACCCGCGGTATCGACGTGGGTGCCAAGGCTGAGATCTATCGCTTGATCTCCTTCCTCGCCAGCGAAGGCATGGCGGTGATCATGATTTCCTCTGAGCTGCCCGAAGTGCTCGGCATGAGCGACCGGGTGATGGTGATGCACGAAGGTGAGCTGATGGGCACCCTGGATCGCGCTGAGGCCACCCAGGAAAAAGTCATGCAGTTGGCTTCCGGTATGACCGCGGTCCACTGATCTACAGAATAAGAAGGTGATGGGTTATGAACGCAATAACAGACAACAAGCCGGCGACGGCACCGGTCAAGAACCGTCGACGCATGCCTACCGAGCTGAGCATCTTCCTGGTGCTGATCGGTATCGGCCTGGTGTTTGAACTGTTCGGCTGGATCGTGCGCGACCAGAGCTTTTTGATGAACTCCCAGCGCCTGGTGCTGATGATTTTGCAGGTGTCGATCATCGGCCTGCTGGCCATCGGTGTGACGCAGGTGATCATCACCACGGGGATCGACTTGTCTTCAGGCTCCGTATTGGCCTTGTCGGCGATGATCGCTGCCAGCCTGGCGCAGACCTCCGATTTTTCCCGGGCGGTGTTTCCGTCGCTGACCGACTTGCCGGTGTGGATCCCGGTGGCGATGGGCTTGGGGGTGGGACTGCTGGCAGGTGCAATCAATGGCAGCATCATCGCGGTCACGGGTATCCCGCCGTTTATCGCAACCCTGGGCATGATGGTCTCGGCTCGTGGCCTGGCGCGCTATTACACCGAAGGCCAGCCGGTGAGCATGCTCTCGGACTCCTACACGGCTATCGGCCATGGTGCGATGCCGGTGATTATCTTCCTGGTGGTGGCGGTGATCTTCCACATCGCCCTGCGCTACACCAAGTACGGCAAGTACACCTACGCCATTGGCGGCAATATGCAGGCGGCGCGTACCTCGGGGATCAACGTCAAGCGCCACTTGATCATCGTCTACAGCATCGCCGGTCTGCTGGCAGGTCTGGCCGGCGTGGTGGCGTCGGCACGCGCCGCTACCGGCCAGGCGGGTATGGGCATGTCCTATGAGCTGGACGCGATTGCCGCTGCGGTCATCGGCGGCACCAGCCTGGCGGGCGGGGTAGGGCGCATTACCGGCACCGTGATCGGCGCACTGATCCTCGGTGTGATGGCCAGCGGGTTTACCTTCGTCGGGGTGGATGCGTATATCCAGGACATCATCAAGGGCCTGATCATCGTGGTGGCGGTGGTGATTGACCAGTACCGCAATAAGCGCAAGCTCAAGCGTTGAGCCTATTTCAAGGACAACACCAACCAAATGTGGGAGGGAGCAAGCCCCCTCCCACATTTAGTCCGGGATCAGCCACTTTCAACCGTTTGTCTTCTATATAGCTCCACAACACTGAATTTCTTGCTATAAACGCACTCCGATGACCGTTCACCAAGCCCGTCCTGGTGCCTTTGGGGGTTAATTGGGAAAAAATGCCTGTCTTTTCAGTTGCTGCGCCCTCAAGTCGGCCTTAGACTGCCGCCCCTCGTAAATTGAGTGCCGGGTGGCGCTTGAAATGGACGGCGCCCTTGCGAGACCTGCAGAGGTCGGCCGGAACGCTCCCTTATTCGCCTTAATGCACGTATTTTTTATAGAGAAATCAATGACAAAGGAAAAGTTGCTGGCCATGCCGGCGGATGACTACATGAATGCCGAACAGCACGCTTTTTTCGAGCAGCTGCTGCAAGACATGAAGGTGGAACACCACGAGCGCATTGAACAGAACCGCATCGCCATTGAAAGCCTGGATACCCCGGCTGACCCGGCTGACGCTGCTTCCGTCGAAGAAGAGCGCACCTGGCTGGTGAATGCCATCGACCGCGACCAGCGCATGCTGCCGCAGCTTGAGCGTGCCTTGGAACGCATCAAGGAAGATTCCTTTGGCTGGTGTGATGACAGCGGCGAGCCTATCGGCCTCAAGCGCCTGTTGATCAGCCCGACCACCAAGTACTGCATCGAAGCGCAAGAGCGCCACGAGCAGATCGACAAGCACCAGCGCCAAGCCTGATACGGGTGAGCGGGGGCGCCTGCGAGTGAGCCGGCCGCCCCGCCTGCAACAGCATCGCGAGAGCATCCGGCCGCGTCCAGCGCGGTGGATTGTTGCTGTTAATGCAATGAAGCTATACCGAAGATAGCTTTTTCCAACTGGAATAAAACCGTAGCATGCCCAACATTGTTAGCAAGCTAACTAATGCTGCGGAGAAGCTCCATGCAAAACAAAGTCGATGTGGCCGTGATGATTGGCAGTGGCGTACCTGAAACCTTGCGTGCGTTGGGCCAGAGAGCCTGCTGGGTGGTGTTGCTCAACGGTGAACAGCGCGGCACCGCTTTCGCCAGCCGCGATGAGGCAGAGGAGTGCAGGACTGCCTGGCAAGCGCTGTTGCGCATGGAACAGTCAGACAGCCTGCACTGAATTATTCCTTGGGCGATTCGTGCAACAGTGCGTTGAGGTCATCCACCGCAGGCGCCCATTCGGCATCTACATGCAATTGTTCCTTGAGGAAACTCGCCTGTTGTTCGCTCCAGAACGGTGCGTCGATGAGTTTGACATCATCCGGCAGGCGATGCTCGGCGGTAAAGCGCTCGATGGCTTCCTGGCTCGAGTCCAGGCCCAGTTGATCGAACAAGGTTTCGAGCGTGGGGGTGGTGGTGTCCATGTCGTACTCCATGCAGTTCAGGTGTGTATGCATGGGAGGCTTGGGGCGCGGCAGAGTTCTATCAGATTGTCAGGAGGTGAGCGCCCCTGAATCCACGGCTGCCTTGAGCGCCTTGGCAGCGTCCTTCGCGGCACTGGCAGCGGCGTCCACGGTTTTGAACCAGCGGTCCTTCTCTACCTGATGCGTAGTGACGGTGGTCAAGGGTGGCTTGGCACGCATTACGATAACTGCTTGAAACTCTCCGTCTACTTCCCTGGCATCACCGTGGATAAAAAATTCGCCAATATCAAATTCCGTCACGTATAGCCTTCCCTTCAAGGTAACTGCACTGATGAAACCTGACCCGCAGGGGGCAAACTTCAATGGACGGGCCAGTATGGCAGTTGTTGAGAGGCGGCGGCGCAGCAAAATCACCTAGCTGACGAAACGAGTGTGTCGCACAGGGCTTGCAATTTGGCCTCCAGGGTCTTGGCCAGTTCACAGGCCTTGTTGTGATCGCTGCGGAATCCCTTGATCCGGCCGCTGGGCACTTCAAGAATGTGGAAAAAATTCTTTCCAGCCGGTACAACTTGATAAATAACCGAATTCGCATACCCATTAGGGTTAAGCAAGCAGTAGTATTGGCGTTCCTCTGACCATGATGAACGTGTGTGGAAAGAGGCTGCGTCGTGTTGATGTCTCTGCATGCTCAGCTCCTGTCGATCTAGTTGGTCTGTCAGTGGCGTTTCGGGTGGTTTAACCCGGGTTGCTGTTTTAGTATTGTCGTCGGCAGTTCGCGACTGGTTCCATGCCCGAGTGTTTTTTTATTTGCGTGTCGGAAAACTGCATTTTTAATTGGGTTATTCTCTGAAGTTGGTCGACTCGTATTCTCGATTCGCTAAACCTGTGATTTGCTGTGCTACCGGATGACCTTGTCTAAGGTCCACTGCGGCTGTCTGTACTAGCCTTGTGGGTTATCTTCAGTTTTTAACAAATGTGTGATCGTGCCGTAACGGCCGTTTTTGGGTTGCCCGCTTCGGCGGCCAGCGCTTTTTTGATGTGGGGGCGTTTCCTTGGCAGTCAGTAATCTGGACATGCACGCGTTGTTCGTGCTGGGTGATTTGCGCGCAAAGTTGGTCAAGCAATTTCAATCTCGGTTTGTCTACGTCACTGAGCAGACACCGGAAGGCATTTACATCGCCGAGATCGACACCGAAACGGCGATGGTCGTGGATGACAAGCCACGCCTTGAACTCAAGGTGGGTGACCATTTCCGTGCGGCTGTCTTGCCTAGCCGTGAAGGTGGCAAGTTCGAACTGAAGTTTCGCGATATCAAGTTGACCGTGTATGGGCTGGGCGATTACGCCTTTGTTTCCTCGGCCGAAGGCCAGGGCATCGTGTTCAAGGAGGGCCACAGCGTCATGCTGGTATTTGCCGCCAATGAGCAGTTGCAGGAAGGACTGACCAAGACCCTCAAGGCCGTGACCGGCAAGGCTGCCAAATGGCGCAAGGGTGAACTGGTCACCTTCAAGGCCAGCGAGTAACCGTTAAACGCTTCGTGTACCAGTCTCTTGCGGAACCTCTACTACAGTTGAGTTGACTTAACTATTCAGAGGCTTCGCGCATTGGCGGCAAAGCCGTTCGCCATGGCTGAGACGCGAGGTGCAAAGCATGAAGGGATTGAAATCACTGTTGGCTGCGTCCTTGACGGCCTTGAGCCTGTCATTGCCGGTTTCGGCCGCACAGGCACCGGTGCATTTTGCCGACCTGAACTGGGAAAGCGGCAGCCTGATCACCGAAGTCCTGCGCTTTATCGTCGAGAAGGGCTACGACTTGCCCACCGACACCTTGCCCGGCACCACCATCACTCTGGAAACAGCCCTGGCCAAGAACGACATCCAGGTGATCGGCGAAGAGTGGGCTGGCCGCAGCCCGGTGTGGGTCAAGGCTGAAGCCGAAGGCAAAGTGGTCGGCCTGGGGGATACGGTCAAGGGCGCAACTGAGGGTTGGTGGGTGCCGGAATACGTGGTCAAGGGTGACCCGTCGAAAAACCTCAAGCCCCTGGCTCCTGACCTGAAAAGCGTAAAGGACCTGGCGCGCTACAAAGACGTGTTCAAGGACCCGGAATCTCCGGGCAAGGGTCGCTTTCTCAACAGCCCGATCGGCTGGACCTCGGAAGTGGTCAACAAACAGAAGCTCAAGGCCTATGGCCTGGAAGACAGCTACGTGAATTTCCGCAGCGGTTCGGGCGCGGCGCTGGATGCGGAGATTGCTTCGTCGATCCGTCGCGGCAAGCCGGTGCTGTTCTACTACTGGTCACCCACCCCGTTGATGGGGCGATACAAATTGATCCAGTTGGAAGAGCCGCCGTTTGATGCGGATGCGTGGAAAACCCTGACCGATGCGGATAACCCAGACCCCAAGCCTACGCGGTCGTTGGCATCCAAGTTGAGCATTGGCGTATCGACGCCGTTCCAGCAGGAACATCCGCAGATTGCGCAGTTCTTCGAGAAGGTTGAGTTTCCCATCGAGCCGCTGAACAAAGCCCTGGCGAAGATGAGCGAGAACCACACGGCACCGCGTGACGTGGCCCAGGCGTTCCTCAAGGAGCATCCTGAGGTGTGGAAGGCGTGGCTGACCGATGATGTTGCGCAAAAAGTTGAGTCAGCCCTTAAATAGCCTGAATGCAGAACAAAATGTGGGAGGGGGCTAGCTCCCGATGGCGGAGTGTCAATCACAGATAAATTGACTGACACTCCCTCATCGGGAGCAAGCCCCCTCCCACAGTTTTTTTGCATTCCAGATTTAGAATCGCGTTTGTACCGCTACCTCGAAGGTCCGCGGTGACCCCAGATAGTAAGCTGGCGATACATGCGCAAACTCGGCATACACCTCATTGGTCAAGTTGCGCACGCGGCCGGTCACTGAAGTATGCGCGTCCAGCTTGTAGCGCAGGAACGTACCGAACAGCGTGTAGGCCGGTACCGTTTGGGTGTTGGCATTGTCCGCATACACCTGGGCGACATAGCGTGCATCCACGCCACCTTGCCAATCCTCGGAAAAGTCGTAGGTCAACCACAGGTTACCCACGCGCTTGGGCACGTTGGTCGGCGTATTGCCCTTGCGCGAGACCACGGCGCCGCTGGCGATTTTCTCATTGAACTCATCGTACTCAGCAGCCACCCAGGCAAAGTTGCCTTCGGCCAGCAATCTAGGCGTGATGCGCAGTGAACTGGCCAACTCGATGCCCTTGGATGACTGTGCACCCACCGGGATGCTGTTGATCGGGTCCAGTGGGTCGGTGACGGCGAAGTCTTTGCGTTCGATCTTGTAGGCAGCGACCGTGGCGGAACCACGCCCTTCCAAGTAGTCGAACTTGCTGCCGATCTCCCACTGCTTGCCGGTGGACACATCAAACACCTGGGTGGTGGTATTAGGCTGTTCCACGGCGGTGCTGTATTGCACGTAGACATTGGCCGAGGGGATGAACTGATAGGTCATCCCCACACGCCCCGTCACCGGTTCCCAGCTGCGCTTGAAGTGCCGTGGGCTTGTGGCGGTGATCGCGCGGTGGTTGGTCACGTCCATGTCGATGGCGTCATAACGCAGGCCAGTCAGCAGCGAGAGTTTATCCGTCAACCCCAGGCGGTTTTCCACGAACAGTGCCTTGGTGGTCACCTGGTTGGTCTTGTCCTTGACGAAACCCGGCCGGGTGCCGGGGATGTCATAGAAGTGCCCCGGGTCGTAGTTGTTCGGGTTCACGGTACTTTTGCCCGTTACGTTCAGGGGGCTGTTGGTGGTGCTGTTGACCTTGTACTCAAAGCCGCCGGACCACGTAGTGGAGAGGCCGAAGATACGGGTGTCATGGCGCAGTTCGAACTGGTTGCCGTTCTGTTCGCCTTGATGCCGCACCTGATAGGCGGTTGAACGGTTCACCGCGCTGTTATCGGCGTTGTACTGGTAGGTCTCCAGGTTGCGATAATCGCGCTGGCTGTCGAGGTGGTAGAGGGTGTTTTTCAGCGTGGTGCTGTCGTTTACCCGGTAGTCAATGATCGAGCGTGCCCAGATCGTGCGCTGTTCGTAACGGCCGTCGGCGACGTTGTAGTTGTTGAAGCGGTTGTGCTTGTCGATCTTCAGTTCGCCGGCCTTGGGATTGAGCACCGGCGTGCCCCAGTAAGGGCTGTCTTCATGTTCGTCCTGATATTCCAGGGCCAGGGTGTGGGACAGGTTGGGGGTCAAGTCGCTGAGCAGGGAAAACGCCAGGCTCCAGGCATCCCGCTGGTCGCGGTCGATGTAGCTGTGGTTGGTGTTGCGGCTCACATCCAGGCGCGCGTAATGCTGCACCTCGGCGCCAGGCTCGGTCAGTGCATGATTGAGGCCGAAGGCCATGCCGGCGGTGTCATAGCTGCCATAGTTCAACTGGCCTTCGACGGTCTGTTCTTCACGCTTGGCCAGTTTGGTCACGTAGTTCAATGAGCCGCCCACAGAGCCTGCGCCGTTGATCAGGGAGGAGGGGCCACCCACCAGTTCGACGCGATCATAGATCCACGCATCCACTGGCCGCGCCAGGCCCGTGGCGACATTGATACCGTTGAACATCTGGGTAATCTGGCTGCTGGTAAACCCTCGATACGAGACAAAACCACCAAACCCGGGCGGCGCGCTGGCGTTAACGCCAGGCAAGGTATTAGCCGCGTCGCGAAAGGTCTTGGCGCCATGGCGCTCGATGTCGTTGCGATTAGCGATAGCGACCGATGCCGGGGTTTCCCGCACGCTCAGGCCCAGGCGCGACGCCATGCCGCTGGATTGGTCCAGGGCTAGCCCGGGCTCGACGCCTTGCTCGCCTTCAATGGTGGTCGGCGCTAGCTCAATGGCAGAGGCGCAAACAGGCAGGCAGCCGAACAGGCCCGCCAACAGGGGTAAATGTTTCATGGTTGAATCCTGAAAACTTGGCTTGAAAACAACGCACGGCCGCCGGTTCTTCCTCACGGAAACGGGGGGCAATGCAGATCAGAAAGCGCAGGGATCAGGCGAAGGCAGGTGGCGCACGCGGGTTAGCCGTGGGCCAAGTGAAGCGGGCAGGAATGTCAGCAGCGAGCACCACTGCGGCCGGCGGTGCGTGGGGTTGTGGCAAGACCGCCACATTCAGGTGAGTGTTGAGCGCGGGGCCCATGCCGCCGGACGAACACAACGGGCAGCCGAACGCCTTTGACAGCGTTGGCAGGCTCTCATCCGTAGAGTTGCTTTGCAGGGGCGCCTGGGTGCGTGGGTCTACGGTACAGAACTGGCCGCTGATGCCGTTGAGCTGCATTCCCACCATTTGCCCGTGACCAATGCTGCAGGCGAATACATTGAACAGGACGCAGCAGTAGAGCATCCAGGCAATGAGCGAGCGATCGGTACGGGCGAGTTTCATGGGGCGGCACTTTACCATCAGCCGCCGACGAAATGCCTGCAAAAAATCTCAGGGCGACTATCCTCACTCCCACATTTTTTGGGGAGCGCCCGCCATGAGCTTTGTCATAGCACGATGGGTCGTCGGGGTTTTTACTTTTATCAGCATGGTGCATCTGTATTGGGCCGCCGGCGGCAAGTTCGGCAGCCTGGCTGCCATTCCGCAACTGCCGGGTGAATTTGCCAGCGGGCCGCGACCGGCATTCAAGCCGTCGGCGCTGGGCACCTTGCTGGTGGCCATGGGCCTGGTGGCGATTGCCTTGCTCGTTTGCCTGCGCGCCGGGCTGTATTTCTCGCCGGTTTCCCATGGGGCGTTGCAGTGGGGCATCAGCGCGATTGCGGTGCTGATGTTCGCCCGGGCGATTGGGGATTCGGAACTGGTGGGTTTTTTCAAGAAGGTCGGCGGCTCGAGGTTTGCGCGGCTGGATACGTACGTTTACTCGCCGTTGTGCCTGGTGCTGGGGGTGGGGTTGTTGGTGGTGGCGTGGACCTGATGGGCTCGGCTCCAATGTGGTAACCACCCCCCGGTATCAGGGCGGAACCCTAAGTGGCCGTTACCTGGATAACGGATATATACAAAGTCTGATCCAATATCCTGGCCAGCTGCCAGGCCGCCTTCGCAGGCAAGCCAGCCCCACAGTTGGATCGCGTTGCATCATTTAGATAGTCGCCCGCAGTCAGGCCGCCCCCCTCCAAACACCCTTCAGCCAAAAACATACCTATCGGCTTTACAGCGCTTGACCTTCCCAATATGGCAAGCCCGATAAAAACCCTCAGTGTCGGTTTTTCTTGAAAATTCCAAGGAGGGTGAACGATGTACGCCAAACCAATAAGCCTGATCACCGGGGCGATGGCCGTGGTGTTGACGCTGGGCGGATGCACAGACAGCGCGCCGCCGGCCGCGGCCGCCAAGCCGCCGGGTGTGCCAGTGGCCGAGGTGGTTGCGCGAGCGGTGACCCCGTTTGTCGAGTACACCGGATCGCTCACCGCCATTGATCAGGTAGAGTTGCGCCCGCGTGTCAGCGGCTATCTGCAAAATGTCAGCGTGCCCGAAGGCCAATTCGTCGCCAAGGGTAGCCCGTTGTTTGTGATCGATCCGCGCGGGTTCCAGGCGGCGTTGAATGCTGCCAAGGCGCGCTTGCGTGAGGCCGAGGCCAACGCGCTGCTCGCCCAGGCCGAACATGGTCGAGCCGAGCAACTGTTCGCCAAGAAGGTGGTGGCGCGTGATCGTCTCGATACCGCCATTGCCTCGTTGAACGCCGGCAGGGCACAGGTGGAGGCCGCCAAAGCCGCACTGGATGCGGCCCAATTGGACCTGAGCTACACCCGCGTCACCGCGCCCATCAGCGGCCGCATCGACCGCGCGCTCGTTACCGAAGGCAACTACGTGACTCAAGGGGTGACGGCGTTGACGACTATCGTCTCCATCGACCCGTTGCATGTGTATTTCGATGTCGACGAGCGCACCTACCTGCACTCGCTTGCCGCGACGCGGGCACACGCTGGGTCGAAGGGCGAAAAAGCTGCCAAGGTCATGGTGGCGATGCTCAACGATGCGACCTATGCACGGGCTGGGCGGGTGGACTTTCTGGCCAACGCGGCCGACCGCAAGACCGGCACCGTGCGCGTGCGTGCGGTGGTCGACAACCCGGACGGGCGCTTGACGCCCGGGCTGTTCGCCAAGGTCAAGCTGGACACCGGCGCGGCGCAACCTCGTGTGTTGATCGCCGACCATTCCATCGGCACTGACCAGGGCCGCCGCTATGTGCTGGTAGTCGGCGAAGGCGACAAGACCGAGTACCGCCCGGTCGAACTGGGCCCGATGGCCGACGGCCTGCGCGTGATCGAACAAGGCTTGCAACCGGGCGAGCGTATTGTCGTCAAGGGCCTGGTGCGCCCCGGCATGCAGGTGACGCCGCTGGCCGCCAGCATCGAGGGCAAGGTGCTTGAGGCACCGTTGACCGTGGGGGGCGTGCAATGAGCTTCCCACGCTTTTTCATTGATCGGCCGATCTTCGCCATCGTCTTGTCGGTGTTGATGATGATTGGCGGCATCGTGGCCTTCTTCCATCTGCCGCTGAGCGAATACCCCGCAGTCACGCCGCCCACTGTGCAAGTCACCGCTTCTTATCCGGGGGCCAACCCGCAGGTGATTGCCGAGACGGTGGCAGCGCCATTGGAACAGGTGATTACCGGCGTCGAGGGCATGCTGTACATGACGTCGCAAGCGGCCACCGATGGCCGCATGATCCTGACTGCAACCTTCGCTCAGGGCACCAATGCCGACATGGCCCAGATCCAGGTGCAGAACCGCGTTTCGCGAGCCTTGCCGCGCTTGCCCGAAGAGGTGCAGCGCCTCGGCGTGGTCACGCAAAAGACCTCGCCGGACATCCTCATGGTGGTCCACCTGCTGTCTCCCGACAAACGTTATGACCCGCTGTACATTTCCAACTATGCCTACCTGCAGGTGCGCGACGAGCTGTCGCGCCTCCCGGGGATCAACGATGTGCTGGTGTGGGGCGCGGGCGAATACAGCATGCGGCTGTGGCTGGCCCCGGACTTGATCGCCGCCCGTGGCTTGACCGCCGGCGATGTGATTAGCGCAGTGCGCGAGCAGAACGTGCAAGTGGCGGCCGGCTCCGTCGGGCAAGCGCCTGATTCCAGTGCGGCCTTCCAAGTCACGGTCAACACCCTTGGGCGCCTGACGGATGAGGAGCAGTTCGGCGACATCATCATTCGCACCGGCGATAACGGCCAGGTGACGCGCCTGCGCGATGTGGCGCGTATCGAAATGGGCGCCGATGCCTACGCGCTGCGCAGCCTGTTGGACGGTGAGCCGGCCGTGGCCTTGCAAATCATCCAGAGCCCGGGGGCCAATGCGCTCGATGTGGCGCAGGCGGTGCGCGATACCATGCAGCGTCTGCAGACCAATTTCCCCGAAGGGCTGGTATCGCGGATTGCCTATGACCCGACCGTGTTTGTACGCGCTTCGCTGGAATCCGTCGCCATCACCTTGATGGAAGCGATCCTGCTGGTGGTCATCGTGGTGGTGGTGTTCCTGCGTAACTGGCGTGCATCGCTGATCCCGTTGATGGCCGTGCCAGTGTCGATTATCGGCACCTTCGCGGTCATGCACCTGATGGGTTTTTCCCTCAATACCTTGTCGTTGTTCGGCCTGGTGCTATCGATCGGTATCGTGGTCGACGATGCCATCGTGGTGGTCGAGAACGTCGAGCGGCATATCGAGAACGGCGAGGAGCCCACGCAAGCTGCGCGGCGTGCGATGGGCGAGGTCACAGGGCCCATTATTGCGATCACCTCGGTGCTGGCTGCGGTGTTTATTCCCACGGCCTTCCTCAGTGGCCTGCAAGGTGAGTTCTATCGGCAATTTGCGCTGACCATCGCGATTTCCACGATCCTCTCGGCGGTCAACTCGTTGACCCTCAGCCCGGCGCTGGCCGGCTTGTTGCTGCGGCCACGCGGTGCAGCCGTGGTCCACGACCCGCGCAGCCTTCGCGGGCGTGCCGCGCACCTGGTGGAGGTACTGGGTCGGCCGTTTCAGCGTGCGCCCCAGGCGTATGGCAACACGGTGCGCAAGGTCGTCGGTCGTCGCGGTTTGGCATTGGTGGCTTATGGCGGGTTGCTGGCGTTGACCTGGTTCGGCTTCAGCGCCGTTCCGGCGGGCTTCGTGCCGATGCAAGACAAGTACTACCTGGTCGGCATCGCCCAATTGCCCAATTCGGCCTCACTGGATCGTACCGATGCGGTGGTGCGGCAGATGTCGAAAATCGCCCTGGATGAACCCGGGGTCGAAAGCGTGGTGGCGTTCCCTGGGCTGTCGGTCAACGGCTTCGTTAATGTGCCGAATGCTGCGGTGATGTTCGTCATGCTCGATCCGTTCAAGGAACGTACCTCGCCCGACATGGCCGCAGTCGCCATCGCCGGGCGCCTGCAAGCCAAGTTCGCGAGCATTCCTGACGGTTTCCTCGGCGTGTTTCCGCCGCCGCCAGTGCCCGGCCTTGGCGTCACCGGGGGCTTCAAGCTGCAGGTCGAGGACCGTGGCGGGGTGGGGCTTGACGCATTGGTGCAGCAGACCCAGCTGCTGATGACCAAAGCCACCGAGTCAGGCCAGATCGCCGGCTTGATGACCAGCCTGGACGTCAACGCGCCTCAGCTGAATGTCGATATCGACCGCACCCAGGTCAAGAGCCAGGGCGTGCGCCTGGCGGATGTGTTCGAGTCACTGCAGGTGTACCTCGGTTCGTTGTATGTCAACGACTTCAACCGGTTCGGTCGCACCTACAAGGTTACTGCCCAGGCCGATGCGGACCACCGCATGCAGGCCGAAGCCATCGGCCGCCTGCAAGTGCGCAATGCGGCCGGGGACATGCTGCCGTTGTCGGCGTTTGTCACCGTCACCCCGGGTTCCGGCCCCGACCGCGTGATTCATTACAACGGCTACCCTTCGGCGGATATCTCCGGTGGGGCGATGCCCGGGGTCAGTTCGGGTCAGGCCGTTGCACTCATGGAGCGCCTGGCGCAAGAGGTGTTGCCCGAAGGCGTGACCTATGAGTGGACGGACTTGACCTACCAGCAGAAGCTCGCGGGGTCATCGGCACTGTTTATTTTCCCGCTGTGTGTGTTGCTGGCGTACCTGATCCTCGCCGCGCAGTACAACAGCTGGCTGCTGCCTTTGGCCGTCTTGCTGATCGTGCCCATGTGCTTGCTCAGCGCGATCATCGGCGTGTGGCTAGTGGATGGCGACAACAACGTGTTCGTGCAGATCGGGCTGGTGGTACTGGTCGGGCTGGCGGCGAAAAACGCCATTCTGATCGTCGAGTTTGCCCGCAGTCTTGAAGCCGAAGGCGCCAGCCCGCTGGAGGCGGTTATCCACGCCTGCCAACTGCGTTTGCGGCCGATCCTGATGACGTCCCTGGCGTTCATCGCCGGTGTGGTACCGCTGGTATTTGCCAGCGGCGCCGGCGCCGAAATGCGTCACGCCATGGGCGTTGCGGTGTTTGCCGGCATGCTCGGGGTGACGCTGTTCGGCCTGTTCCTCACACCGGTGTTCTACGTAGTGATGCGCAGCCTGGCGCTGCGCGTGCAGCGTCAGGGTTCGAGTCCGAAGTTGCAGTTGGAGGAGCGCGCATCATGAGACGGTCTTATCCAGCGTTTCTGTTGCCCTTGCTGCTGGTGGCCGGTTGCGCCTCGGTGGGGCCTGATTATTCCGAGCCTGTACTGCCCGCTGCGCAGCGGCCGGCAAGCTTCGGTGCACCCGTCGCCGGTCTCGGTACCGGCGATGTCGAGGCGCAGTGGTGGCAGGTGTTCGACGAGCCGGCACTCAGCCAATTGATCCAGCAAGCGCTGGCGGCCAACCACGACATCGGTATCGCCGCCGCACGCCTGGACGAAGCCAAGGCGATGCTGCGCGAAAGCCGGCAGGGGTTCTTGCCCAGCGGCGGTGCCGCCCTCGGTTATGAGCACCGACGGCGCAGTGAAGTCGAGACGCCATACGGCGAGCAGCGCTCCGTTGAGTCCACCCGCGCGGCCCTGGATGCGGCCTGGGAAATCGACCTGTTTGGCCGCGTGCGTCGCTCGGTTGAGGTGGCGCAGGCCCAGGCCGGGTCGCGCCAGGCGCTGCTGCGCAGTGTGCAGGCGAGCGTCGCGGCCACTGTCGCCGCCACCTGGTTTGAACTGCAAGGAATCGAAGCCGAACAAGCGGTGGTTGCTGACATCAGCCAGAGCCAGCGCGACAGCCTGGGCCTGGTGGGGCATCTGGTCAGCGTCGGCGCCGCCACCGAGTTCGACCGGCTGCGCGCCGAGGCATTGCTGCGCAATGTCGAGGCGGTAGCGCCCGATCTTGAGCGGCGTCGCGCAACCTCCACCAACGCCTTGGCGGTGCTGCTGGGGCAGGCGCCGCAAGGGTTCAAGCCGCCGCTGGCCAGGCCCGGTCGTGAGCCCTTGAACCTGCGCACCCTGCAAGTGGGCGACCCGGCCGGCTTGTTGGCCCGGCGCGCCGATATTGCTGCGGCTGAACGCACGCTGGCGGCTGAGACCGCACAAATAGGTGTGGAAACCGCCGGTTTGTATCCGGATATCCAGGTGCAGGGCTCCATCGGGTTACTGGCCGGTAGTCTTGGCTCCCTGGGTGATGCGGGCATGCAGTCGAACTTTATCGCACCGGTGATTCGCTGGTCGCTGCTGGACACCGCACGCGTGCGTGCGCGGATCGCCGCCAGCGAGTCGCGTACCCAGGCGGCCTTGATCGCCTATGACCAGACCGTATTGCGTGCCTTGCAGGAAACCGACGATGCGTTCCAGGCCAACAGTGCCGCAGGCAGCACCTTGGGCCTGCGGCTGCTGGAGGCGGCGGCCAATCGTGAGGCGGCCAGGTTTGCGCGCACGCGTTTTGCCGAAGGCGAGGGCGTGTATCTGGATGTACTTGAGGCCGAACGCGCGGACTTTGCCAGTCGCCGTGCGTTGACGGCGGCGCGTACCTGTCTCTTCTTCACATCTGACGCTGCCGACGATCCACTCCGCTTAGATCTCGGTGGTCCCCGTCTACTTCACAACAAAAAC